>JANRMB010000144.1:0-13865 GCA_033761985.1 Candidatus Sumerlaeia bacterium | reverse complement strand
CTCGGCGGCCACCTCGTCAGCGGGCACGTGGATTCTTTCGGAACCTTTCTCGGCGCCGAGGATCAGGGGGACTCCTGGCGGCTGAGCATTGGCGCACCGGAGAATATTCTACAACTCTGCATTGAAAAAGGCTCCATCGCCGTTGATGGCATCAGCCTCACCTTGGTGGATGTCACGAATACGGGATTCTCGCTCTGGATCATTCCGGAAACGTGGAAGAAGACGACCCTGCACCTGCGCAAATCCGGCGACCGCGTAAACTTGGAGGCCGACCAAATCGGCAAGTACATCCGGAAAAGCTTGGAGCCGTGGCTCGGCAACGCCAAAGAAGCTCGGTTGACGGACGTGATGAAACGATTCGCCGGCGGTTAACGGCGACTCAATCTCCAACGGATTGATCTGAATGGGCGTCCCTCCGGGGCGCCGTGCGTCATGGTTACGGTACCCGGCATCGACCCTTCGGGCAGTAACCGTCTCCGGATGCGACTGGGATTTACCAGCAAAGCTACGGTACCAAGGGCTAAACTGATCCGACCTCCGGTAACTCCCCGCCACTGCGCCCAGCGCCACCCCGCTTTTTAGCACCAGAAAAACGACTGGAATGAACCACCAACTATCCAGTTCATCTGGAGCAACCGATCCGACCTCCGGTAACTTCCGCCAGTACACCAGCGGCCGCCAAATGACCATCTCCGGATGCGTACGGATATATCCAGCGATGCTTCTGTACCACGGAATATACCGTTTCGACTTCCGGAAACTCACTGCCACTGCGCCCAGAGGGCGCCCTCTTTCCAGCCCCCGATGAACGAAGTGAATCGGTGGGTACCATCGCCCCCCCAACCGCAACCCCGAACGGGGTGCCACCTCATTCGTCATACGCCGCGTTCCATTCCAATCCGGAAGCTTCCAACAATCGCTTGAATTCCGCCAAACTATTCTCTCCGCGGTGGTGTTCCTCCTGGTTAATGATATACTCGATGACATCATTTTTATCCTTCCAACTGATGGTAAAGGCTCCGTAGCCCTCCTGCCAATAATCAAAAGCCGGGAAGTGCGTGCTTTTGCGCATCCATTCTCCGGCGGCGAGTTTGATTTTTTTGACGAACTCGGAGAGGCTCAGGGAGGGATGAATTCCCACCAACAGATGCAGATGATCGTCCATACCATTCAACCGGTAGAGGGTGCATTTGAGGTTTCGAATGATGCCGTGGATGTAGGCGAACAGTTCACGCCGATGGGGTTGAGCGATGGTTGGGCGACGGTGTTTTGTGGCAAAAACAATATGGTGGAGGGAGGCAACATGGGTGGACATCAGCGGAAAAACATTCTGTGGAGGTTGGCGTTTTTGTACAACCCCGTCCGGGGTTGGGCCAACTTTTTTCCGGGGTTCCCACCGATTCGCTTACGCTCATCGGGGGCTGGGAAGAGGGCGCCCGCTGGGCGCAGTGTCGGGGAGTTTCGGAGAGTTGGATCGGTTTAGTCCTTAGTGCTGAAGCTTTTCTGGTAAATCCCAGTCGCATCAGGGCATAGTCATTGGGCGGTCTCTGGGCGCAGTGGCGGGGAGTTTCCTTGGGACGGATCGGTTGCTCCTGATAAACTGGAAAATGGGTGGTTGATTCCGTTCATTTTTCTGGGTCTGGGAACGGGGGTGCCCCTCCCGCCCTTACTCCACCAACCGGGCGCCGGTGATGGGATCGAAGAAGTGCAGTTTATCGAGATTCACGAGCAGGGATTTTGTTTCATCAATCTCAGCAGGAGTACGGGGCGGTACGCGTGCCACCAGTGGATGGGAGCCGGTGGTGAGGTAAAGCGTGAGTTCGCTTCCGATGGGTTCCAGAACCTCAACACGGGCCTGAATTTCATGCGTGGCGGCACGGTCGGGGGGGTGAAGAGGATCGTGCAAATCCTCAGGGCGGATTCCCAGGATGACTTGTTTTTCCACCTTGTGGCGATCGCGCAGGGTGCGGGCGGTTTTCTCCGGAAGGGGAAGACGGAGGAAATCTTCGGCAAACACCAGCCGGTCGTTTTCCTCCTGTAATTCGCCCTTGAGAAAGTTCATTGCCGGATGGCCGATAAACCCCGCCACAAAGCGGTTTCGGGGATGCTCGTAGAGGGTGATGGGATCGGCGACTTGTTGAATCAATCCGTCCTTCATCACAACGATGCGATCGCCCATGGTCATGGCCTCCACCTGATCGTGCGTGACGTAGATCATCGTCGTTTGCAGGCGTGCGTGGAGTTTGCTGAGTTCCACCCGCATTTGGGTGCGGAGTTGGGCGTCGAGGTTGGAGAGGGGTTCATCAAAGAGGAAAACCTGGGGTTTGCGGACGATGGCTTTCCCCACGGCGACGCGTTGGCGTTGCCCGCCGGAGAGTTCGCGAGGGCGCCGACCCAGAAGATCCTGAATTCCCAGAATTTCGGCCGCTTCCTGTACCCGGAGATCAATCTCCGCCCGACTGAACTTGCGGCGTTCCAAGGCGAAGGCCATGTTTTCCCACGCGGTCATGTGCGGGTAGAGGGCGAAGTTTTGAAAGACCATGGCGATGTCGCGGTCTTTGGCGGCGACCTGATTGACGACGCGTTCGCCGATGCGGATGGTACCGCTGGTGATTTCCTCAAGACCGGCGATCATGCGGAGGGTGGAGGTTTTTCCGCAGCCGGAGGGCCCCACGAAGACGAGGAACTCCTTGTCGCGAATTTCCAGATTCAACCGGTCCACGGCGGTGGTGTTGGGTCGGTAAACTTTGGTGAGATTTTCCAGTACAACGGAGGCCATGGGGTTGGTGCGTTCAATAAGGAGGGGGAATATTTCGAATAGGAATGCGCTGAATTGAAAGGTGGAGCAAGTGAAAGCGCAGGACGACCTCGTTTGGGTTGGTTTGGTCAACATGGTCAGTGACCTGAAAGTGAGCACGTTGAGGGTGTTGACAAAAGTTTTTCTTGAGTGGTTCTACGAGAGCGTTCGCAGGGCTTGAAGCGCAGCGTTTAGGCGCGCATCGCCGCTTCCTTGAATAAGAACCCAAGGGCGGCCGGTGGATTTCAGCAACTCTACTGCCCGGGCATGAAATTGGGCGCGTTCCTCCGGATGGGGAAAACAGCGCTGGGGATCGGGTTCCCAAGGGAGGTCGATATCGGTGAGGAGATAGAGGTCGGAAAGGTTTTCCTGAGCGGCCCGGGAGACCTCTTCCGGGCATTCACCAAAGAGCGACTCACTCCATAGTTGGGTCAGCAGGAGATCAGAATCGAAGAAGACGACTTCCGGGGCGAGGAGTTCCGCGGCTCGGTTGACGGCCCATTGCCCCCGAGCAGTTTTGGGAATATCAGCGAGTGTCCCCTGATCCCCGTGGAACGTAAACCAGGTGCGAGCGTATTCCTCCGAGGCCACGGTTTTGAAGTGCCGGGCTAGTTGTTCGGCGAGTTGGGTTTTTCCGGTGCTTTCACACCCGAACAAGCACACGCGCAGTGGCGCGCAATCACAGGAAGCGAAAGACTCCGTACGGAAATCGGTTGCCTGCGCCCAAAGGGGGATGATGGAAACGCGATGCGGTTGTGCAAGGTGTTGATGCGGCACCGTACACCCGAAGAGTGCGGAATCGGAGGACGCAGGAAGCTCCTGCAGGGGGACGATGGAGCGGGAAAGTTCCTCTGCACAGACGCGTTGGTAAGACTGGGGGACAGGGATCCAATCGGGTGGAAATGCCCCGTGAAGAAAAGCCGATTTTCCAATCGGATGCTGGCAATTCATCTCTCCTTCAACCAACTGCGAAGACCTGTGAAGGACAGAACGATAAAGACGAAGTATAGTATTGCATAGATGGTTCCGCCCTTCATCAGGATTAAGCAGAACGCGGTGATGTTCACCAAAATCCACAGATGCCAGTTTTGGAGAATCTTGCGTGCGGCAAGAACCTCGGCCACCAAACTCGCCACCAGGACAAACGCATCAGGATAGGGGAACGAGGCGCCCAGATGGTGATGCATGAGGGAACCAACGATCAGTGTCCCCAATGCGATGGGAACAAGGAGCAGAGCTTGCTGCTGGTAGGAAAGGGAAACAACAGGGACAGTGTCGCTATCGAGCGCCATGCGGCCACTGCTCCAATACCACCAACCATAGAACGTGGTAAAGATGTAGAAAACTTGAAGGATGAGATCAGAATAAAGCTTCCAGTTGTAGAACAGATAAATGGAGGGGAAGATATAGAGAAGCCCCACCGGCCAACACCAGAGCGATTGCCGAATCCGAAGGATGACAAACAGAAGCCCGAAGATGGTGGCGATGAGTTCCACGCCTTGTAGAAGGGTCATTAGAGTTCCACCACCGTGACGCCGCCGCCGCCTTCCACATCGAGACCGAAGCGGAAGTATTTTATGCTGCGATTGTTGCGGAGGTAATCATGCACGGCGCGGTAGAGTTTTCCTTCTCCCAATCCATGGATGATGCGTACTTCGTTGAAGTTGGCGAGCAGGGCACGATCGAGATATTTGTCGAGTTCCTCGATAGCTTGCTCCACACGGAAGCCATGGAGATCGAGTTCGGATTTGAGTTCCTCGCGGACTTTACGTTGCCGCTGCACGGGAGTGTTGAAGAGTTCCTGACGGGGACGCATTACTTCCATGCTGGGAGGTGAGGCATCAACTTCCAGAGCGGCTTTTAAGCGCTTGCTGGGTTTGTTTTTGCGAGCAGATGATTTGCCGGAATCATCTATGTCCCCATCCTCCGGAGAAGTGGGCGGAGTGAGTCCCCGGGCGCTGTATTGCTCCACCAAAGAGGGCTCGCGTCGGGATAAATCGCTCAGGGGAAGAGTGGTCTCGGCGAGGCCCACCTGTACCCGGGCGCGTTTGCCATCACGAGTGACTTCCCGGACTTCACCCCATGCAGCCAAGGGCTTTACATAGACCTTGAGGCCGGGAGCAATATCTCCTGAAACAGGTTCCTGTGTCCCCGTGGATTGGCGGGCCAGTTGGGCACGTTGAAGGTGGACTTGCCCTTGTTCGGATTTGAGGCGATTGCGGAGTTGGTTGAGGGCATCGCGCCGCTGGGAAAGCTGAAACTCCTCGCTGGGGAGCCCTGCAATTTGCCGTTCAATTTCCTCGCGGAGTTTTTCCAATTCGGTTCGCTGCTCGTTGAGGAATTGGGCTTTGAGGGCACGCTTTTCGGCTTTGAGTTCCTCCGAGCGGCGGGCCGCCAGGCGCTCCTGTTCTTCGAGGGCTTTTGCTCGCGCAGCGACTTCCCGCGTGGATTGGGCGAGACTCTTTTCAAGGCTTTCAATACGATTGAGCAATTCACCCAAAGCCAGTTTTTGATCACCAACCAACTCACGGGCTCGGGCCAAAATCGGTTCGGGCATTCCGTGGTTTTCGGCGATGGTCAGCGCCTCACTCGCTCCGGGGAGATCAAGTGTCACCGTAAACGTGGGCTGGTGCGTGGCGGGATCGAGACGGAAGCTTGCGTTCCGGGCACCTTCAGTGTCCCCCGCCCATATTTTCAACGCCGCCAAGTGACTGGTGGAGACCGTGAGCTGCGTGCGATTCAGAAGGAATTCCAGAAGCGATTGAGCCAGCGCGCCCCCTTCATCGGGATCCGTCCCCGTCCCCAATTCATCGAGCAGGATCAGAGAATCCTTTCCGGCGGTTTCGATGACTTGGCGCATCCGGCGGATGTGACCGCTGTACGTGGAGAGACCATCCTCGAGGCTTTGCTGATCGCCGATGTCCGCAAAAATTCCCGTGAAAAGCGGAATGCGTGAATCCACCGCCGCGGGGACTGGGCAACCGCACTGAAGAAGGAAGCAGCACAGCCCAATCGTCTTCATGGCGGTGGTTTTGCCCCCGGCGTTGGGTCCGCTTATGACGACGACGCGATCCTGGGCATCAAGGCTGATACTGATTGGGACGGAGCGACTCTTCAACGTCTCCTGCAACAACGGGTGGTGGGCTTGAAACAGTTTGAGGGCTCCGCCAGTGCCGTGGAGTGGAATCTTCCATCCGCGTTGCCAACTGTGCCGGGCAAGGGCGTTGATGCAATCGAGTTCCCGAAGAAGCTCCAGATCCTCCCCCACTTGCGGAAGCAAAGGGCGCAGCTTGGCAGTAAGCGCCAACAGGATGCGGTGAATTTCCCGCAGCTCCTCCTCGCGCAGCAATTCGAGTTCGTTGGTGGGCTCCAGCAGTTCCAGTGGCTCGATGTAGAGCGTTTCGCCACTGGTGGAACTTCCGTGCACAATACCTTTGATTTTTCCGCGTGAGCCCGCTTTCACGGGGAAAACGTAGCGCTCGGCGCGGGTGGTGCTGAAGTCCTCCTGAAGGGCACCGAGTTCGCCCCACTCGCGCAGAAGCCGTTGAAGGGCTTTGCGCAGGCTTGCCTCGGCTCCGCGAATGCGACTGCGCAGACTTGCCAGCGCGGGCGAGGCGTTATCCTTGATCAATCCGTCGTCATCAAACGTGCGGCGGAATTCCACGGTGAACTCACCGTACTCACCCAGCGGACCGAGGAATTGCTGCAGTGCGGGGATGTTGGACTCGCGATGAACGTGCAGAAATTGTTTCAGGCGTTCCACGGCGGCAAACCAGTTCACCAGGCGCGGCCACTCTTCGCGGTCGAGCGAGCTTCCCTCCAGTCGGGCGAGTTGCAACAAATCGGAGACATCAGATAGCCCCCCCAATGGGAGCGGGGTGTTTTGATTCAGAAGACCCATTAATTCAGTGATGCGTTGAAGGCGAGTTTCCACCACTTCGGGCTGCCCGAGGGGCTCGAGAGCCTCCACAGCCTCGCGCCCCAGGGAGCACGCCGCGGATCGACTGATGACTGAAAGAAGTTCTTCCACTTGAAGAACAGTGCGAGAATGGAAATCCATTGAAGTACAGTGCCATTTCCCAAAAAGGGTTGCCGAACGTTCTGCAACACCCGTGCCCCGGGCAACAGGAACTCTAAAGTTCCCCAAGGGACGGGTTGTTGAACAACAGAGAAGCTAACCCCGCTGACTTTTTTGCTTCCTTGACTTCTATTAAACCCCTGAAATTTTTCCGGTTCCTACAAAAATATACAAAAGTTATTTACACGGTGAAGCGTTTTTCTTCAGGTATTTTCGAAAAATTGCCTTCCACCACAGGGCAGTAAACAAAAGAAAACTTATTGGCCGCCGAACCAACCCATTTCTGCAGCGCCGGTGTTTTGATTGACCGCCCACCACCTTTTCGGTCATGATTTGCATGGGAGTTGCGTTAAACTTTACGGCAACACAGGAGCATGATCATGAGTACCGTTGATCTCAGCAAGCAAGGCATCATCGTGAAGCGGGCCCACCGGCTCGTTCACCACAATCCCTCCGTGGCGAAGATCTACAAAATTGCCACTCCACAATCCCGTTATGACATCGCCAGCAGCGGCGCCCTGATCTCCGACTCCGCCAACAAAACGGGCCGCAGCCCCAAGGATAAACGCGTCGTTCGCGAGGAAACCTCTTCCGCCGATATCTGGTGGGGGAATGTGAACATCCCCATCGAGGAAGACAGCTTCCAAATCAGCAAGGAGCAAGCGATCAACTATTTGAACAGCCGCGATGAGATCTTCGTCATTGATGGGTTCGCCGGTTGGGATCCGAACTATCGCATCAAGGTCCGCGTCATCTGTACCCGGGCATACCATGCTTTGTTCATGCACAACATGTTGATTCGCCCCACGAAGGATGAACTCGCAAACTTTGGTGATCCCGATTGGGTAATCTACAACGCCGGGCAAATGTCCGCCAACACACGGCTTCCGGGTGTTACCAGCCCCACCAGTATTGAGCTGAACTTTAAGACTCGTGAGTTTGTGATTCTCGGCACCGAGTATGCCGGTGAAATGAAGAAGGGGATCTTCACGGTTCTGAACTACATCCTTCCCAAACGCGGCGTCCTCTCCATGCACTGTTCCGCCAATGAGGGAATGGAAGGTGATACCGCCCTGTTCTTTGGTCTTTCCGGCACCGGCAAAACCACTCTCTCTGCTGATCCCCACCGCAAACTCATCGGCGACGACGAGCACGGCTGGAGCAACGAGGGGATCTTCAACTTTGAAGGCGGCTGCTACGCCAAGACGATCAACCTTACCGAAGAGGGCGAACCGGAAATCTTCCACGCCATCCGATTCGGCTCCGTGCTGGAAAACGTTGCCTTCGATCCCGAAACCTTCGAAGTGGATTACACGAACATCTCCAAAACGGAGAACACCCGCTGTTCGTACCCGGTGGAGTTTATTGAAAACGCCAAGATCCCCTGCGTGGGTGATCACCCCAAGAACATCATCTTCCTCACCTGCGATGCTTTTGGTGTACTGCCCCCGGTAAGCCGCCTCACCACCGGTCAGGCGATGTTCCACTTCATCAGCGGCTACACGGCGAAAGTTGCCGGCACCGAGGTGGGTGTCACCGAGCCGGAAGCCACATTCTCTGCCTGCTTTGGGGCCGCCTTCCTGGTTTGGCACCCCACCAAGTACGCTGAAATGTTGGCGGAAAAAATCCACAAACACAACTCCCGCGTGTGGCTCGTCAACACCGGTTGGACGGGTGGTTCCTACGGCGTGGGTTCACGCTTCAAACTCAAACACACCCGCGCCATCATCGACGCCATCTTGGAAGGGACACTTGACCAAGTCGAGTTCTCCACCGACCCCATCTTTGGTCTTCATATCCCCAACATTTGCCCCAACGTACCCACGGAATTGCTGAACCCCGTCAACGCTTGGGCTGACAAAGAGGGTTATCAGGCCACAGCCAACAAGCTCGCCGATATGTTTGTGAACAACTTCAAAAAATACTCCGACGTGGCGAGCGAAGAGATCAAAGCCGCCGCCCCCCGCGTTCTGGTGTAACCGGTCTCCTCAACCTCCTCGAAACAATCACCCCCCCGCTCTTTGCCGTGCGGGGGAGTTTTTGTTTTTAAGCCCGGCTGAGAAATCCGGGTTAGGGTTTGTTTGGGAATTCCCGTTCCAGCGCTTGGTGAAACGTTCTGAAGATCGCCGGCCAGTGGCGGGTGTTTTCGGCGTAGTGCCGTGCGTTGCGCCCCCACGCATGCCACTGTTCGGGGATTTCCAGCATTTCCAAAATACCCTGGGCAAAACTTTCCACCGTGGGCTGGGTGCAAATCCCCAACGGATACCCCGCCAGCCGGGCTTCGTCCAAAAAAGGCCGCACATCACCGACTCCACAGGCGACCTGAGGGCGGGCTGCTGCTAGGTAATCGCCGATCTTGTTCGGCCACCGACTGCGGTTGAAAACAGTATCCTCAAGCGGCATGAGGAGGACATCGCACGCGGCGAGGAATTCCGGGACCTTCGCAAAGGGAAGCCGACCACAATGATACACCCGACCGCGCAGGGGCGCTTCTGATAGCAGGCGATCCTGATTTTCCAACGGGGGACCGGCGATGGCGACAGCAGCCTGGGGATGCTCCGCAAGCACTCGCCGGAGTGCGTTCAGGGTGAAGGCCTCATCGGGATACCAACTCGTCATGTAACCAAGTAGCGGAACACCCTGCGGGAGATTGAAAGCCTCTCTTGAGGGTTTGGTGGGGAGCGGTTGAATACGCTCCAAATCAGCGCCACTGGGAAGAAAATGAATGGGTTTCCCCCCACGAAGCGGGGTGGCGCGGCGGCGTAAATCGCTGGAGATAACGGTGAGAAAATCGCACTGTACGGCGGTGCGGCGTTCCCACTCTTCATCCCATTGAACAACGCGGGCATCGAACCGCTGGCGGAGCGTTTTGGGAGTACCAAACTTTTGGCGCATCAAACCGTGCAACCCCTCGCCCCCCCAGAGATCGCACCAATCCGCCACCCAAAGTGCACCGCGATTTTTCTGCGCCCAGCGGGCAGGGATCACATCCACGGGTTTGTGGGAAAACGTGTACACCAGATCAATACGGGGAAGTCGCCGCACGTGCAACAACCGGGCAAGAACACCGAGGGGAAGCCATCCGCCATCGGGCCCGTGAGCGAGCGCAGTGTTCGGTGTTTCCACCACCAGCATGCCGGAATCCTCCCGCTGGCGGGGTCGGTAGTACTGCGTGCCGGTTGTGAAGAAGATGACGCGATCGCCGCGATCCCGAAAGCCCTCGGCCATTTTCCACGCACGGAAGTAGGTTCCCCGTTCGCGGAGGTTGTGGTTGAGAATGATGACAGTGCGGGGTGCATCAACGGAAAGCATCGAAAGAAGGAACAGCAAAACAGTCCTGGGGGAAAAGGACTAAGTTGCAGGACGTTCTCAAAGTCGCCGATCGCTGTGTTGCGCTTCGGTCGAAAGCCTCGGTCGCGTACCTTGAGTACGCTCCGCATCGGCTCCCGCCTTGCACGCCTTGATCTCGACGATTTGAAAACGTCCTGATACGTTGAGAAAGTTCTGGACTAAATTGCAGAACACTAACCGGGAATAGAGTGCAGAGAAAATAGGTCGTATGGGACACATACGACCTATTCGAGTTTTGGATGAGTTCCGGTTAATCAGGCGGATTTAGTACGGCGACTGAATCCAGTTTTCCACGCTGGCAGCGGCGCCAAACGGGATGGTGAAGGTAATGGGGTTGGCCAAGCCGGGGTTTCCGGCGAGGTCGGTTGTACCGGGAACGTTGATCCCCACCACCACGTCTCCGGGACCGCTGAGACCATTGATGGTGATCTCATACACACCGCCACCGAGCGAAACCACACTGGATGCTGTGGGTGTTCCTGGGGCGGTGGTGCCGGTGAAGGCGACGTCGAACGGAGTGAAGCCCAAGACGGGTTCGTTGAACGTGGCGCGCACTCGAATGGGGAGCGTGAGTGCCGGTACAGTCTGTGTGGGGGCAGCGGCGATGGAGATCAAGTTCGGTCCGGTGGAATCCAGCGTTAGGGCAAGGCTTTGAACACCGGTACCCGTGTTGCCAATGAAATCGCTTACACCCGCTTGATCAAAGTTCACGGTGAAGGTACCGTCACTCGTTAACCCTGAGACTTGCAGGGTGTAAGGGCCTGCACCGATGCCGCCCGTAACAAGCACCGTGGGGATGCCGGTTGCGGTTCCCAAGGTAACGCTAAAGTCGCTTGCGTTGAACGTGGTGAAGTTGATCGGTTTGTTGAACGTGATGGAAAGATTCGCCGGTTGGGTCCGAACAAAAATGCTCGGAGTTGGCGTGGTTTGGAACGTTACCACCTGCGGACGAGAACGATCGATGGTGACAGAGGCTGTTGTGGAGGAATTGGAGACGGTGTTGTTGTTGGCATCGAGAATATTGAAACCGAGTACCTGTGTCACCAAATCGCCATCCACGGCGATACTTCCGGTTACCTGCACAACGTAGGGGCCGGCACCGGAACCACTGATCACAGCGGGAGTAAACGTCCCCAAGGCGGATGTGCCAGCAAGGCTGATATCAGCACCGGTGAAGGTGGCGGAGTTGATGGGTTGATCAAACACCACCTCGAATTGAATGGGAAGAGTGTTGGTGGGGTTCGGTTGGCCGGTGGCTACTGTATAACTGATGATGCTGGCCGCTACGGGGAGTTGATACTCCACCGTGGCCGTTCCGGAGTTGGCAGGGCCGTTGTTGCCGAGTGGATCCGCAATGGAAGTGGCCAGGACGGTCACCACCACATCTCCGTTCCCTGTGAGACCAATGACCTCGAAGGTGTAGGGTCCGGCACCGGTACCTGTGAGGTTTTGAGCCACAGGCGTGCCCGGAGCGGTGGTTCCCGCAAAGGAGATATCGGCAGCGGTGAATGTGGCGGGATTGATCGCTTGATCGAAGACAACTTCGAAAGCAATCGGGAGCGTTGTGGCGGGATCGGGTTGGGCCGCTGTTTTGTCGAGAGTAACAACCGCAGGGCCATCGATATCATAATCTGCAGAGGCGCTGTCAGTACCGGTGCCAACATTTCCGGCGAGATCAATTACTTCCGTGCCACTCAGGTTGAGCACAACGAGGCCCGAACCAGTGAGGCCATCGACTTCCACGGTGTAGGGGCCTGAACCGCTTCCGGTGACACTGGAGACAATCGGCGTTCCGGCAGCGGTTGTACCAGCAAACGTAAAGTCGCTGGTGGTGAGTGTCCCCGTTGTAAGCGCCTCGGAGAAGGTTACTTCAAAGAGGATGGGCAAGGCGTTTGTGGGGTTTGCCTGACCTGTTGCCAAATCAAGCGTGGCCACGGTGGGTGGAGTTGTATCGTAAGTAATGGCCGGGCCGGAGATAATCGCATCACCCGGATTGCCAAGCAGATCGGTGATGCCGGGGAGATCGACGGAGGGGATGACAAAGCCATCATTGCTAGCTCCCACGAAGGTCAGTGTGTAGGGGCCGGCACCTGTCCCTGTTAGGGTCAACGTCAACGGGCCACCCACAGTGGAGCCCGTGGTGAAGACATCATCCACGGTAAAGGTGGATTCATCGATCGGTTCAGCGAAGAGGATTTCATAACTGAAGGAGGCGATGTTGGTGGGATTTGGTTGTGCGGGAGCTGTGGTGAAGGAGCCCGCAGAAAGAGGTTCGATATCATAAACCACGGTGCCTTCCAAAGTGGTGGAGCCCAAGTTCCCCAACACGTCTGCAATGGCCGCGGTATTAACAAGCAGCCGAACATCGCCAGAGCCGGTGAAGCCGCTGACTTCCACCGTGTAGGGTCCTGCACCGGTACCTGTGACAGAATCAATCGTACCTCCACCCGCTGCGGTGCTTCCGGCCAAGGAAAGATCGGCAGCGGTGAAGCTGGCCTCATCAATCGGTTCGGTGAAGAGTACCTCGAAGAAGATCGGAAGAACATTCGTGGGGTCGGACTGGCCTGTGGCCGCCTGCACGAAGTCGATTCCCGGACCATCTATGTCATAGGTGAAGGTCAACGGCGCGGTGGTACCGGTCATGCTGTTTCCAGCAAGATCGAGGATGCCGGGGAGTTCCAGATAGACTTCCACAACACCGCTGCTGGTGGCACCGGTGATGGTGATGACATAAGGGCCCGCACCGGTTCCGGTAATGACGGGAACCAGCGTACCGCCGACGGTGGAATTGCTGGTATTCACATTCAAGGCGGTCAGTGTCCCCGTGGTGATGTCCTCATCGAAGGTGACTTCCACAGAGAAGAAATCTACATTGGTGGGATCGGGCTGGCCGACGGAATCATCGAACAGGATCACCGTGGGAGAGGTCGTGTCATAAACAATTTCCAGCGGCCCTACGACGCCGGTCATCGCGTTCCCGGCCAGATCCAGTATGCCAGTGGTATCGATGGAGAGCCAGACATCGCCGTCACTGGTGGCACCAGATAGCGCCACCACATAGGGGCCTGCTCCGGAACCCGTGATCAGGGGGATCAGTGTCCCCGTTACAGTGGAACCTGTGAAGTCCAGACTGGCGTTGGTGAAGGAGCTGGGGTCGATGTCCTCGCTGAAAGTGATTTCAAAAACGAACGAATCGACGTTTGTGGGGTTGGGTTGTGCCGCGGGAACCTCGAAGAGGGACACAGAAGCTGCAGTGGCATCGTAGGTGATTACCTCCGTGGAGCTAAGACCAAGACCAGCAACACCAACGGTGTCTTCAATACCGGAGAGATCAACAGTTACCGCTACAACGCCATCGCTGGCAGCGCCCGTATAGGTGATGGTGTAAGGACCAGAACCACCACCAACAATCACCGGAACTAATGTGCCTGTCACCGTTGTACCGGTGGTGAAAAGATCATCGGCTGTGAATGTTGCAGGGTTGATGGGGGTATCGAATTCAATTTCGAAGGAGAAGGAATCGATGTTGGTGGGGTTGGGCTGCCCAGAGGCCACGGAGTAGGACAAAACTCCGAAACCCGGGAGATCGTAATCCACCACGGAGGAGTTAACTCCGGAACCAGCATTGCCGGCGAGATC
>JANRMB010000143.1:0-6940 GCA_033761985.1 Candidatus Sumerlaeia bacterium | reverse complement strand
GTCGCTTCCGCCAATACCGAACCGGAGGCGAAGAACCTTCTGCTCGCGATCTGTAAGGGTGGACAGCACCTCTTCGATTTTTTCCTGCATCAGCTTGTAAGCCGTTGCCGTAACCGGAGACTGGGCATCCTCGTCGGGGATGAAGTCCCCAAAGTGAGAATCACCGTCTTCGCCGATGGGGGTCTCGAGAGAGATGGGCTGCATCGCAATTTTGAAGACCCGGCGGATTTTTTCCACAGGGATCCCCATTTTTTCGGCGATCTCTTCTGGTGTTGGTTCGCGTCCGAGTTCCTGCACCAAATACCGTTGGATTCGGGAAAGCTTGTTGATGGTTTCAATCATGTGGACGGGAATACGAATCGTCCGCGCTTGATCGGCGATGGCCCGAGTTACAGCTTGGCGAATCCACCATGTGGCGTAAGTGGAGAACTTATACCCCCGTTGGTACTCGAACTTGTCCACCGCGCGCATCAAACCAATGTTCCCCTCTTGAATGAGGTCGAGGAACTGAAGACCACGGTTGGTGTATTTTTTAGCGATGGAGACAACGAGACGAAGGTTGGCTTCCACCACTTTCATCTTGGCTTCGTGGGCTTCTTTTTCCCCTTCGCGAATGCGGCGGATGATGATCTTTAGTTCTTCGTATTGGTTGCCGGATTCTTTTTCCAAGCGCTTGATATTCCGCTGGGCCATGCGCATGGCTTTATCCAAGCGGATGAATTCATCCAGCGACTTGCCGAATTTGTTTTCAAGTTGTCGGGATTCGGGGCTGTTCTTTTTGGTTTTGCGAACAACCTTGCGGAGTTCGTCTTCGCTCATCATCGCTTCCAACAGGGTGCGTTGGATATCGGCTTGGGCGCGATCGATCTGGACGAAGATGTTTTTGACCTGTTGGGCAATCTGCTCAACGATGGCGAAGTTGAGATCCACTTTGAGGAGAAGCTGATAGATCTCTTCGCGACGCCGTTCAAGATCCTGCTCCACCTCGCGGCGTTCATCGCCATCGAACGTGGGATCTTCCAAAAGGTCGAGCTTATCGGCAATCACCTCAAAGTGATCGAGCACCTTCTTGAGGTTATCCAGAATGATTTTGATCATCTTGGCGCGAGCTTCGGGATCTGATTCGTCGACGTTCGCACGCAGAATATCGTTGAGGTTGAACTGGCCGGTTTCAATACGCGAGTAGATACGGCCCAATTCCTGGGCAGTAATGGTGGCGCGGGAAATGGCTCCGGTGATTTCGTGACGGCCTTTTTCAATTTGCTTAGCCAGGAAGACTTCCTCATCACGGGTCAGGAGTGGAACCTTGCCCATTTCCATGAGGTAGAGGCGCACGGGATCATCGATGCGGGAGTTATCGGCTTGTTGGTTGAGAAGGTCGCGGGCGCTGCCGGTGAGTGCCGTGGTTTTTGCCGCTTTCTTTTTTGCGACATCGACGGTTTTTTTCAGCTTGGCGGCGTTGCGAATACGGTTGTCGCGGGCGCGGGCTTCGCGCTGCTTTTTGGTTTCCTCACCTTCCTCGATGACGAGGATGTTGAGTTTTTCGAACTCGTCGAAGAGTTCTTCCATTTGGGTGGTGCTGACGGATTCTGGGAGAGCTTCGTTGATTTCCTCGAAAGTAAGGTGACCGCGTTCCTTACCGATTTCCAAAAGTTCGGCGGCTTCTTCGGGGAGTTTGGCGTGTTTGGCAATGCGCATGGGTGGGGTAACCGCAAGGGCTCCTTCAGGGGTGGGTGTAAACCGATACCATAGCCAACTCGTTGGACTAGGGATCGGGTGTTGAGAAAGAACCGTTTCTCAAGGGGATGGAGTGCTTCATGTGCAGAGTCTGAAAAGACATTCCCCGGCGCATAAGGGGGCAAAAAAGGGCACAGCAGTCCACTCTTCAAAAAACAAGCAAGAAGAATTCCGACTTAATAGTTTTGTGCGCAAGGGGAAAAACGGTATTAACGCGCTTGGAGAAAAGAAAAGGGAGCCCGTTGGATAAGGGCTCCCAAGACATTTTGATTCGGTTAAGCCAGCAGCTGAGACAATTTGGCCAAGACTGGTTCCAGTGGAAGATCGCTCTTGGCACCGGCTTGGGCGAGCTCGGGTTTGCCGCCTCCCTTGCCTCCAAAAGCCGCAGCGATTTTATTCACCACTGTTCCTGCTGGATGAGTCTTCAAGGCCACGGCTCCGCATGCCACAACGAATTGCTTTTTGTCGTCGCTTTCCGTAGCGGCCACAGCGACTCCGGTTTCCCCGAGTTTCTGTTGAAGAGTGGTCGCCACGGTACGGAGCTCGTTGGGGCCGAGTTCGGCAATATGCGCGACAGCAACTTTGCAGTCTCCCAGAGAGAAGGCTTTCGCCACAAACTGATCCAAATTGGCGGTTGCGGCTTTGCTCTTCTCCTGAGCCAAAAGCTTCTCCAGTTGCTTGATGCGGGCGGTGAGCTGCTCCACGCGTTCCACTACGGCGGTTCCCTTGGTGGCGAGTTGCAGTTGCAGTGGGTTTACCACGCCATACTGTTCCTCCAGTTCAAGAGCCACGGCGCGTTCACCCGTAACGGCTTCAATGCGGCGGATCCCTGCAGCAACAGAGCCTTCGCTCACAATACGGAAATGGCCCGCCTGACCAGTACGGTCCAAGTGAATTCCACCGCAGAATTCCAAGCTGACGCGGTCTTTGCCTTCACCCATTTGAACAACTCGGACGGTGGCGCCGTATTTTTCACCGAAGGGAGCAATGGCTCCCCTACTGCGGGCTTCATCCAAGGGCATCACCTCGGTGATGACCGGCGCGTCTTGGAGGATGTAGGTGTTCACCTCGTGCTGAATCTTCCTCAGCGTCGCTTGATCAATGGCCTCGGGGTGCGTGAAGTCGAAACGGAGCCCGTCGGGTCCACAGAAGGAACCCGCTTGGCTGGTGTGGCTGCCGACGTATTTCTTGAGCGCGGATTGAAGAAGGTGCGTGGTGGAGTGGTTGCGGCGGATCGCCATGCGGCGTTGTGCATCGACTTCGCAGCGGACAATATCACCAACTTTGAGACTCAATCCCACCACGGCTCCACGGTGCAGGTAGAGGCTCTTGGGAGTCTTCTGGGTGTCTTCCACTTCGAAGAGATTTTCACCGGCGCTTCCGATCAGGAAGCCTGTGTCGCCAATTTGACCACCCGCTTCGGCGTAGAAGGGGGTGGTGTTCAGTACAACGGTAACTTCATCGCCTTCACGGGCGGCATCCACACGACCTTCGGCGCCGATGATGGCGATTACCTTGGCAGCGGATTGAGAGGTGGATTTGTACCCGGTGAAAGTGGTTTCACCGAGTTCTGCTTCCAGCTTCTCCAGGAACTCCGCGCCTGCTCCCCCTTGTTGGCCTTTCCAATCCTCGCGGCTGCGTTCCTTCTGGGCGGCGAGGGCCATGGCATATCCGGACTCATCAAATACAAGCCCTTCGTCTTCGGCGATCTCTTTGGTCATGTCTTTGGGGAAACCATAAGTATCCCAGAGCTTGAAGGCTTCGGCACCATCGAGGGTTGTTTTTTGGGCATCCTTGGTTTGGGCGATGACCTCATCCAAGAGCTTCATCCCGCGGTTGCGGGTTTTGAGGAAGCTGGCTTCTTCGATGCGAATGGCTTTCTTGATGAACTCCGCCTGGGCCTTAAGGTGTGGATAAGTGGCGCCCATGGTATCCAGCACGGGCTCCACGAGGCGTTCCATAAAGGGGTCCTGTTGACCCAACAACGAGGCAAAGCGAAGCGCGCGGCGTTGAATCCGGCGCACCACATAACCACGACCCACGTTGCCGGGGGTGATTCCCTCGGCCAAGCAGAAGCACAGCGCCCGGGTGTGGTCGGTGATGGCGTTCACACCCAAACGGGCGGTGGCGTGCTCGCGTTTGGGGTCGTCGAGAACGCGCACGTAATCCACTCCCACCAGTTCCGCGGCTGCCTTGGTGATGGGCCAAAGGAGATCGGTCTCGTAGGGAGTTCCGGCCAATCCTTCCTGCCAGGAGGTTACGGTGGTCATGCGTTCCAGACCGGCTCCGGTGTCGATACCCCGGTTCTTCAAAGGCGGGCGTGAGCCATCACGCTGTTGATCGAACTGGGGGAAAACCATGTTCCAGATTTCGAGGAAGACGTCGCCTTCCTGATCAATCCGCTTGGCCAGAGTGGCGAGGGCCTTCTCTTTGGATTCCTTGAACATCGCCTTGATTTGGGCGAGGTCTTCTTCAGAACCCATAAAGTAGCAGAGTTCGCTGCAGGGGCCACAGGCACCGGTCTCCCCGGCGGGACCCCAGAAGTTGTCTTTTGCGCCAAGCGGAACGGGGGCGTAGTGAGCACCGGTTTCCTCGGCCCAAATGTCGGCCGCTTCAGGGTCGTCGATGAAAATCGTGGGGAACAGACGATCTTCCTTCAGCTTCAAAACCTGTGTAACGAATTCCCAAGCCCAGCGGATTGCCTCGCGTTTGAAGTAATCGCCGAAGCTGAAGTTACCGAGCATTTCAAACAACGTGTGGTGACGAAGCGTTTTACCGACGTTTTCGAGGTCGCTCCCTTTTCCGCCGGCGCGCAGGCAAGGCTGGCAAGTGGCGGCACGGGTGTAGGGAAGCGGATCGATGGCCCCTGAGTAGAGGGACTTGAACTGCACCATTCCCGCGCTGGTGAAGAGAAGCGTGGGATCGTCGGGGGGAACGATGGGCGCCGGGGCCACAATACGGTGTGCGGCTCCGGGGCGGGTGGCGAAGAATTCCAAGTACTGCTGACGAATCTCATGACCACGACTCATGGTGGGTTTTCTCCAAGGGGCTGATCCGGTTTGGTTGCAAAAACCGCCGGAAACGGAATACAAAAGGGGTTGTGGTTTTGCAGGGAGAGTGGCTCTCGGGCAATGAAAAAAGGGGGCGCCGCAGGGTTGTCGCTTGCGTGGGGAATGGAAAAAAGCGAAAGAGAGAGTAAAAAGGGGAGATGCGAACCATGCTCAGAATTGTTTGCACGTTATTGACCATCCTGCTTTTCACGAACGCCGCTTTGGGGTGCCTTTGGGATAGGGATACATTGAGCGCCGAGGCGGATGGCAGAACTGAAGCATTGAATGCCATCGTTGGGAATTATGATCAGTTCCCTCCGGAGTTCTATGAGGCACGTGTGCAAAGGGTGACTTGGGAGATCACAAAAAATCCGGATGATTTTTATCTTTTCGATGATCTGGGAGTTGCTTGGGATCGACTCGGGAAATCTGATGACGCCATTTCCATCATGCAGGCGAAAAAGGAACGCATGGATCGATTGGGTGATGCACTCGAAAACAAAGCGGAACACGAGTATCGATATCTGGCTAATATCGGGACTTTTCATGTGCATCGATGGTTTCAAAAGGGAAAGGATTGGACTAACAAAGAAGACTTAGTGAAGGGGCGGGATTTTATTAAACAAGCGATTGAGTTAAACCCCGATGCGCATTTTGGTCGAGAAAAGTATCAGTTGATGATTGTGGACTGGTTGATCGATCTTCCAGAGGACCCTACACTCGATGTTCTTGAGAACCAGAGAAGTTTATTCTCAGATGATAATAAGCGGAATGAAGCAAATATTTCGGAATCCATCACGGGATTGACGGGCATCATCACCATGGGTGCGGGTGGGGAATCCATCGAACTCTTTCATACGCTTTCCCGTCAGCTATTCATTGAAGGAAGAAGTTCAGTTGCCTATCTGGCAAAACTCAGAAAGATCGAATTGTTTGAACAAGATCGCCCTGTTTTGCATCCAGGCTTTTTGGAGCTTACTGAAGAAGAGCTGAACTATACGATAACATATCGCGGTGGTTCGCTCGTTGAAGATCTTGAGCAACTCGATGATTGGTATGCTCTTGCAAGGAAAAGGGTTGTTGAGGCGAACGCTCGAAGGATGAGTTATCTTAAGGAGATGCTGAAAGATAATAAACACCCCGACACGCATCCCGAGTTATGGAATCGTGCTCCCGCCAGGGCAACGCTTCCCGCATTACCGGGTTCTTTGTTGAATCCTTCATTTTCGCAATTCAGTTGGTACAACGCAATCTATTTACTTCCAGTTATTGTGCTGATTCTAGGTATAATTTTTAGTACTGGAAATACCGTATCGTTTATTCAAAGGAAGTTGGAAACTCATGACCGAACTCAGGAGTAAGATTCTAAACTTTGCGATGGATGACGAATCTGCCGACCGCAATTTTTCTGATCGGTTGAAGGAAGAAAATGGCTGGTCTATAGAATTCACCCAGCGGGTGATCTTCGAATACCGCCGTTTCCTGATTCTCCTTTTGGAGGCTGGTCATCCCGTAACGCCTTCGGATGAGGTGGATCAGGCGTGGCATCTGCATTTGTGTTTTACGGAAAACTATTGGAATGATTTCTGTCGAGATACGGTTGGTGTACCGCTTCATCATGGACCGACGAAAGGAGGTGCTCAGGAACGAATAAAATACCAGACTTGGTATCATCAAACGTTGATCAGTTACAAAAAACTTTTTGGTGAAAATCCGCCGGAGGATATTTGGCCACCATCGAATATACGATTTGGCGATCAGTCTTTTCAGCGTGTAAACACCACCGATTTTTTTGTGTTACCGAAACGAACGGTTTGGGTGGGCGCTTTCTCTTTTGTAGGCTTGGTGATAGGACTAATCATTCTACAATTCGCTTTTTCCTCCATGGAAGCCTTTATCTTTACCATTACATTTGGTGTGATCATCTCCGCGTTTATTGTCGGTTATCTGTTGAACGAACAACAAAAACGTCAGCAAAAACAAAAACGAAACGAAAATCATGGCGCCGGATGTGGAGCAGCAGGTGGATGTGGCGGATCCGGGTGCGGAGGTGATTCCGGATGCGGCGGTGGGAGTGGATGTGGGGGTAGCGGTTGCGGCGGCGGCGGAGGTTGTGGCGGCGGTAGTTAGCCTGAATAAACTGCTCTCACTCC
>JANRMB010000142.1:0-22185 GCA_033761985.1 Candidatus Sumerlaeia bacterium | reverse complement strand
ATGACTTTGATGTTATGGCGGAGTTCTTTCACCGGGTAGCCGAAACCCGGGACACCAAACTGACCGAAATGAGCCAAATCCTTCCGCACTTGCGAAGAGTTGAGTTCGAGCAATCGACCCAATTCCGTGCTGCTGACTTTTTCCACTTTTTCACGGTCGAGCTGTTGGAGAATTCGGGAGTAGAGGGAAAGCCGTTTGATCACCCCTTGCGGGATGGGCTGTTTGTTGGAGACGTTGTTATCTTGAACAGGCTGAGGAGTTGAATCCTGAGGGCTTGTGTCCGTAGGTTCCAGAGTTGTCAATCGAGTCTCATGTATTTCAAAAATTCATCGATTGCAGAGTCAAAAAAAACTCCCCCGGGTGCAAGGGGGAGTTATTTTTTCGAGGGTGTGTCGACTAGAGTGGGGGCACAATTCGGCTCGCCAGGCTCCAGCCTGGCATCAAGAAATTAATCAGTGCCAGGCGGAGCCTGGCGAGCCGGAAGCAGTTTTACGCGGAGACGCGCCAAAGCTTAGCGTGGTTCGGTTTTGCGTGTCACCACAGGGCGAACGGTTTTGGTTTCCACGCCGTCGGCGCTGGTGGCGACCACGGGGAATTCGATTTTGCCATCGGGTAGAGCCATGCGCACGCCGAAGGTTCCATCGGGATTCAGGCGGATGGGTTTGCCCATGAAGCTGACTTGGGCATCGGGTTCGGTGGCACCATACACGATGACTTCCGCATCGATGACGAGCCAGAACTTCCGGTTTTTGCCATCCAACAGGGCGTTGGTACGGGCGCTGAGAGTTTCGGAAGTGAACGCACTGCTCAGGAAGGAGCCGCTAAAGACTGAGGCGCTGAAGCTGGAAGGAGCGAGGCTCAACCGGGAGACGAGTTCTCCAGAGAAGGATCCACTGCTCAGGTGATCGGCAAGTTCACCGGCACCGCTCATCTTGAGCAACTGACGGTAGGCTTCCAGATCGTAGTCGCCATAGTGAACAGAGGGATCAGTCACCAATTCGAGGGAGGGAGTGGTGACTGCGCCGGAGGTGGCCAGTGTAAGGAATTCGGTGCTTCCGGTATTTTTGAGACCGAGTTGAACCTTGTAGGAACGCCCGGGGGAGGGAATATGCACGTACCAGCTGGTGGTAACTTGTGAGACAGCGATTTCATCGGCTACAACTTCGGAGCCCTTTTTATCCACTTCCAAAAGGCGAAGCACAAGTTTGTAGTCGTTGCTGTTGAACGGGAACTTTTGCAAATCCTGTTGGGAGATGTCCCAGTAGGCAAAGAGCCACTCGGTATCTTTTACGAATACCTGAACGCGGGTGATGCCGTAGTAGGCAGGTAGCTCGGAGTTTGGTTCCTGGTAGTAAACTTCCTGTTGTTGCTTGCGTTTGATGGGGGAGCGATTATCGCGGGCTTGGCGGTAGATGCTGATGCCGTTGATGGGAGGGCGCTTGTTGAGTTGATCGTGAACGATGCGACCTTCGGAGGCTTTGCGGGGTTCTTCCGCAGTTTTAGTGGCTGTGGGGAGGCCAACGAGTTCTTCCATCTGAATGGCTTGAGCGCGTTGGGAACGGGAGGGTACGGTGGATTTGGCAGCAACGGTTTCCTCGGCTTGTACAACAACCGTTTTGGGGGAAGACGTTTTCTTGGATTTCGCCGTTGAACTCTTCGCGGCGGTGGGGGAAGACTCTTCCATACTCTTTGTAGAAGATTTCTTCACAGCGGGCTTCTTCGTCTTGGAATCATCGGACGTAGCGTCGGCGGATTTCTTAGCTTTCTGGTCAGCCATGATCGTGGAACCGTTTCTATGAAGAGTATGTGAGAAGCGTCGTGCCAGAAGTTGCAAAGTGCAAGTGCCCATAAAGTCGGAAATTTGGATTTTACGTATAGGTTTTATTTAAGCGCTTTAGTACAACGTAAATTGTTCACCTTTCAGGAATTGTTAAGATTCCATTTTTGAATACTAGACATCATTACCGTTTCTACAAAGGACTTTCCCAATCGTGCAACCTTTTCACCAATACACTCCCTCCGAATCCGGTCTCATTTCCATCGTACTTCCGTGCTATAACGAGGAAGAAGCCGTGGAAAAAGTAGTGGGTGATATCCGCGCCGTGATGGATCAAATCACGGATTGGAAGTACGAGGTGTTGGTGGTGGACGATTGTTCAACGGATTCCACCGTGGCGATTGTGGAGAAAATGCCCAACGTGCGGTTGGTGCGGCATCGCCAGAATCAGGGATCCGGTGCATCACGCCGAACGGGCATCATCAACGCCAAAGGTGAGATTATCATCATGTTGGATGCGGACGGCACCTATGAGCCCAAGACCATTCCGAAAATGCTGAAGTATTTCCCCGATTACGATCAGGTGAACGGCGCACGCACCTCTGAAAAGGGGACGCTGAAGTTGCTCCGCACCCCCGCCAAATGGGTGCTTCGGCAGTTGGCGATCTTTATTTCGGGTCACCACATCCCCGATCTTAACACCGGGTTGAAGGCTTTCAAGCGCGATGTAATGCTCAAGTATTTGTGGGTGATGCCCGATGGCTTTAGCTGTGTGACGAGCATGACGCTTGCCTTCCTGGCGAATGGTCATCCCGTAAAGTACGTCCCCACGCCGTATTACAAACGTATCGGGGTTTCCAAATTTCACCCCATCGTGGATTCCAGCAAGTACTTCATCACGATTCTTCGGATGATGACGTTCTACAAACCCCTGCGCGTGTATATGCCCATCGCGGGATTCATGATCCTGCTGGGGATTTTGAACGGGTTCTACAACCTGTTTCTTTCCGACGCCCACACCCTTCAGGAGTCGGACATCATCCTGATTTGCGTGGGAATGCTTCTGGGCGGAATCGGGTTGTTGGCGGAGTTGATTGTTTCCCAACGCAAGGCTTGAGGCGAGTCGGCTTCTGAAAATGGAACGGCTCCCGAGTGATCGGGAGCCGTTGTGTTTCCGGATGTTTATCGGATTTAGCCGACGTTGACCTTGATTTGGCGGGGTTTTGCGGATTCCGCAAATGCCAGATGAAGGGTCAGCACGCCGTTGGTATATTCCGCCTGAATGTTGTTTTGATCGATCTTTTCGCCGAGTTTGAATTGGCGATAGTAACCGGGGATTTCGAACTCGCGGTAGGTATATTCCGCCTCCTGACGGGGAGACTTGCCGGAAATGGTCAGGACGTTTTGCTCCACGTTTACGGAGATATCCTCCGTGCGAAGACCAGGGAGATCGGCTTTCACAATCAGGGCATTGGGGACTTCGTAGATATCCACCGCAGGGGAGACAACGTTTTCGTGGCGGCGGGTTTCTTCTTGTACGGCGACAGATTGAGGGGTGGACTCAACGACTTCGTGATTGGTGTTTTGTACGGTTGTTTCGGGCATGATGATGTTCTCCTTGTGATGATGCAGATTCATGGGTTGAGGGAAGCGGATTAGGCGATGCTTACAGCGATTTGGCGGGGTTTGGCCTCTTCGCGTTTCGGCAGGGTGATGCGGAGAATTCCGTTCTTATATTCGGCTGAAACACGATCCGCGTCCACGGGTGTGGGAAGATTGAAACTGCGGAGGAAGCGGCCTGTGGCGCGTTCATTCCGATGCCAGTCCTCAGGTTTCAGGTTTTCTGCGGGGGAAACTTTCTCGCCGCGGATGGTTAGCTTGTTGTTTTGTACGGTGATGTCCAACTTGCTGGCATCAAGACCGGGGGCGAGGGCTTCCACCACATAATCATCGCGAGTGTCCTGAATATTTAGGGAGGGGTAGGCACGGGCGCTGAGGGAAGGGAGGAAGGCGGTGCGAGCCGCCACGGGGTTGAAGGCGTTGAAGAGTTGTTCAAACTCCCGGCGGATGGTGTTGAATTCGCGGATTGGATCATAGGTGCTCATGGTGAGTTCTCCTTGTGTCATTTTGAGTTCCGGATTTTCTGCACCGGAGTTGCCCACCATTATTTCAAAAAATTGGCCAACGGGAAATGATTTGTAAATCAAATAATTTCAATAGTATGAAGAACCGATGGGATTTCCAGTCGCCGGCTGCACCGTTGCGTAATACGTTGCGTGCAACGCCGCGCAACGGCATTGATTGTGTTGTTTCAATCATCAACAATCAGGAAGATGATCCATGAACTGGCATTTCTGGAGGAACAAACCCATGAGTGAACAGCAGAACACCGAGTTTGAACAACAACAATCCGCAGGAGAGCCATCGGCTCAGGAGGTGGAGGCGGAACCCATCGAGTCTCAGGAATCCCATCAGGGAACGGGATCTTCTGAAGCGGCACCTGCTCAGGCTGATTCCCGGGAGCGCGAACTACAGGATCGGTTGCTCCGGCAGGCGGCGGAGTTCGATAACTTCCGTAAACGCACCCGCAAGGAACTCCTGGATTCCCGGACTCGTGAGCGGGAAGCCGTTGTCCGCGAGTTTCTGGAAATTCTGGATAACTTTGAGCGCGCGTTCGACGCCCCCGGGGCGGAGGAGAACGCCTGGTTGGGGGGGATGCGGGGTGTTCTTTTGCAGTTCAATTCCACGCTGCAACGCATGGGGGTGAAACCCATTGAGGCTCTTCATCAGCCTTACGATCCCCGGTTGCATGAGGCTTTGGGGACTGCTCCGAATCCTGAATTGGCGGAAGACACCGTATGCCATGTGATTCAAAAAGGGTACTTGATGGGGGAAGAAACCGTGCTGCGTCCGGCCAAGGTCATGGTGGTGCGCAACAGTTGATGCACCGGTGATGCGCCGTCGCAGCGGTGCAATCGGGGTTGTAAGGGCTCCAAAAGCGTTGCATCTTCAGGCACTCCTCTTGGTTGAACGTCAGAAATTCTTTTCGAGGGGGGTACCGTGATGGACCTTCAACAGTTTACAGAAAAATCCCAAGAGGCACTTGCTTCCGCCCAATCCGAGGCTGCACGCCGAATGCATCAGGAGGTGGATGCGGAGCACTTGCTTCATGCGTTGGTGGTACAACCCGAGGGGTTGACTCCTCGGCTGCTGACGAAGCTGCAGGTGGATCTTCCGCTGTTTCAAAGCGCTGTGGAAGCGTTGCTGAATACACGGCCGCGGGTCTCAGGTCCCGGTGCGGAGCCCGGCAAGGTTTATCTTACACAACGGCTCGCCAAACTGCTGGCCGATGCTCAGCAGGAAGCCGGGCGCCTCAAAGATGATTACGTCTCAGTGGAGCACCTGTTGCTGGCGTTTCAAAGCGACGCCAAGCTGGCCAAGCTTTTTCAGCAATTCGGTGTGGGGAAGGATCAACTTCTCAAGGCATTGACGGCGATCCGCGGAAATCAACGCGTTACCAGTGCAAGTCCTGAAGGAACCTACGAGGCGTTGCAGCGCTACGGTCGCGATTTGGTTGCGGCGGCACGCGACGGCAAACTGGACCCAGTGATTGGTCGTGATGAGGAAATCCGGCGCGTGATTCGGATTTTGAGTCGGAAGACTAAAAACAATCCCGTCTTGATTGGCGAGCCCGGTGTTGGGAAAACCGCCATCGCTGAGGGGCTTGCCCAACGGATTGTGCGCGGCGATGTACCCGAGGGCCTGAAGGACAAATCCCTCTTTGCGCTGGATATGGGGGCGCTCATTGCTGGGGCAAAGTACCGGGGAGAATTCGAGGAACGGTTGAAGGCGGTGCTGAACGAGGTGAAAGCCTCGGAGGGGCGAATCCTTCTCTTCATCGATGAGCTTCATACAATCGTTGGGGCTGGAAAAACCGATGGCGCCATGGACGCCGGCAATTTGTTGAAACCGATGTTGGCACGTGGAGAACTTCACTGCATCGGCGCCACCACGTTGGATGAGTATCGCCAATACATTGAAAAAGACCCCGCCTTGGAACGCCGATTTCAGCCGGTTCTGGTGGATCAACCAAGTGTGGAGGATACAATCTCCATTCTGCGCGGGTTGCGGGAACGATACGAGGTGCACCACGGCGTTCGGATTTTGGATTCCGCAATTGTAGCCGCGGCTACGCTGAGTGATCGTTACATCTCCGACCGGTTTCTCCCGGACAAGGCGATTGATTTGGTGGATGAAGCCTGTGCGTTGATCCGTACGGAAATCGATTCGCTTCCCAGTGAACTCGATGCCGTAAATCGCCGGATGATGCAGTTGGAAATCGAAGAGGCATCGCTGAAAAAAGAGAAGGACACCGGAAGCCAGGAGCGACTCAAGGCTCTGCAAAAGGAACTCGGAAATGTGCGCGAACAAGCGGCTACACTCCGAGCCCAGTACGATCAGGAGAAGTCCGTTCTGAAGCGCGCGCAGCAGTTGCGGAACGATATTGAAAGCGTGCGACGGGAGATTGAACTCGCCGAGCGCCAGTATGATCTCAATAAAGCCGCGGAATTGAAGTTTGGTCGGCTTCCCCAGTTGGAACGCGAGTTGGCAGCGGAGGAAGCTGCCATGGCGAACGAGGCCGCCAAACCGGGGACACAGTTGCTTCGTGAAGAGGTGACAGAGGAGGAAATCTCCCGTATCGTAAGTATGTGGACGGGGATTCCCGTTACAAAATTACTGGAGGGAGAACGCGAGAAACTTCTGCGCCTGGAAGAAGTTTTGCACGAACGGGTTGTGGGCCAGGATGAAGCGGTGACACTGGTTTCCAACGCGATCCTTCGTGCCCGTGCGGGGATTCAGGATCCCAATCGGCCCATCGGTAGTTTTCTGTTTCTCGGACCCACCGGGGTCGGAAAAACGGAACTCGCCAAAACACTCGCCCGTACGTTGTTTGATTCCGAGGACAATCTTGTTCGCATCGACATGAGCGAGTACATGGAGAAACACACCGTTTCCCGTTTGATTGGAGCGCCTCCCGGATACGTTGGTTATGAGGAAGGGGGACAATTGACCGAAGCGGTGCGCCGTAAGCCCTATTGTGTGGTGCTTTTTGATGAAATGGAAAAAGCCCACGGGGATGTGTTTAATGTGTTGCTTCAGCTTTTGGATGATGGGCGTTTGACCGACTCCCAAGGGCGTACGGTGAGTTTCAAAAACACCGTGGTGATCATGACTAGCAACATCGGATCTCACCATCTGCTTGAAGGATTGGGGACAGATAATCTGGTTCGTGAGGATGCCAAGGAAATGGTTCTTCTGGAACTACGGCGTCACTTCCGTCCGGAGTTCCTCAACCGTGTGGATGAGATGGTGATGTTCAAACCGCTGAATCGAGACGAGCTCACTCTAATTGTGGATTTGTTGACGCGGGAGATTGCGAAACGTCTGCAGGATCGGCGAATATCACTGGAACTAACAAAGGAAGCCAAACTTCACTTGGCCGCCTTGGGGTATGATCCGGTGTACGGCGCTCGGCCACTGAAACGAACCTTGCAACGGCAACTGGAATCCAAGCTCGGGCGGGAAATCATCGCCGGGAATATCCGAGATGGTGCCAGCGTCACCGTGGATGTTCAAAATGGCGAGCTGATTCTTCTGGTGGCAAATCCCATGGGTTAATGGGGGACAGAGGAGGGAGTTCCGTCCGTTCGTGAACTGGGGAATTGCATCGTGAGTTCCTTCCATCGGTGCAGTTCCCCGGGAAAGAATCTGTACACACGTAATGTTTTCAAGGGCGTGTAATCCTTGCGTTGGAGGATATCCTCCAATTCGGGATGAAGATTTGTTTCATTATCCAGAATCAGAAAAGCCGAGGGCGCTTCTGGATGGTAGGGAAAGGTTTTGCTTTGGGTGATGGAAGAATAAAGCGCAGGAATCCAAACATCCACACCTGCATCAGCAGTCCGCCCATTTTGCAGGATTGTATAGCTCCCGGGCGGAAGATTTTCCACCTGCTCTGTCACTGTTTGGATGAGGAGGATCGCTCGGAATTTTGATTCAAAAACAGTGGGAAGGGATTGGGTGAAGTCGGCATTTCGGCGCACGTGATGGGTGCGAAAAGCGTAAATCAGCGACCCGAAAAGAATACAGCATAGTAGACCAACAGCCACCATTTTCCCAAACGATTCGGGGAGTGAGGAATGATGGAACTCACTACACCAACCCAGCATCCTGACGACGGCAATACAACCGGGTAGAAATGCGGGAAGCATATACAGGGGGACGGAGGAGATCGGGAGAAACTGAAACAGTAGAAGTGGGACAAGGGATTGCAGGATGAGGAGACGTTCCACAGTAGCCATGGGGTTGTTTCGTTGTAAAGCCATCAACACCAACCCGGAGACCATCAAGATACCCATCAGAACCTGAAAGCCACCGATGAGGAGCAGCAGTACGGGGTTTTGGTAAAACGTATCGTGGTAGTATGTCCCCACAATATCCAATCGAAACCCATCGACTAAAACCGCAAACCACCCGAGGGAAGGGAGAACGGGAGTTTCCACCGGAGTCCGCTCCCCCGTCCCCATGAGGATGGACGACATAATGCGAAGACTCTCAAACCGTTCTTCGGAAGGAAGCCCCGGACGATTCCAACCTGCTTCATCCACCAACCATGGAGCGTAAACGAAGAGTAGAATCCCGATAACAAAAAGAAGGCTTTTCCATGCCTTCCTTTTGGGAAGCAGCAGGAGTGTCCCCAACGGGAGGAGCAGCAAAAAGACTCCGGAAAGGTGAAAGGCCATGGCGGAAATGGCAGCAGCAAAGGAGACGCACAGGCCCCGTTGACGTTGTTCACGGAGTGCCAAGGCCACTCCCCAAAACACGAGTGCACTACAGAAGATTTGGAGATCGTGTCCCCACAATTGCCGGGAATGTTGTACGGCGTTTGGTAGCAACGCCACCAACAAGGCCACAACCAAACCAGACTTTGGGCAGTAGAGCATTCGTGTTGCAATACCCGCAAACAGGACGGCCGCACTGCCGAGGAGAATCACAAACAGCATGGCAAATCGGGGGTCGCTACTGAGAGCGAAACACGGAGCCATCAGATAGATCAGTAGCGGCGGATTACGGAAACCAAAACTGGTGCGGAGACCGGTGAGGGGGAAATCACGCCAGGATTCGAGTTCCCAGAACCGCGCCGCTTTGCTTGCATAAATCGTGAGATAAGCTTCGTCTGAGTTGAAAATGGTTTGTTCCCAGAAGAGAATTCGCAGGAAAAAACCAACGAATGTGAGGAGAAAGAGTATCCCGTAAAAAGACGTCACGCGGTTCCAAACAAAGGAAGCGCGTGACGATTGTTCCACCTTTCGGTGGGGAGTTGAGTTTTCCGGCTGGGAATTAGAAATGGTTTTCAACCACAAGTTCACTCAAGGGGAGTTGACCCGGTTTTGGCCAAACGTCCTTGGTTTTTTTGCCAACGGCGACGAGTGGGCCAATCACGTGATCTTCGGGGAGTTTCACCAGTTTGCTGACGGCATCAATATCAAACCCGATCATGGGGCAGGAATCGTAGCCGAGATCCTGTGCCGCGAGCATAAGGGTCTGCATTGCCATGCCGATGGAGCGCTGGGCTTCGTCCCGTTGAAGCCATTCGCGGCCTTCATGGAACGGAGCAATCCAACCAACAAGAAGGTCGGCAACTTCCTTGGGGGCATTAGCCCAGTAGCGTTGAGGGTTTTTCTTCCAGGCATTTTTATCAGCGGTGAAGAGCACCAGAAGGCTGGCATCAGTGATTTGGCTTTGGTCAAAACCATGTTCCTTGCGGATTTTCTGACGCAGCGCGGGGTCGCGGAGAATGACAAAGCGCCAGTGCTGAATATTGAAGCTGGTGGGAGCTTGAATCATGGCCTGGAAGAGTTTGGTCTCTTCTTCCTTGGTCATGGTGTGGTTGGGATCGAAATGCTTGACCGAGCGGCGTTTGTGAATGGCATCCAAGACGTTCATGGGAGGGGTTCCTGAGGTTGGTATGTTGGGGAAGAAAGTGTTCTTCTGTCACAGAAGGGGCAAAATCCAAACCAATGTTTGAACAAATGTTGTGTTCTCTTTGGTTGAAGGAAAATACTCCTCTTTTGGAGGAGGTTAAGTAGGGAAGGTGAGATTCACCGCTGGGAGGTGATCCACTCCGGGGAGTTCGATACCAAAGTATAGCTTCAACGTCTCCAGCAACTCCTCCATGGATTGCAGTTCTTTCTGTTGAAGAATTTGGGCCATGCGCCGGTGGGTGAATCGGTTGTTGAGGAGGCTGAAGCGTTCGCCGTTTTCCCCTGCTCGAGAGGCCATCACGTTCGATTTGAACTTTGTTCCGGGCTTCGTACTCGTCCACCAGTTCGCCACGTCCTGATCAATGGGGGGCATCTCTTCCCCGGTGAAATCATAGACATCAATCCAGTTGGTGCCATTGAAGGCTTGGTGGTAAAAGCGATCGCGTTCATGAACCAAACGACGTGGCTCGTGGAGGGTTTCCTGTTCAGCGCCAAGGAGAAACCGAATAGGTTTGGTGAGCGTGAATCCACCAACGCCGACGTCCACAAGCCATTCCTGTTCTTTGTAGGTGAGGAGAAGGAACAAATGGGTTCTCGGGGGGAGGGATGCTCGACCCGTTTCCAACCGTACTCTTCCGGAAAGTGGTCGAACCTGAAAACCGATTTGCTGGAGGATACCGAATAGGAGTCCGTTTTGTTCGAAGCAATATCCACCGCGGCGCTGGTGAATCAGCTTTTCCTGCAGACGTTCTGGCTCCAAGGGAATCCCCCGATGGAGGACAACATCCAGATTCTCAAAGGGGATTGAAATCGTGTGGCGCTCCAAAAGCTGAAGGAGGCAATCCCAAGTGGGGGAGAATTCGCCTTGATAACCGATGCGTTCGGCGTAGGAGGAAAGATTGTATTCAAAGGCCATATCAATAAATCAGGTAGAGAGATTTCACCGGTTTGTCCACCAACGGCCCAACACGAACAAATCGAATGGCATCGGCGGAGACGACGGTACCCGCGACACCTTCGTCGCTGCTGAGTTCACAACTCAAGGTTACTTTAGTGGTAAAACCCGCAGGGAAGCTGAATGTGCCAAGAGGGTTCCAAGCGCTTCCGTTGAGTTCTTGATTGACGGTGAAAGGTCTCCGACCGAACCGGTCCTCCACGAGATACACAGCGGCGTTAGAGCGGTTGGTTCCCTGAACCCACCACGCTGAGACCTGATACTCCCCGGCTTCGGGGATGGTTGCCGACCACGTGGCGCTGTTGGTTCGAGTGGCAACAGTAGAGAACCGCGAGTTGGTGCCAAAGAATCCGGTGCTCGCGGAGCTTCCCCAGCTTCCCACCTCGGTGTAAGCGGGGGCGGGATCGGAGTTATCGACGATCAACGTGGTGGCCGGCGGCGGGGTGGGATCAAATCGAGCTTGGCCAAAGTGGCGCTGTACGGCGTAGAGCATCCCCAGAGCGTAGCGCTGGCATTGAACATCGCTGCTGCAGAAGGGGTGATCCGTCGGGGAATCGATGAATCCCATTTCCGTCAGAATAGCGGGCATACTTGTTTCACGTCAGACTAAAAAATTGCCTACTTTGGTGCCTCTATTTACCCTGTTCCAAGCGAGGATTGCTTCTTCTTGAACAAGAGTGCTTAATTGAAATGACGTCCCGGTATTTGAGAAGGAAAATGTCTCTGTACCGTTGGCGGAGTCATTGAAGGCGTTTTGGTGGATGGAAAGAAAGCGATCGGCCCCCCAGCTATTCGCATCTGTTGCTCGAGTCGCTAATTCAACATCGAGGTTTTCTGAACGAGAAAGCCTTACTTGCCAGTTTCCGCCACCGGAAGTATTAGCGGTATCTTGGTTGAGGTAATCGCGAAATGCCAATCCCGTGAAAAGTACGCGGTCGGCTTCGCGCGTTCCAAAAGTGTCATTCACCGCTCCGGCGTCGGTTCCACCGTGGCCGGGGTCGATGTAGATTTTCCGGGTGGTTTGTGCCTCTGCTTTCAGGGCGTAACCGAGAAATGCCAATCCCAGGACCAATATGTTTCGCTTCACCGTAGCCTCCAAAACGACCGCTTGAGCGATCATTCTTCAAGTAGTGAGAAATGAAGCCTCTGCGATGGGTTCTATCAAGGGGAAATCGTCTTTACTGCAAACCAAGTTGCCGGCGAATACCGAGGCGAAAGTCGTCGTTGGTAAGGTCAAGAATGGGTTCGGTGTCGTAGGGTTCAAAAAAGACCGAGGGGGCGAGGGATTCGGGAATCTCAAGTTCCCGGCGGAGACGTCGGTCGCCGGGAACAAAGCCCCGAGCAAAGGCGTTGAGAAGGGTTTGGCGAATGGTTCCGGTCAGTCCGCAGATGAAAATCACGGCGTTCGCGGGGTTGAGCCCGCCGGGGCCGAGAGGGCTTGTGGGCTCCCAACGGGAAAGGCCTTCCGGGCTGAGGAGCTCTTCCACGCGCCCCGTCATGCGGTCGGCCGGCCAGGTTACGCCTTCGGCCTTTGGGCGACTGATGGTGGGGTAGTAGCGCTTTTGGGCGAAAGGCGTGTTGAGTAGTTCCTCCATCCGCTCGCGGTAGCCCAAATCCCAGGGGTAGCTGGCGCCATGCAGAACGAGGAAACCGTTGGCGGCGCCAGTTTGATGGTATTCTTCGAAGATCATGCTGGTGAAGGGGGCGAGACCGGTTCCAGCAGCCACACAAACACGCCAACGGGTATCGCCTTGGGGGAGTTCATGTTCAAGGGTGAACTTCCCGAGAATCTTGGGGCCCATGGCGATGCGATCCCCAGTATGGGCGGCGAACAGCAGGTGCGTCAGGGGGTTATCCGAGGCGGGTTGTTTCACATAACGGACGTAGAATTCAAACTCCGGGAGCATGCTCGGGGCAGAGGCGATGGAGTAGGCGCGCTGCACGGGGCCCTTTTCCGGGTGGTTCAAACCAAGAATCGCGTATTGGCCGGGGATGAATCGGGTGAAGAGTTCCTCGTCATCATGGCGAACGCGAAAGAGCGCCAAGCCTTCCGCCAAATCCACCCTTTCGGTAATTGTGGCATTGTAGGAGAGTGGCTCGCGACTCATGACTGTACCGCTTGGTGTGTTGAATTTGTTCTTAGAGTCGAGTTGAAATGGGAAAAGCACAAGTCAAAACCGCCTACTGTATTCGGTAGTTTACAGCGCTGTTCGCCAAGCGAGAGAGTGGATTTTTCTGATCTTATTGGAGGTTCTGGTTGCCGCTTTCAGGGAATCAGGATTGCTAAGGTACTTATGGTTCCACTTCAACATTGGCGGTGATTTCATTCATGGGTCTCGGGAAAACAGAGTTTGATGAGATGCTATCCCGATTCTTTGAGGAAAGCCATGTGGTGGATCCGGAAGTCTCGATTGTGCCCGATGGTACCCGGTTTCCGCTTTTGGATCAGGAATTGGATGTGGAAGGGGGCGATCTTTCCAATACGGACAACACAATGGTGAGTTCGGGAGATTCCCTCGCAAAACCCGGCGCCTCCAAAGATACACTCACCAAAATTCCCGCCGTTCCACCCTCACCAAAACCGTCCAAACCCGTGGGAACCCATCACCGCTTACCCACATGGAGGGTAGCAAGCGACACAAACCCCATCGATCGTCGCGGTCAAAATCTGAGTTCCACCCTGATTCAAACCCACATGGTGAACTTCAGCCTGCAAAATCGGTTGGGGGAAGGGGGCTTTGGCGAAGTCTGGGAAGCCCTTCAGGTGAGCATGGGTCGGCGGATTGCCGTGAAGCGGTTGCGGGAGTTCGGCGCCGATGGGAAAAAGGAAAAAATGTCGGAAGAATCCTTCGAACTGCTGAAGAGCGACTTCCGAAGGGAGGCCCTTACCACGGCACTTCTGGAACACCCGAACATTGTACCTGTGCATGATCTCGGGGAGGATGAGCAGGGTCGCCCCTTGATGGCGATGAAGTTGGTCCGTGGAAAGTCTTGGGATGAATTGATTCGGGAGGATTACCTGAAGCCGATTCCGGAGTATCTTCCCCGGCATCTTCGTATATTGATGGACGTTTCCCAGGCGGTGGCGTTTGCCCATTCCAAAGGGGTGGTACACCGCGATTTGAAGCCTTCGCAAGTCATGGTGGGTGAGTTCGGCGAGGTGTTGCTCATGGACTGGGGAATCGCCATGATTTACGACAACACGCTGGTTCACCAGGAATTACAGGACCTTGGTTGGGAGTTTGCACCCACCAAAGCCAATGCCGTGAATCCGGCGGGTACCCCGGCGTATATGGCGCCGGAGCAGACGAAGCGAAATGCCTTGGAAGTCGGTCCTTGGACGGATACCTATCTCCTCGGGGGCATCCTCTATTTTCTTCTCACACGCAAGGCACCGCACTCCTGTGGAAACGCTCAGGAGGCGTTCAAACATGCCAGTAAAGGCGAGGTAACTCCTCCCTCCCAAGTGGCACCATCCCGGGGGATTACCCAGGAATTGGATGCCTTGGTTATGAAAGCGTTACATCCTGTTCGGCAGCAACGATTCCAAACGGCTAGGGAGTTTATCGCTGCTTTGGAACGATATCTCTCGGGCGAAAGCACCAAGGCTGAGTCGCAACAAATTGTGGGAGTGGTGAAGGCAAAACTTGCGGAAGACAAGGAAGGGTATGATATCCTATACGAATGCCAGAATCAGTTGTTCCGGGCGTTGAGTCTTTGGCCGGGAAATCATGAAGCCGAGGCACTACAAATACAGATTACCGAAACCATGGCCACCCGGGCCCTCGAGAACAACGATTTGGTGCTTTGCCGGTTGTTGTTAAAGAACATGCAGACCGGTGAGCGGCATACTTCATTAATGCATGATCTGGATGCGAAGGTACGGCAGAACCGGCGCGATGCCAAACGCCGTGTGGTGTTGAACGTGGTGATTGCCATCTTTGTGGTGGTGATCATCGTGGACTTGATTCTCCTCTTTAGCTTCTACGTGAAGTAATCCTTATGACAAATCGTGAAAAACAAGCGCTGCTTCAGGTGGTAACAGCGATCATGGTGGCGGCATTTTTGTTGAGCATGGTGGCGCGCATTAATCTTTCGGCGGTCAAAGAATCGCAGAAAGTGGAGCGCGCGGAAAAGTATCTCGGATTTGCGGAGTTTACCGTTCGATTGCGGCTGAGTCAGGCTCTTCCACCCTATGAACCCACGCCGGAAGGAACGCTTCCTCCAGAAGTCACGACGGATTTTGCCAAAGCCCAAGGGGGCGCGCCGTATTTTCATGAGGAGGGGCGATATGCCCGATTGGATATGTTCGGGGGTGAACGACCTTTCAGCATCCCTTTGATGTATGTGCGAACCCCAAAGCTCTGGGTGATTGCCTCCCGTGGACCTGATGGGGACAGGGATATTCCCTCTGTCCCCGAGGAGTTCGACGCCGGAGACCAATTACTGTTGATTCAATATGACCCCACAAACGGGACGCTGAGTAACGGGGACCTGATCCGATGGGGGACATGGGAGGAATAAAAGAAAACGGCGCCCCCTTCGAGACGCCGTTGATGATTCTCCCTTGAGCAACTCTCTGCTGGTTACAATCCCGCTGCCTTGCTCAACAACTGATTCATCCGCTGCACCAACGTACGCGGATCAGTTAGAATACCCGCTGCAATAAGTGTGTTGTCGTACAACTGCTCCGCCAACTGCTTGGCAAAAGCTTCGTCGTTGGTGCGCAGGAATTCCAGTTTCTTGATGAGTGGGTGGCGCGGGTTGATTTCGAGCGTCATGAATTTGCCCGCATCGGCCTGCTTCCCTTCGTCGCCCATGGTCATCATCATACGCTGCATCGTACTGGACATGGTTCCCTCGGTGGAGGCAAGCGCAGGGCTGTCCTTCAGGCGTTTGCTGGTCTTCACGCTTGCCACATGGTCTCCGAGTGTCCCCTTCAGCCATTCACAGAAGGCAGCGGCGCGGTCTTCAGGCAGCGGGGCATTTTCCGGTGTTTCCACTTCCTTGAGTTCCGGCAATTCCACTTCTCCAGAGTCGGCGGAGATGATGGCTTTTTCCTGGAAGTTTGCGAGGTTGTTGAGCACAAAGTCATCGATGCTATCGAATGTGTAGAGCACTTCAATGTCGCGCGCGGCGAAGGCTTCCAAATAGGGGCCGGCTTCAATGGCGGCACGAGTGGGGCCGTTGATGAAATAGATTTTGTCCTGCCCCTCGGCCATACGGGAAACGTATTCCTGAAGTGAGACCATCTTCCCGGGTTCTGATTTCGAGGATTCAAATCGCAGGAGCTTCGCCAACTCATCCCGATGCATGAAGTCCTGCACGAGCCCTTCCTTCAGGAACTGCCCATTGGTGGCGTAGAATTCTTTGTATTTCTCGGGGTTTTGTTCGGCTTGTTCGCCCAAGAACTTGAGGAAGCGGCTGACGATGACCTTGCTGAGTTTGCCAATCAGGCGACTGTCCTGCAACGACTCACGGGAGATGTTGAGCGGCAAGTCCTCGCTATCGATGACGCCACGGAGGAATCGCAGCCAATCAGGGAGCAACCCTTCCGGGTGCTTCATGATCAACACTTTGCGACAGTAGAGATCCACACCGGGTTTTGTTTTCCCAAATCCGAAGCGTTCCATATTTGTTTTGGGAACAAACAGCAAGGATTGAAGGGCGATGGGGGCATCGGCGCTGAAGTGGAACGTGAACTGAGGTTCATCAGGAGCATTGGCAATAAACCGGTAGAACTCCTCGTATTCCTTTTCCTCGATCTGGGACTTGGATTTTGTCCAGAGCGCGGTGATGGTGTTGATCTTCTCTTCCCCCAGGAAAACGGGGAAGTTCACAAAGTTGGAGAACCGAGTGATGATATCGCGGATGCGGTAATCTTTGCTGTATTCTGCATCATCTTCCTTGAGCTCCAAAGTGATGGTTGTGCCCCGGGGGAGATCACCGGCAGGGGTGATGGTGTAGGTCCCGATGCCGTTGCTTTCCCAGCGGTAGCCTTGCGAGTCATTTTGAAACGACCGCGTTTCCACTGTTACTTTGTTCGCCACCATGAAAGCGCTGTAAAACCCTACCCCAAACTGCCCGATGAGGTTGACATCCTCTTTGGCGCCCTCGGCCATTTTCTTGAGGAAGGACTTGGTGCCGGAGTGGGCGATTGTCCCCAAATTGCGCTGCAATTCCTCCTCGGTCATGCCGATGCCGGTGTCTTTGATGCGGAAGATTTTCTTCTCCTCATCCAGCTCCACGCGGATTTCCAGGGCACGATCGGAATCAGGTAACCCTTTTTGAATCAGTGATTCATGGCGGAATTTTTCCAAAGCATCAGCGGCGTTGGAGATCAACTCGCGAACGAAAATTTCTTTGTGGGTATAGAGGGAGTTAATGACAATATCAAGCACCTGGGCGATTTCCGCCTGAAAGGTGTAGGCCTTGGAATCAGGAGAATCGGTGGGTTGTACAGGGGTTTCAGTAGTCATGAAAAACGACCTCCGGTGGGAAGGAAAGAAGATGATTGCGTTGTGGGAAAGGCAACCTTTGGGCCATGGATGGGTGGTGGTCGGAAACTAATCGTTGACTTTGCGCGCATGGCTGCTGGCATTTTGAATTTGTTTTGAAGCATCTTTCCCGATCGAGGGTGAGCAGTGTCTGTGAAGAAGTTCGTTAGGGTTTTGTTTCTCATGCTTTCCCTTGTGGTATTTCTGGGAACGAACGTGCTTCAATTTTTTTCCGTCCACCATCATTCTGTGGATGAACCACTCGTCTCCACTGCCCGGCTGTTTTTTTCTTCGGTTCAGCACCATCATCACGACCACCCCGATGGGGCTACTGAGCATTCTCCGTGCTCTGAACAACATTCTGACGGCGATTCGCACCACGATCATGATCACCCGAGTTGCCCGGATCACTCCTCCGATTGTATAACACACTTTCACACAATTTCATTTTGTGTGGAACAAGGATTGGTTGCATCGTTTTCCCTGACGAGCCAACTTCAATTGCTATCCGTGGAATCGAATCCACTTCCCGACAATCCCTTTTTCCAACTCGATCAACCCCCCAAGTTAACTCCAGCCGTAGCCTAAGTGCTTCGCTCGGTCTCCCATACTTTGGGGGTTTGAGTTCAACCGAACGGGTGCAGAAATTTTCCGCGCCTTCGTTCCCCGTTGATTACCCTATTGGAGTTTTATTTTGAACAGAAAACTTTCCGTGGCGCCCTGCATTCGGGGATGCCTTTCGGGGGGTGTTGTTCTGGCGTTATCGGTGTTGAGCGGTTGCGCAGCATACAAGGCTGCCCCGCTCGATCCTGAGTCACTCTCCTCTCGCTGGCAAGATCGCCGTGCTTCGGTGGATTCTCGCCTCGCGCAGAACGACACGATTTCCCTACGTTATGATGAGTTGGAGCGAATCGCTCTACTCCTGAATCCTGAGTTGAATCTTGCACGACTTGAAGCGGGAGTTGCGGTTGCAAGCGCTCAAGAAGCCGGGCGCTGGACAGATCCCGTGTTAAGCCTTGATGCCCTGCGGATTCTCGATCCTGAAGTCGGGCAAAACCCACGGCTCTACGGTGCGGGGCTTTCCTTCACGCTTCCGCTTTCGGGGCGCCTTGCGGCAGAAAAATCCGGAGCAAACGCCCGCAAAACCGCAGCCTTAACCAATGTTTGGAAGCGTGAACAACTCTTCAAACAAGAACTCAAGTTATCCGCAAACCAACTCACCTCCGAGTTGGAAAAAGTAACAATACTCACTCGACACGTTGAGGAACTTCGAGCTATCCGAAGGGTAAGCCAACAACTCGTGGAAGCGGGTGAGCTTCTATCGGGGGACGGAGCACTTTTTGAGAGTGCATTTGTGGACGCTGAGTTGGCGTTACAAGTTCAGCATACTCATGTTGAAACTCAACGCCTGCGACTCGCCTCTCTAACGGGCCTCTCTCCCCAAATCCAACTCGATGTGGTAGAAGAACCAGCAGGCGAGTTCATCGCCATGGCCGATGGAATCGGTAATTTCAATCAGCTAGCGTTACGCAATCCAGAAGCACTTCAAGCGGAAGCTGAATACAACGTAGCGGAAGAAAACCTGCGCCTAGCTATTCGAGAGCAGTATCCCGACTTGGAGTTGGGGCCGCTCTTCGAGCGCGAGGACGGTCAAGACCGACTCGGTCACGGAGTCTCCGTCCCCCTTCCGTTGTGGAATGGCAATCGGCGTGAAATTGCCGAACGCAAAGCGGAGCGGGAAGCATCTCGTTCGGCTTGGGAAAACTCTATCCTTCAGGCGGAGTCTCGGCTGTTTGGTTTGCGAGTGGAACATGCGGCAGCAATCTCCCAGTATCACCTTGTTTCCCAACAACTCGTCCCTGCATCGGAAGCCCGCTACTCCAAAACACGCGAACTTATAACCGCCGGCGAACTCAATTCTCTTCTCCTGATGGAGTCACTCTCCGCTCGGCGGGATGCCGCTCTTCAACTTACGGACGTGCGCTATCTGATTCAGGCCCTTGATGCAGAATTCAAGTATCTCTTTCCATCTGAACCTCATTTACAACCCGCAACCCAAAAGGAGCTAACACCATGAAGCTTCTTTTCACCAATCGCCGTAATTTTGGGAGTACCGCTATAATGAATTACTACCGCTTTAAATTAGTCGCCCTATTCATGATAATTGCTTCTTCTGCACTTTATCACCCTGCTTTCAGTGCAGAAGACGAACACGCTGGTCACAATCATGATGAGCATGGCCATGAAGAAAACAGCCATACCGAAGAAGTGGCTCCTAAAGAAGAAAGTCACGAAGGGCACGACCACGATGATCATGGGCATGAGGGTGAACACGAGGAGGAAGGTCACACAGATGAGGTTTTCATAAGCCCTGAATCCATGAAAATGTTTGGTATAACGCTCCAAACCTTAGAACTGCAAAGATTGACAGAAACAACGAAAGTTCCAGGGCGAGTTTCATACAATACAGAAGCCATGGCCCATGTGGGTACGACATTAAATGGCCGTGCAATTGAAATACCAGCGCGGCTTGGGGACACTGTTAAAAAGGGGGATATTCTTGCAGTAATTCAATCCGTTGAGCTTGGTCAAAAAGCGAGTGAATTGCTTGAAAAACGCTCTCTGCTAGAAGCCGCCGAAAGCATGGTTGAAGTTGCACGCATCAATAATGAACGAGCTAATGAACTTAGGAAAACCAATAGCATCACTATCAGCGAAGCCCTCAGAAAACAAGGTGAACTCAAACAAGCAGAAGGAAGCATGAAAGTTGCGCAAGCGAGTTTTACTGCGACCAAAAGCGAACTCAGGATGTTTGGTTTTACAGACGCTCAAGTAGAGAATCTTCTCGCTTCAGAAAAAATTACGACTCGCTACGAACTTCGAGCCCCGATTGATGGGCAAATTATTGAACGAGAAGTCACTGCTGGTGAGGTCGTAGGGCCTGATAAGGATTTGTTATTCATCATCGCCGATCCCAAGAATCTATGGGTACTTGCGGAAGTCCCTGAACGACTTGCTCACCGTGTTCTTGAAGGTTCAAAAGGAACAATTACACTTGGTCATTTTGAAACTACTCGCTTCGATGGTACAGTGTCATTTATTTCGTCTGATGTAAATCCTCGTACCCGCACCACACAGGCAAGGATTGTTGTGGATATGGATTCAAAAGCCAACACTTCGATACCCGACGATCAACATCATGGCCATGATCACGGTGCAGAATCAGCACCTGTGCTTTCTGAAGCAGAAGTCGCTCAATACAAATCAACCGGTGTTGGGTGCCCTGAGCATAACGTTCCTGAAAGCAAGTGTGAGTTGTGTAATCCGAAGGTTGAACACAAAACCCCTGCTACCCAAAATGACGTGAGTGCTATTCACCTAATGCGTCCAGGGCTTTTTGTTGAAGTAGAACTCGATCTTGAAAACACATCCTCAGCTACTACTGATAAAATGCTTATGGTACCGATGGATGCCGTCCAAACAGTTGAGGGCAAGCAAACGGTGTTCATTCCTGCCGATGAACCTAACACCTTCAAGCCTGCAACGGTACAATTTGGTAAACGTGTAGGTCGGATGGTTCCTGTGCTTTCAGGGTTGAGCGAAGGGGATTCCTACGTTGCTACGGGTTCCTTTATGTTGAAAGCGGAACTAGGAAAAGCGGGGGCAGAACATGTCCACTAACTTCCTGGAAGAATCAGGCCCCGGTCTGTTTGAAAAAATTCTGCGGTTCTCCATTCAAAATCGCTACTTAGTTTTACTGCTCGTAATTGGCGTTGGATTAATTGGCGCATTCTCCCTTCAGCGACTCGCTATTGATGCCGTTCCTGACATTACAAACAACCAAGTACAGATCAATACCGAAGCCCCCGCTCTTTCGCCTGTTGAGATTGAAAAGCAAGTTACCTATGTTGTTGAAACAGCCTTGGCGGGCATCCCCGGGTTGGAGAGTACTCGCTCCATTTCTCGAAACGGATTCTCACAAGTAACTGCTGTTTTTACAGATTCTACCGATGTCTATTTCGCTCGCCAACAAGTGGCCGAGCGTTTAGGTGAAGCCAAAGAGTCCCTCCCTATTGGAGCGGAGCCTCGCATGGGTGCTGTTTCCACCGGCCTTGGTGAAATTTACATGTATGTTGTGGAGTACGCCAATCCCGACGGCGTAGGCGCAACAGTTACCGATGGCTCCCCCGGTTGGCAATCAAACGGTACCTACCTCACTCCTGAAGGAGAAGTTCTTTCCACAGATATTGAGAAGGAAGCCTACCTCCGTACTGTGCAAGATTGGGTGATTAAGCCTCAGCTTCGCAAAATAAAGGGCGTAGCCGGAGTGGATTCCATCGGTGGGTGGGAAAAACAATTCCACGTTCAGCCAAACCCCATGCGCCTTGCAAGTTACGGTTTTACCCTCATTGATCTTATCGATGCTTTAGAGCAAAACAACGTTTCAACAGGTGCCGGGTTTATTGAGCAAAGTGGTGAAGCATACATCGTTCGCACCGATGCCCGCGTACGTACGCTAGAAGAAATTCGCGAGATCGTGATTGGCGAGTACGAAGGGACTCCTGTTCCGTTGAGCGATGTTGCTGATGTCATTATTGGCAAAGAGCTTCGCACTGGTGCTGCAAGCCAAGCAGGGACGGAATCTGTTGTCGGAACGGTGCTAATGTTGATCGGTGAAAACAGCCGAACAGTCTCCAATGCAGTGGACGCCAAAATGCCGGATATTCGCCGAAGTCTCCCCGCAGGAATTGAAGCGAACACCGTGCTGAATCGAACCACACTAGTGAACTCCACGATTAAAACTGTCGAGAAAAACTTGGTGGAAGGTGCACTTCTTGTCATCGTCATTCTCTTCCTCATGCTTGGCAATGTGCGGGCTGCAATTATTACTGCAATGGCCATTCCCCTCTC
>JANRMB010000141.1:0-20681 GCA_033761985.1 Candidatus Sumerlaeia bacterium | reverse complement strand
CCAAGATGCTTTTTTCGACTGAGGTCTGTAACGTATACCTTTTCCAATACGTAGCCTAACAAAGCACCCAAAAAAACCGGAGGAATTATCATGTTTCTACTTTCCTACCTTCGTTCCCTATGGCTTCCGATTTTGATTTTCCTTTCGGTCTTGGCACTCGCTTTTGTGGCAGTTGCCCATCTTGGATATGCACGAGGCGTAGATTCGAGTCGTAGTCGAATGTTTAACACCGAACGCCAGTTGCAAGAATTGGCTGATTATCTCTCCCTAATGACCGTAGAAGAAGTTTCCCAAAATATCAAACCCAGCGAACAAACTGATATCTTTTTCATAAATATTCTTCAAAAAAACCACCCCGATTTCCACTGGTATCAAATCAGAGAGAATCCAACTCATCAAACCTTTCTTACCCATCGTTCCTTTATCTATCATGCGGTAGGAAAAAAGTTTCTAATTATCTCTCCCGGTCCCGATAACGATTTCGAGGATCACCCCTCCAAATGGTTCACCGCCGAAACCACGATGCAATCCCCAGAAATCCTCTCTCGCAAACCCAAGTCCTCCGGATTCTTCTCCGCAGATGACGGCGATCTCTATGTCATCGGAGAACATCAATGAACGTCTTCACTTCTCCTGTGTCCCTTTTCACTCACTGGAAAATTCCCTACAATCGCTACGCCTGGTTTATTATTACGTGGCTCGCAATGCTCACTCTTTTCCATAACGTGAAGTTCATTACAACCGACATGACGTTATTTGATCCCGACTTCCGAGAAAAGTACACGCTTCATTGGCCCATGGTGATGACCCACGGAGTCTCGGCGATGCTCGCTCTCGCCATCGGGCCGATACAGTTTCTGGACTCCCTCCGGAAGCGTTGGCGAAGCCTGCATCGAGTCTTTGGCCGAATCTACATCCTCTCCATCGCTTTCGCCGCCCCCACGGGATTCCTCATGGGGATCATGGCCTACGGGGGAATCCTCTCGCAAACAGCCTTCATGCTCTTCGCCGTTCTTTGGTTGTTTACTGCCTACAAAGGTTATGAAACGGCTCGCAAGCGCGACTTCTCCGCTCACCGCGTTTGGATGATTCGATGCTATGCCCTGACGTTTGGCGCGGTGATCATTCGAATCCAACTGAACCTTCTGTTGGATCTTGGTTTTCGCTACGAGGACGTTTATCCGTATCTCCCGTGGAGTTCCTGGCTTCCCACCCTGCTATTCGGGGAAGGAATCATCCGCCGCTGGGATGCCTACCTCCCCCAACCTGTCCCCATGATGAAAGCGGGCTGAAACGTTTTGTCTTTCAGAACCCGTTGTGTTGCATCACGTGTTTGTACCACAGGGCTGAAGCTTTCGGCGTGCGGCGCTGATTGTTGAAGTTTACGTGGATAATTCCAAAGCGTTTGGAATATCCCTCAGCCCACTCAAAGTTATCGAAAATCGACCACAGATAATAGCCGTTCAGGGGAATTCCCTCCTGCGTGGCGCGGTGAAGGCACTTGAGGTTTTCCTTCAGGTAATTCAATCGGGCAAAGTCCTCAACCCGCCCCTGGGTGTTGATGTCGTCGGGGTAGCAGCAGCCGTTTTCCGTGATGAATAGCTCGGTGGGGGAGTACACCTCATGGGCAAAGCGCAGCGTCCAGTAGATCGCCTCTGGAGTGATGGGCCAATTGAAGTCGGTTCGGGGGTAGTGGGGTTCAAAACCTTGAGGAGCTTCACCGGCTCTGATAACGGAATCGGAGAAGTAGACGTTGAGACCCAAGTAGTCGAGCGGTTGTTGAATCGTTGCCATGTCCCCCTCGTGCACGAGAGGTGCATCTTTTCCGAGCCGGTTCCACTCAGCTTCCGGGTACCGACCAAGGAACAACGGATCAAGGAGCCAGCCATTGCGCTCATGCCAAATAGCGCGGGTGGCATCGATGTCCGCCGGGGATTCTGTAAAGGGGACAGGGTTGTTGGAGTTGTGTACCAGACCGACTTTGAGCCGGGGATTTTTGCTGTGGGCTCGGAGTGCCTGAGAACCCAAGCCATGGGCCAGGAGCAGGTGGTGAGCCACGTTGTACAACGTTTGTCCCCGTTCTTTGCTCCCCGGTGCATGGATGCCCTCATGATGTCCCAACCACCAAGAACACCAAGGTTCGTTGAGAGTTGACCACACATCAATACGGTCGGAGTAGCGTTCGGCCAATACTGCGGCAAACTCTGCAAAAGCGTAGGCTGTTTCCCGGTTTCGCCACCCCCCTTTGTCTTCCAGCGCTTGGGGAAGATCCCAATGATAACAGGTGGCCGTGGGTTTGATGCCATGGCTCAGCATGGAGTCAATCAGGGCATCGTAGAAGTCGAGTCCCTTGGCGTTGATGCGCCCGCGTCCTTCCGGGAAGATACGCGGCCATGCGAACGAAAAGCGGTAGTTGCGGATGTTGAGCGAGGCCATGAGGGCAAAGTCGGCGTTGTACCGGTGATAGTGATCGCAGGCGATTTCGCCAGTGTCCCCGTTGCGGATCGCCCCGGGGCGTTCACACAAACGGTCCCAGATACTCTCACCACGCCCGTCTGTTTTGTTGGCCCCTTCTATTTGAAACGCTGCGGCAGCTACTCCCCATAAGAAATCGCTGGGGAACTGATGATACGGTGTTAATACCCGTTGAGCTTTGTGGAGAGCCTGGCCGGAAGAGTGTGTTCCGTTGGAGATGAGAGTGGGGGAATCGGGAGTGTGAATCAGATCGGTCATGGTGTGCTACAATCGATTTTGGGTGGTTTTGCTCGTTCATGTTATCAATATCATGGCTTAGAGGGGATGGATGATCAAGCAGGATTTTGAAAACTTCCGGAAAAAACCCGTATGTCACCCTTTATTGAACCCAAATTGGGTGTATCCAGCCTCTTTTTGGGAGCATTTTTTGCCGAAAATAAGGTGAAATTTGCGATTCCGCTACACGTCGCTTTTTTCCAATCATTTTGTCGTTGACAATTCAGGGGATCGCTATGTTTATCGATACCATAAACCCATTTAGTGGGTGACGCAGTCTTACGGCTTCTTCTCCACACCGCCCTGAAACCTCACCTGCCACTCCACAACCCACACACAAAAAGGACTCTTCCCCATGAATACCCCCGCCACAACAAGCCATCAACGCCGTGCGTTCACCCTCATCGAACTTCTCATCGTTGTCGCCATCATCGCCATTCTTGCTGCCATCGCCGTCCCCAACTTCCTCGAAGCGCAAACCCGCGCCAAGGTCAGCGCCGCCAAGGCGGATATGCGCACCCTGGCCACGGCTCTTGAAGCGTACCGCGTTGACAACAACAAGTACGTTCCTACTCCCACACGCCTGCGCAGCACGGGTCTCGGTACTGATTTCCTCGAAGATCGTTGGGGCTATCTCACCACTCCGGTTGCCTACATCACCAGCATTTATGCCGATCCTTTTGGTGACAAGGATGTCCAACGCAGCAACATCCTCACAACACCATCCAAGTATCGCACGTACGACTATTCCGCTTTCGACCGCCCAGAAGTTTCCGGGCTGTTTGAAAATCAGTTCAAGACTGACTTGGTCACCGTCTTTGGATACAGCGATGCAACTCTTTGGATCATCCTTTCCCAAGGTCCTGATCTCACACCGGGGTTGAGCGTTGTTGATCCCTCTCTTGGTACTGTTACGGGCCGTGCCACAGGCCTTCCCTACGATCCTACCAACGGTACCATCAGCGCGGGCGATATCACCCTCACCGGCCCTGGCGGCGTAGTCACTGGCGGCGCATAATAGCCCTTCTCCCATCAATCCATCCCCTCCCACCTCATTCCCCCACAAGGAACCCGTCCCTGATGCGCGTCCAATCCCTACTTCCTCTGTCTCTCTTTGTTTGTGCCGCAGCAACCGTCGGCGCCGAGGTCACAGAGCCACCCCGGGAAGATGCCCAAGGATGGTTCCTTTTGTGGGCGGATGAGTTCGAGGGGGATTCAATCGATTCGGAGAAATGGACTCATCAGGTTTTTCCCGGAATTGATAGTGGCAACCGTGAGCTGCAGCATTATACGGATCGCCCGGTGAACTCTTTCGTCCGCGAGGGCAAGCTTCACATCGTCGCCCTGCGCGAGGACTACGAAGGTCATCGGTACACATCCGCCCGGCTGCACACTGCCGGCAAGTTCGAATTCACCTATGGTCGAGTGGAAGCCCGAATCAAGCTTCCCTCCACCAAGGGGATTTGGCCTGCCTTCTGGATGCTCCCCACTCACAACATTTACGGCACGTGGCCTTTGAGTGGGGAAATTGACGTGGTGGAATCGGTGAACGACGCCGATGAAATTTATGGCACTATCCACTTCGGTGCTCCGCACCATACCCATAAGGGCTCGCCCTACAAAAAAACCGTGGAAGGCACTCCCCACGATTTTTCCACCGCGTTCCATACTTACGCCGTGGAATGGGAACCCACAGAGATGCGCTGGTATATCGACGGTGAACTCTACGGTACCCAAAACGATTGGGCCACTTCCGGGGCCGCCTACCCCGCTCCGTTTGATCAGGAATTCCATCTGCTTGTGAACGTGGCCGTTGGTGGTAATTGGCCCGGGCCAACGGATGACACCAGCGTCTTTCCCCAAACGATGGAAGTCGATTACATCCGCGTGTACCAGAACGGGAACCGCCCACCCGAACTGCAGATTCAGTCCCCCATGGAAGCGCAGCATTTCCCCGCTGGCTCCCCGGTGGTGATTTCTGGTCGCGCCACGGATCCGGAAGGTGCTCTGAAAAGTGTGCAAGTTCTTCGGGGTTCGGAAGTATTGGCCGAAACCACCAGCTCCGAATTTTCCTTTGAACTCGCGTCGGTGGAAGATGGTTGCCACACGTGGCATTTACTCGCGGTGGATCAGCAGGGGATGAAACGCCGTCAGAAGCTCTTCTTCAAAACGGGTCGTGGTTGCCCAAGGGAACCCTACGGAAATGCTCCACTCGATCCCTTTCAGCGCATCGAAGCTGAACACTTCGATCGTGGGCTGAACGGGGAAGCCTACAACGATCAGGATTCCTCCAACAACGGCTGGGTCCTGCGCCCTGGTGATGGCGTCGATTTGTCCGAGACCCCCGGCAAGGATATTTACGTTGGATGGACGCTCAAAGGCGAGTGGCTCGGCTACACTCTGCAACCGCTGGGCGAACCAAGAACGGTTACACTACGAGCGCATACCTCCGCGCAACAAAGTCAGGGGCGCATGCGCCTTACTTTGGGTGATGCCGAAGTGACCATGACGCTTGAACCAACAGGTGATTGGAATACCTTTACGACAGCCGAAAGCGAGCCCTTTACGCTCCCCGCAAATGCCACGGATTTACGCATCCACATTGAGTCGGGTAACTTTAATCTCGATTGGTTTGAACTTCATCCGCTCAATTAGGCTTTACGCCCTTCGAAGGAGCGAATCAGGTTGAAAACATCCTGACGCTTGAACACTCGAGGACGATGCCCAAGAAAACCTCAACCCCGGAACGCACATTGGTGGAAAAAAACGTCGCCGATCCTCAGGGGATTGCCAACGCACGGGAAGTTGCGGAACGCGTTGGGGTTTCGGTGATGACGGTATCCCGGGCCTTGCGGGGGCTTTCTAATGTTTCGCCTGCCACGCGGGAAAAAATTATCGCCGCAGCTCGGGAGATTGGCTATTATCCAAGTCTCGCTGCGCGCACCTTGCGCACAGGGCGTGTCCAAGTGGTTGGCTTTGTCTCCTCCGGGTATGACTCCCTCCGCGGGGAGTACAACTCAGACATGCTTGCGGGTCTTGATTCCATCATGGTGGAACGCGACTATCTGGTGCTTTTGATCCTCGCCAAATCCCTCGAAGACATGATTCCCCGTATGGAACAAGTCACCCAGGAGGGGCGCGTCGGGGGGCTGGTCGTCCTTGGCTCCACGCTGAAGCAGGAGCAAATCGATTCGCTGGGTCGAATCAATTTTCCCATGGTTGTCCTTAACTACAGCGACGAACGGCCGATACCCGCGGGGATCAGTACAGTCAGCTACGATAACGCCGGGGGGATGCTCCAAGTTGTTCGCCACCTCGCGGCTCTCGGGCATACCAAGATCGCCTATGTTGGTGGCGACTTCTTCGATCACGACGCCGAAGACCGGGAAGAAGGGTTTCGTCGCGCGATGAAGGAATTGGATCTCCCCATCGTGGAGAACTGGATTCGGGCCGGCAGCTTTGCCCGGGCTTTGGAGTCTGGTTCCGAAGCCTGCGATTACCTGCTGGCAGAAGGGTCCAAAGGGCCAACGGCCATCGCCTGCGCCTCGGATAAAATTGCAGCCGGTGTGCTCATGAGTTGCCGCCGCGCCGGAGTTTCTGTTCCGGATGATTTATCGGTAACGGGTTTCGATGACGAAGTTCACAGCTCGTTCCAAGTTCCTCCGCTCACCACAATTCTCCATTCTGGTTGGGAAATTGGTCGCATGGCGGGGCAAATCCTTCTCGATCATCTGCATCCTGAATCTGAGGATGAAAAACCCGAAGCGACTCGGCGCAGAATTCCGGTTAAACTCGTCGTCAGAAATTCAACCGCGCTTTCCGCACAATCCAAACGCCGTTGAAAGTTGTTTTCTGGCTTATATAACCATCTTGTTATCGAGCCAATCAACAAACTGGGAAGCTTTTTTCCGCTCTTCATCAGTCAATAGCTCGGAAAAATATTCCAGATAGCACGATGGGCAGATGCCGTGGCTCAGTGTCAGGTCTTCCCCATGGGGTTCTTCCAGTTTCATCCAGTTCCCGTTGGATTGCTTTACTGATTTGCAGAAGCCGCAGACCGTAACAATTCGTGGATTTTTGGAGCTTTGAGCCACCACATCCATCAATTGTCGCAACGTTTTTCGCCGTTCCATGAGGAAAATGACGTGTTCGGCGAGTCGTTTCAGGGAACTCAACTGAAAGCTGCTGATATCCCGAGGCTTTTGATCAATCACGCAGAGCGAGCCGAGAGAGAACCCATCATGGGTAATCAAGGGGGCTCCGGCATAGAAACGAATATTGGGTTCCCCCAGAACGAGGGGGTTGTTGCGGGTTCGAACATCAAGCGTGGCATCGCGAATGACGAGCACTTCATCGCTGAGGATTGTATAGCGGCAGAAGGCGTACTCCCGGGCGGTTTCACAAACAGTGAGACCTTTGCGGGACTTGAACCATTGACGTTCTTCATCCACAAGGCTGATCAGAGCGATCGGTGTTTCACACAATTCTGCCGCAAGCGTGGTGATGTTATCGAAAAGCTTATCCTCTTCGGTGTCCAGAATACGAAAGGCTTTCAGGGCATCCAAGCGAGCGTACTCGCCATCTCGTTCGTTGTGTGACCTCGCCAATGGGTGTCGCACTTTGCCAGCCATGATGGATTTGCTCGATCCTTGGTAAAATGGAATGGAACGTCTCCAAATGGGACGTTCCACTTTTTCATCAGAAGCGTATTCAAAAAACACGCCCGAGTGTGTTAATCCCGGAAACGTTTCGTTAGATCACCATAATAATCAATGCGGCGATCACGGAGGAAGGGCCAGGCACGGCGCACGCGGTCAACCCGTTCCAAATCCACGTCAACCACAAGTACTTGCTCTTTGTGGCGTTCGGCCTTGCAGAGGAATTCCCCCTGGCTCCCCACGATGAAGCTTTGACCCCAGAATTCCATCCCTTCGCGGGCGTCGGGTGCGGGCTCAAATCCCGTGCGGTTTACGCTAATTACGGGCAAACCATTAGCCACGGCATGGCTGCGTTGAATCGTTGTCCAGGCGTCAATCTGGCGCTCATGCTCTGCAGCGTCCTCTTCCGGTTTGAAGCCGATGGCGGTGGGATAGATCAGGAAGTCTGCCCCGGCGAGGGCCATGAGGCGGGCTCCTTCGGGGTACCATTGGTCCCAGCAGACGAGGATGCCGAGTTTCCCCACGCTGGTTTCGATGGGTTCAAAGCCCAAATCACCCGGTGTGAAGTAGAACTTTTCGTAGTATCCGGGGTCGTCGGGAATGTGCATTTTGCGGTATTTCCCAGCCATGGAACCATCTTTCTCAAAGACAACTGCCGTATTATGGTACAGTCCCTGAGCGCGCTTCTCAAAGAGAGACGTTACCAAAACGATTCCGAGTTCCTTGGCCAAGGCACCAAATTGCTGGGTACTCGGCCCGGGGATTGTCTCGGCCAGATCAAAAAAGCCATCGGCTTCCACTTGGCAAAAGTACGGTCCGTTGTGCAGTTCTTGAAGTACCACCAGTTTGGCTCCCTGTGCTGCCGCCTCCCGGATGCCTTTCATCAGTTTGGCCACATTTTCATCCCGATTGGCGGAACAGGATTGCTGAACGATCCCCACTTTGAGCGATCTCATGACAAATTCTCCATCTTTTGAGCGAATACCCGGAACCTCAAACGGCCTCCGGTGTTCCAACACACACAACCTCTTGGCTTGACGAAACGCCTACCGTTGTTTGTGTTGGATTAATAATCTTGGTAACCACTAAAAGCCGCATTACGCAGTGGACAACCAAAACCTCATCGGAGCCACTCCCCCATTACCATGTTTACTTCTTTTCGCCGATCTTTCGCTTTTTTCTTGGGCATCGCATCTTTGGCATCTCTTGCTGGAGCAACTGCCGATACAATTGCTCCCTCTGTTCAACTTTTAGCGGATACCAACCGCGATGGAAAAATCACGGCAGAACTGGATGCCGATGGGCGGTCCTCCTGGACATCCAACCGCGGGGCTCTTTTTCTCTTCAACTGCGATAGCGATGATAATTCCCGCAATCCGGATTGGATGGACGCCTTTGTGAACGGCGACTCGGATTTGGAGGACCTTGCGCGTCTAATGGCCGCACCCATTCCCAGCCTCGATCCCCATAGTGTGGTCACCGTATCTGTCGATGAAGCCGCAAAACCTTACGTTCGGATTTTCAGTCTCGGGGAAAACGCCGATCAATCCAAGGCGATTGATTTGGAATCCTCTGGGAATATCCGTCCCCAAGCGCTAGTTTCCGGGCCACTTAGCCTGGGAATCGAAGCTCGCACATTTGCCACTGCGGGATGGAATGGCCTTGCCAAAGTTACCCTCTCCGTCACCTCACCGGATGGCAGCATCACCAGCGATTCCGTTCAGTTGCGCGTTGCTCCGTTTATCCTGCTCTCCAACTTGAAGAAGGGGGAGACCATCTACGTGCGGGAACACATTGGTCGGAACGAAGTGTTCCTGGAACAACTCCGCACGATTTCTGAAAAAGCCGAGGCGGAACTTCATATCATTAGTGGTGCAGAATCCTCTCCGTATCCTTCTTGGAACATTTGGCTTCAGGATACCATGGAAGTCGGCTATCAGGCGATGCCCGGGAAATCCATGAATGTGATTTTGAAAGCGAACCGGAACAAGGCGCTGGACAACTTTGCGCGTCAGGAACTTCTAGGCCCTGATTATGGCTGGTTTGAGTGTGGAAGTTTCCGCCCAAGCCACGGTGCGGGTGAAGGCGGAACCCAATGGATGGACTGGTTTGGAAATCTGGAGGTTACAGCGCCAATTCCGGGATACCCATTAGGGCGCGTGATTTATGGCATCACACCGGAGGGGGATTCCCTCAACCCCGAGGTTGTTTCCATGCTGAATGCCCAGGGGATTCAATCCGAGCCTCTTGGTCTTGATGTGGGTTGGTTGCAGATCAAGCATGTGGATGAAATGATTAGTTTTGTCCCCACCGGGCCCAACGGGGAATTCAAGGTCATGGTCCCTGATACAGGTGTTGCCATCCGATTGCTGCAGGAAGCTCAGGATGCAGGGAACGGTGCCACGGAACTTCTCGCTCCATTCGCCACCCACGGCTATTTGAAGAAGCACCCCAAAGTCACCGTGGATGCTCTCCTCGGCGATGCGGAAATGATCAACTACTCCAAGGAACTTCAGGAGAAACGGATTGAGCCGATGATTCAAAAAATCATTCAGGAGTTTGGCCTCAAACCCGAGCAACTTGTCCGTGTCCCCTTTCTGATGGAGAGTGGTCGTGAAGCGCTCATTCCCAATATGGTGAACTCATTGGTCATCAACGGTCATTTGGTGATACCCGATCCCAACGGCCCGGTTATCAACGAGCGCGACATCTTCCAAAATTACATGGCTCAACAGTTTGCGGAAGATGCCATTCAACTGCACTTTGTGGATGACCGCCAATACCACAAATGGTCGGGGAATGTTCACTGTGGAACAAACGTGAAGCGTGAAGGCCCTTCCCAATGGTGGTCGGCGGTGGCTCCGTAACTCAGGCCGCTGGATTTCCCTGATGAAGATTGCACCTCCTTCAAGGGAGAACACCCCGGGTATTCGGTATCTTCCGATGCTCGGGGTCTCTTTTTTCCTGCTGGTTTTTCTCTCGCTTCTTTACCCTCTTGCGGCCTTTCCCACCACGGGAATGTGGATTGTGGGTTGCATGGCTGTTGCCATGGGGAGCTTGAGCCTTTTGCGGCATCAGTTTGGGCTCTTCAGTCGCAGGGAGATGGTGGCTCTGGGCTTTGTGATTTTATGGTTGGGGTGGATACTTTTTCAAGCGTATCGATCACCGTATGCTCCCACGGGCTGGCGCGATGCCGCCATCTGGATGATGCTTCCGCTCGGGTTTGTTCCTGGGTGGTTTTTCACTCAACTCTTTCGTCCCACGGAAGAACACTCTTTGCAGAATGCTCCAATGGTTGCTGTGGGGACACTGATCGCTCTGCTTGCCATCAGTGGTTTGTATCAAGTGTATGGAACGGCCGAGTTTCCGGGGTCCTTCGCTCATCGGGAAGCCTCACTTCTCGCCAACTCACAGTTCTTTCACCCGGATCAACTGGCGGGTTTGCTTCACTTGGTTCGTGAAGGCCGAGCCTCCGGTTGGGTGGGGGCTTCCAACATCTATGCGGGTTTTTTGGTGCTCTTGATTCCGCTGGGGATGGCGTTGCTTCTGGGCTGTGCGGGAACTTCCGCCAAATGGCGGGTTCTTGGTGCGCTTTGGGTTGTTCTCGCTTTTTGGGGAATTCTTCTCTCCGGTTCCCGTGGGGGAGCGGCGGCTGCACTATTGGCGTTTTTTCTGAGTCTCACCCTGCTGGTGCGTTTACGGACAAAGCCCTCCGCCACAGCCGCCTCTGTGGTCGGTGCCGCCCTCCTTTGCATTCCGCAACTACTTTCGGCGCAATCTCTCTTTCAGCGTGGCTTATCGATCAGCACGTTGAAGCAACGCTTCTATTATTGGGAAGCGGCTTGGGGGATGTTTCTTGATTCGCCGGTATGGGGGAAGGGTCTCGGCGCGTTTGAGGTTCTCTACCCGGTGTACCGTGTCGTGGGTTCCCAAGAGACTCGCCATGCGCACTCGTGGCTGTTTGATCTTCTTCCGGAACAGGGGCTTTTGGGAGTGATTCTCTTTTTGGCGCTGCCGCTCTTGGTCATTTTGCCGCGTGCATCCGGATGGGAATCGAAAACCGTTCACCCTTTCCGCGTTCCATTGCTTATCGCTATTACCTGCGGTTTCTTTCATGGATTGCTGGAATACACGTTTGCCTATGCGGAGTTTTTGCTGATTTGGAGTTTGCTGCTGGGGTTCGCCTTCGGATTGGGACTCAAGGATGTCGCTCCTTCATCGAAGTCCCCTAGTCTTTCGCGTTTCGCACCAGCACTTTTGGTGATCCAAATTCTTGTGCTTCTCCCGATCTTCTGGAGAGGTGTCTTCGTTCCGGGTCGGGTGGAGCAACTTGTCACGGAATCAGAATTTGTCCTCGAGGAAGGGGCACCCGGGATTGCGTTTGGATTACTGACACAGGCGCTGGAGTGGGAAGATTCGAATGCGGATCTGTGGTTGAATAGGTCTCGATTGGCCGGTGTTCTGGGGGAAAATCCCGAAACAGATTTAGAGCAGGCCCGGTTGCGCAACCCCCATTCCGCCCGGATTCTGGAGCTGCAAGCGCTGCAGGCTGCCGCCACCGGGAACATGTCGCTCGCTGTGGAAAAAGCATTTCAGGCTCACCAACTTCACCCGCTGGACGTTGGTCACCGCCTCACGTGCGTGGAGTTATTGCTGCAAGCGGAGCCGGATTCTCCCGAACGCCGCGAGCAAATCTCTCAGCTTCTGAACGGCATCGAGGACTTGCATAAAAGTTCCACATCCGAATTCAAACGCTTGGAGTCACTCCCTCCTCTCGATCTTTCCTTGCCCGGTAATACCTAACGCTCTCCCGTAAGTTTGACTGGAGTGCCACCAACTCTTGCATTAGCTTCCTTTTCAAGAACCTCTCCGGTATCCAAAGGAAGCTCCCAATGCGCACTCCAGCACCACCCATCACCGCCGAAGATCAACGCATGGAAAACCAGCGGGTTGGTCTGGAGGATTGGGGCTTCTGGGGTCCCTACCTCAGTGAACGCCAATGGGGAACCGTGCGTGAAGATTATTCCCCCCATGGGAACGCCTGGGAGTATTTCCCCCACGATCACGCCCGCAGCCGCGCCTATCGCTGGGGAGAAGATGGTATCGCAGGTTTTAGCGACCGCAAACAGTACCTCTGTCTCGGGCTTGCGCTTTGGAATACCAAGGATCCGATTCTGAAGGAACGTCTGTTTGGTCTTACCAACGGTGAGGGAAGCCACGGCGAGGATGTGAAGGAACTTTACTACTACCTCGATGCCACACCCTCCCACAGTTATCTTAAGTATCTCTACAAATATCCGCAGGCTTCGTTTCCCTATGAGGAACTCCTAAACCGCAATCGGGGCCGTAACAAATACGACCCCGAGTATGAATTGCTCGATACAGGCGTCTTCAACGAAGGACGTTACTTCGATGTGATGGTGGAGTATGCGAAATCAGGGACACAGGAAGTGGTGATGACGACCTCTGTCACCAATCGCGGGCCGGAACCCGCGGAGCTTGTTGTTCTTCCTCAAGCGTGGTTCCGCAATAATTGGTCATGGAAGAAAAACACCCCCAAAGCCCAACTCCATTTGGAGGGACACGGCAACGTGGTGGCACGTCATCACAAGCTCGGGGAATACGTGATCTCCAGTGATGCGGCGGAAGAAATTTTCTTCACAGAAAATGAAACAAACGCCCGAATCCATTTTGGCAATCCGAATGCCGTGGGTTATTACAAGGATGCCTTCCATCGATTGATTGTTCAGGGGGACAGAGAAGCGGTGAATCCCGCCGCCGTGGGGACAAAAGTGGGTTTTCTTCACCGTATGATTTTGGCTCCCGGCGAGACCAAATCCCTGACGATTCGCCTTTCCCAAAAGAACGTCGAAACCTCCGTACCCTCCATGCAAATCCTTACGCAGCGCCGGAAAGAAGCCGACGAATTTTACTCCCGACTTCAACAGGGGATTACATGCCCCGATTCCCGAAATGTGCAACGCCAGGCTCTGGCAGGAATGATTTGGTCGAAGCAGTTCTTCTACTATGATGTTGATCGTTGGTTGGAGGGCGACGAAACTCAGCCACCACCACCGGCCCAACGGAAGCGGGGGAGAAACCGTGAATGGGGGCATCTCTTCAATTCTGATATAATCTCCATGCCCGACAAATGGGAGTATCCATGGTTTGCTGCCTGGGATCTTGCCTTCCACTGCCTCCCGCTTGCCCTGATTGATCCTGAATTTGCCAAGCACCAACTCGATCTCCTCACCCGGGAATGGTACATGCACCCGAACGGCCAACTCCCCGCATACGAATGGGCTTTTAGTGATGTGAATCCCCCTGTGCACGCCTGGGCAACGTGGAGGGTTTTTCAGATGGATCGGGCGCGTCGACGTGATGCGGGCGATTGCGATTACCCGGGGGATCTTCCGTTTCTCGAACGTGTTTTCCACAAGCTTTTGCTCAACTTTACCTGGTGGGTGAACCGCAAGGACGCCGAAGGGCGGAACATTTTTCAGGGGGGCTTTCTCGGCCTCGATAACATCGGGGTGTTTGATCGAAGTGCCCCACTTCCCACGGGCGGATACATCCACCAATCGGATGGCACCAGTTGGATGGCGATGTACTCGCTCAACCTTCTGCGCATCTCATTGGAACTCGCCCGGCATAATCGAGTGTATGAGGATATCGCCACCAAGTTCTTTGAACATTTTCTCCACATTGCCGAAGCGATGACGAACATGGCGGGTGAAGGGATTGGTCTCTGGGATGAAGAGGACAAGTTCTACTACGACGTTCTCAATATGCCCGACCACAACGGTGGATATCACCGCATTCCCATGAAGCTCAGGAGCTTGGTGGGGCTTATTCCGCTTTTCGCCGTGGAGACTCTTGAGCCCGAGTGCATCGCCGATCTCCCCGGCTTTCAGGAACGCCTCAAGTGGGTGTTGGAAAACAAACCCAACCTCGCCCATCTGGTATCCCACTGGCACGTGGAGGGGCGCGGGAAGCGTCGGCTGCTTTCTTTGTTACGGGGACACAGGATGAAGCGCCTCTTCAAACGAATGCTCGATGAATCGGAGTTTCTCTCTGATTACGGGATTCGAGGGATTTCAAAACACCACGAGCAAAATCCCTACGTGTTTGAACATGAGGGGAACCGTTACGAAGTACGCTACACTCCAGGTGAGTCCACCAGTGGAGTCTTCGGTGGCAACAGCAACTGGCGCGGTCCCATTTGGTTTCCCATCAACTATTTGTTGATAGAAAGCATGCAGAAGTTCCACCACTACTACGGCGACGACTTCAAAATCGAGTGTCCCACGGGGTCAGGTAATTACACCACCATTCTGGGGGCTGCAGAGGAATTGAGTCGACGTCTTTGCCGCATTTTCCTGAAAGACAAGGACGGACGCCGCGCGGTGTACAATCACCATGATCTCCTTCAAAATGATCCCGAATTCCGCGATCATATCCTCTTCTACGAGTACTTCCATGGGGACACAGGAAGGGGAGTTGGAGCTTCACATCAAACCGGTTGGACGGGACTCATCGCCAAACTTCTCCAACCCCGCCGCCCTGCAACGCCCTGCGTGGAGACCGATTGCAGTGAACACGATCACGTTCATTCCTAATTTTATGCAAGGCAGGAGACCATGACCCTTCCCTCGGACATCACGCTCACCCGTCCTCTTTGCACGGTGGAATCCATCGCCAGTCAACGGGAATGGCTGGTAACGAACGGCTTGGGGAGTTACGCCTGTGGCACTGTTTCCGGCATCCACTCACGCCGCTATCATGGGTACCTTATGGCGGCACTCAACCCCCCGGCAGAGCGTACGTTGCTTGTCAGTAAAGTGGAAGAGGTTGTGCATTACCGGAACAACAGGTACGAACTCGGCGCAAATCGCTGGGTCTCAGGAGTTATTCATCCCACCGGCTATCGTTATCTGGAGTCGTTCTCCAGTTTCCACAATCATGTGATTTGGCGGTACCGTCTCTCGGATGCCCTTTTGGAAAAGCATCTCTGGATGGATGTGGGGAGTCAATGCACCCGCGTTCGTTATGTTCTCACCCAGGGAACTTCTCCTGTGTCCCTCACTCTGAATATCTTTGTTGGGTACAGAAACTTCCATACCACGACCCGCGCTGGTCACTGGTTGATGGGTATCGAATCTCTCCCGGAAGGGATTCGTGTACATCCCCATTCGGATGCGGTTCCCCTCTGCATCCAAATTCAACGGGGGATGCTTCGTCCGGAGCACATTTGGTATCGCGATCTCTTCTTGGAGGTGGAATCCCAACGGGGACAGGAACCCCGGGAGGATATTCTCCGTGCGGCTTCTGCAGAAGTGGAATTGGCTCCCAGCACCCCTCTCGATCTTTCCTTCTCCGCAAAGGATTTCCCCGAAGTCTCGGCATCTGAATCCTTGCAGCAACTTAACCACCAACGCGGTGCACTACTGGAGAAAGCGGGGAATCCTGGTTCCTCGATCCTCCAACGTCTGACTCTTGCGGCGGATCAATTCATCGTTCAACGCCGCAATCGGAAGGGGGACATAGGAAGAACCGTGATTGCCGGTTATCCCTGGTTTGGCGATTGGGGACGCGATACCATGATTGCCCTTCCCGGGCTTGCGCTCTGCACGGGGCGTCCGGAAATCGCCCGGGAAATACTTCTGACGTTTGCCGATTCGCTCGATCATGGGCTGCTTCCCAATCGCTTCCCTGATATTGGTGAGGCACCCGAATACAACACCGTTGATGCCACGCTCTGGTTCTTTGAAGCGCTTCAGCAGTATGTGCATCAGACTCATGATAAGCACACTCTGGAGGAACTCTATCCCCGGCTTCTCTCCATTCTCGACTTCCATCAGAAAGGGACACGTTACAACATCCACCAGTGTCCCCACGATGCTTTGCTCTATGCGGGTGTTCCCGGAAAACAACTTACGTGGATGGATGCCAAAGTCGGCGATTGGGTGGTCACCCCCCGCATCGGGAAACCCGTGGAAATCAACGCCCTTTGGTACAACGCCTGGCGCATCATGGAATCGTTTGCCCTGTTGTTGGGCCATGACTTCCGACCCTTTGCTGATCAAGCCGATCGAATTGAACTCAGCTTCCAAAAATTCTGGAAACCCGATGGCTCTGGGTGCTTCGATGTTTTGGAGTCGCCAACAGAGCCCAAATCCGATCCCACCATTCGCCCCAACCAATTGCTGGCGGTTTCTCTTACGCATTCCCCCCTTACCGTGGAACAGCAGAAAGCGGTGGTGGATCAGGCTGCCGAGCACCTTTACACTCCCATGGGAATGAGAACTTTGTCCCCTTCCGATCCCCAGTTTAAACCGCATTTCCGGGGGGTGCTTCGGGATCGCGATGCCGCCTATCATCAGGGAACAATCTGGCCATGGCTGCTGGGGCCGTTTTGTTTCGCCCATCACCGAGTATACAAGAACCCCGTGGTATTGCGTGACTTGTTGCAACCGATGGAATCCCATTTCGAGGATGCCTGCTTGGGGAGCATCAGCGAGATTTTTGAAGCTGAGGAACCCCACCGCCCCGAGGGGTGTTTCGCCCAGGCGTGGAGCGTGGCAGAAATTCTTCGCGTTTATCACCTTCTGGAACACGCTCACGCGGATCAGGGGTAAGATTTTTTTCGGCATACCCCTCAAAATGTCTAAATATTCCTTTTGGATGGTTGCAAATCCCGGAAATTTGTCTAGGAATTTGCTTTCCCTATTGCGTGGCCCGAATTGATTTGCCGAATTTACGGCTTTTTGGTTGCGCTCCCTACATATTGTTGCAACAACCTTCCAACAAACGGCGATTGCCCACAGTCGTCGCGCAAGTATTTCGGCAAGGGAAGCGCCTTCCATGAGTCTTTCGAAACAAATCGAGCTGTTGGGTCAAACGACAGAAGCCATTCTCTCCCATCGCGAGCTTCTGGCGATGTTCCAGCATGTTTGTCAGGTGATGCGCAAAAACTTCCCCCAAATGGACGATTTCGGGATTGCCGAGTTTTACGAAAAGCGCGACTTGGTGAAGATCGAACTCACTTGTGTGGAAGAAGAGCCTTCTAATCTCGGGTTCAAATCGAAGCTTGAGGACGGCTCACCCGCTGGGTTCCTTCTAAAGCGGCACGCCACCATGATGATCAACGATTTGGATGCCTTCCAGGCCCAATCCGGGGTGGAATTTCGGTCAGCCTTCAACCGCCCTATGGAGTCTGTTATCGCCGGTCTGCTGGAGCGTCCCGGGGAGAAAGCCGGTGGGTTTCTCTATATCACCAGCCGCCAGAAGAACGCGTTCAAACCCGAAGATCGGGAATACTTCGATACCCTCCGCTCTCTCATGGCTCTTGCGGTGGAGCATGCCCGCTCCTTTGAGACGATTCAAAAGCTCAAGGAACAGGCTGAGCTGGAGGGCGCGTATCTCCGTCAGGAAATCAAGGATTCCTACCCCAACGATGGTATGGTGGGGACAAGCAACGCTTGGCGTAATGTGATCCACCAAGTGAGCCAAGTGGCCCAAACCGATAGCACCGTCCTGATTCAGGGGGAAACCGGTACGGGTAAAGAGGTGGTAGCCCGGGCGCTGCATGATCGCAGCTTGCGGAAAAACAAACCCCTCATCAAAATCAACTGCGGGGCGCTTCCGGAAAATCTGGTGGAAAGCGAGTTGTTCGGTCACGAGAAGGGTGCTTTCACGGGAGCCCTTGGTCGGCGTGTGGGGCGCTTTGAACTCGCCAACGGGGGCACCATCTTTCTCGATGAAATTGGCGAAATGCCTTTGGCCACCCAAGTGAAGTTGCTTCGTGTGCTTCAGGAGCGGGAATTTGAACGCGTCGGCGGGGAAAAGCCCATCCGTGTGGATGTTCGGGTGATTGCCGCCACCAACCGTGATCTCTCCAAGGAGGTTGCCGCCGGGCGATTCCGGGCCGACCTCTACTATCGCCTCAACGTTTTCCCCATCGCCATTCCGCCGCTTCGCACTCGTCCTGACGATGCCGTGGAACTTGCCCGTTACTTTCTGCACCGTATTACAAATCGCATGGGCCGCCGTCCCATGATCCTTTCCGACGAAAGCGTGCAGGCCATCCAAAATTATTCTTTCCCCGGGAACGTTCGTGAGTTGGAGCACTTGGTGGAGCGTGCCGTGATTCTCTCCAACGGTGCCGTAGCCGATATCAAGGCACTTCTCCTCCCCAATCCCTCGGCAGCGGCCTTCCCTGATACCTTCAATCCGGCACTGGAGATTCCGATTCCGCTGGCAATTCCCGCCACCGTACCCGCCGGAGGGGGATTTAACCTCAAGGATCAGTTCGAGGAAGCCGAGCGAATTGCCATCGAAAAAGCCCTCGCCGACTGCAACAACGTGGTGGGGGGAAAGAACGGCGCGGCATCCCGTTTGGGACTGAAACGACAAACCTTACAGTCCAAAATGAAGAAGCTGGGCATAGTGGTGAAGGGCGGAAAAGAAGAACCCGAAGACTAAACCTGCGTGGGAAATGCACCGGATTGCCATCAGGATGATTTTTTCCCTTTCGTCTGAGCCGGTTAATCCCTCAAAAATCTTCTCATGGCGTCCAAGTCTTTGGCACATTTTCCGATAACCTTTCCCCAAAACCTTTCCGGCGATTCTTTCACTGAAATGACTCCTACCCCAAAAGATCAGCTTCTTACTCGTGTTTCCACTTGGTGTGGGATCCAGATACACCCCGAAGAAATCACCCGCCTCACCGTCAAAGGGCGAACCATTGCCCGATTCCCAACCCATGATTCTCTGGAAGCAGCGGTCTGCGGAAAGATTCAACAAAAGCTGGTGGAGGAGCCCGAGATCTTCCCCGATGGTATCTGGGAAAACAACAAAGCTGAACACATTATCGTGGATTTGCGTCTCCCCGGGGGAATTGAGGAAGGCGTTCGCGTGTTGCTTAACACCTACATGCAATCCCAAACGGCCCAACCCACGGAAAAATGGTGGATGGAAGACGAATTCCTGAAGGGCGACCCCAAAGCCCAACAGGTCCTGGGCGTTATTTCCGGGTATCGCGCCAAACTGAACTTCGTCCCCAATTGACGAGATCATTACTCGTTCTTCAACAAACACTTCGGGCCGGATTACTCCGGCCCTTTTTTTTCGGTGGATTAATATCGAGTGCCAACTGTGGTTAGGGGAAGTTTTTGGCGAATTAGGTTCAACTCCTGATCCGAGAATTGAATATGAAGAGCGCCGAGATTATCTAACAGTCTTTCTATTTTTCTTGTACCAGGAATTGGAATGATATCCCTACCTTGAGCCATTACCCATGCCAAGGCAATCTGAGCTGGTGTTGCTTTTTTTTGAGAAGCCACTTCCTGTATCAACTCCACGAATACTCGGTTTTTCTCCGTTGCTTCATGAGTGAAGCGTGGATTTGTTCGTCGCCAATCATGCGCATCCAGTACGCCTTTGTCAGGAATGCTCCCAGTCAAAAAGCCACGTCCCAAAGGAGAATAAGCAATAAAGGAAATCCCCAGTTCCCGACATGTTTCAAGAACATTCGATTCCACTTCACGCGACCATAATGAGTATTCCGTTTGCAAAGCGGAGATTGGGTGAACTTTCTGAGCTCTCCTAATTTGATCACTGCTAAATTCACTAATTCCCAAAAAACGAACTTTTCCCTCTTCAACAAGCTCTCTCATCGTACCAATCGAATCTTCAATTGGTACGTTAGGATCGGGTCGGTGTTGATAATACAAATCAATCGTTTCAATCCCCAATAGACGAAGGCTTTTGTTACAACACTCACGGATGTATTCGGGTTTGCCATTTACACCCAAAAATTCACCGTTAGGGCCACGTACATTACCAAATTTTGTGGCAACAATTACCTTACTCCATCGATCCGCAAAAGCTTGTTTCAATAATTCTTCATTATGACCACTACCATACATGTCGGCGGTGTCGAAAAAGTTTATCCCTTGATCTAACGCTTCGTGAAGCACCTTGATGGAAGCATTATCGTTTCGAATACCGCCGTAAAATTCAGACATTCCCATGCAGCCAAAACCCATACGAGAAACTTGAAGGGTAGAATGCCCCAATGTGATGTATTCCATGAACGATTCCTTTTTCAAAAATGAGTTGATAATCCCGTCACCTCGAGAGACATCATCCAAAATCTTTATCCCCGTACAAGGAACCAGTTATCCGGGTATAATTAGTACTAGGTGAACCTATAATGAATACAATTGATGAACGTCTCCTCCAAATTGCTGAGTTTCTGCGTACTCGACG
>JANRMB010000140.1:0-10007 GCA_033761985.1 Candidatus Sumerlaeia bacterium | reverse complement strand
TGTGCAGGCTCTCGGTTACGACAGCCTTGCACGGCAAACGGGCCGTGGCGTGATTGATCACGTACAGGCGTTCCAGAACGCCCCCTTGAACTGCATTACCTGCCATCATTAAGGCCCAACCCAGGAGCACAACACACAATGTCCCAACCAATGCATCGCCCCATCGAGTGGTCCACATTGGAAGAATACTATGCTGATCCCTCGGTTCAGCAGCGCACCGGCGGGAGCGAGTGGAACACCAAACCCGATGGGTTTGCCGACAAGCTGGAAAACATGACAATTGCCGAGTGGAAACTTCGGCGTCGTACCTTTATGAAGATGAGCGGTTTTGCCGCCGTTCTTGGGGTCATTTCCGGCTGCGAAAAGCCTCTCGAGCATATTATTCCCTACAACAAACAACCCGAGGAAATCACTGTTGGCATCCCCAACTACTATTCCTCCACTTGCGGCGGATGCTCTTCCGCCTGTGGAACGTTGGTGAAAACTCGTGAGGGGCGTCCCCTCAAATTAGAAGGGAATCCCAACCACAAGATCAACAAAGGGACTCTTTGTTCCCTTGGCCAAGCTTCCCTGATTTCCCTCTATGATCCTGATCGCCTTCGTTATCCCATCCGGGTGAAAGACGGAGTGGAGTCTGCCAAGGCTGTTTGGGCGGAAGAATATCCCCGCATCGCCGATGCGTTCAAAACAGGCCGCGGTGTGCTTCTCACAGGAACCCTGCATGGTGTTGCCAAAGAGCAACTGATTGAGGATTTCAAGTCCCAGTTCCCTGGTACCCAACATGTGATGTTCGATGCCTTGAATGATGCCGATGACTTCCGTGCAGCCCGCATGGAATGCTTCGGTAGCGATGCCCTTCCCCAGTACCATTTCGACAAAGCGGAAGTTACAGTTCTTCTCGCTGCTGATCCCTTGGTGGATAGCTACTCCCCGTTGCAGAACGTACGGAATCTGGCAGAACAGCGTCGTGTACGTGGTGAAAAAGCAGGTGAATTCACCATGGGGCGTCTTTATGCGTTTGAACCCATGATGACCGCCACGGGGATGAGCGCGGACTACCGGTTTGGTGTAATGCCGAGCCAGTTGCTTCCCATCGCTCAGGCGGTGATTGCGCAGTTGATTGCCGATGGCCACACGGAAGTTTCCGGCCTTTCGGGTGAAGGTCTTCCCACCGCGGCTTCCGTGGAAGCAGCGGCGAATCTTCCCTCCGGAACCATCAAAAACCTTGCAAATGATCTTTGGGCTCACCGGGGCCGTTCGCTGGTTTATACGGGTGGTACACAATCCCGCACCGAGGAGTCGATGGCTCTCCACATCGCCGTCAATACCCTCAACGCGATGCTCGGGAATGAAGGCAAAACCATCGATGTTACCAAAGCGAGCAAGCAGTCCCGTGGGAGCTTAAACACTCTCAAATCCCTCATCGAGCGGATGAAAGCGGGTGAAGTGGAAGTCGTGGTGGTGCACAACACCAACCCCGCCTATGCACTTCCCGCCGATTCTGGTTTTGAGGATGCTTTCGCCAAGGTTGCCCTCAAGGTCAGCGTTTCTCAATTTTTGGACGAAACTGCCAAGCTTTGCGACGTGGTGCTTCCCGGCGTTCACTACCTCGAAAATTGGGGCGATCACGAACCCGTGGAAGGTTACTTGAGCCTTCAACAACCCACAATCGAGCCTCTGTGGGATAACCAAGCCTTTGAGCAAACCCTCCTCGAAGTTCTTCGCGTCAATGGCTCCACCGCCGTAGTTGTCACGGAAGGTGAAGCGGATGCTCCCACACAGCGCACGCTCAAATGGCGAGAGTACGTTCAGAACGTGTGGAAGGGTATTCATCAAGAAGGCGGCTTTGCTTCCGAGTTCAAGGATTTCTGGTATGCTTCCCTGCGTGCCGGAGTGCTGGAACTTCCTTCCCGTATTCCCTCCCGTGGTGCTTTGGCATATCGCCCCTCCGCGTTTGCCAAAGTCGCTCAGGCTTCCTCCAAATCTGCCGCCAGTGAATTGGTGTTGTTCGCCACCGCGAATATCGGTGATGGAACGTATTCCAACATTCCCCATCTTTTGGAACTTCCCGACCCCGTTACCAAAGTATGTTGGGATAACTACTTCACGCTTTCTCCTGCCAGCGCGCGTGAGAAAGAACTCAAAAACGGCGATGTCATTCGTATCAAAGCCAACGGTGTCACCATGGAGGGTCCGGTACGGATTCAGCCTGGGATGCACAAAAACGTTATTGGTGCCGGTTTGGGCTGGGGGCGCACTGCCGCTGGCCAAGTAGGCAACGGTGAAGGTTTCAACACCTATCTTTTGGCCTCAGCCGCAAAGGGCGGTGTGTTTGCCGGCATGGCTGCTGAACTGGAGAAAACCGGCGAGTTTATTCAACTTGCTGATACACAGGGACATAACTTCATGAAGCGCGATCCGCGGAATGAAAACGAACCCGTTCGCCAACTCATCCAAGCCACCTCTTTGGAAATGTTGAATGAGAGCGAAAAAGCTCCCCAGCCCTACTACCACATTCCCTATTGGGACACCACCAAACGCGAGCCGGATTACTGGTTTACGCGTCGCAAGCATACGATCAATGGCGAAGAAGTTACTTCCGATGAAATGGAAGGGCCGAACCGCGTGGAATGGTATGCCGGTGAACACCCCAGCGTTCGCCACAAGTGGGTCATGACCATCGACTTGAATGCCTGTAACGGATGCAATGCCTGCGTTACTGCATGTTCCATTGAGAACAACGTACCGGTTGTTGGTAAACGCGAGGTGTTGGTGGGTCGTGAGATGCACTGGATTCGGTTGGATCGCTATTATAAGGGCGATCCAGACAATCCTGAAGTCGTAAAGATGCCGATGATGTGTCAGCACTGCGACAACGCCCCCTGTGAAACGGTGTGCCCGGTTTTGGCCACGGTTCACAACGACGAAGGGCTGAACACCCAGGTCTACAACCGCTGCGTGGGAACTCGTTACTGCGCCAACAACTGTCCGTACAAAGTACGTCGGTTCAGCTTCTACCACTACTCCAAGTTCCGCAAGGGTCCGCATGAGGACATGATGGTGCCGGAGACTCCTCTGGCGCTGGCCTTGAACCCCGAGGTACCGGTTCGTTCCAAGGGGATCATGGAAAAATGTTCCTTCTGTACCCAACGGATTCGCCACGCCAAATACGACGCCAAAAAGCAGGGGCGGGATATTCCCAACGGTGGTTTCCAAACCGCTTGTCAGCAAACCTGCCCCACTCGCGCCATCACCTTTGGCGATGCCATGAACCCCGAGCACGAGGTTAATGCCATCCGTAAGGTGAATCATAACAAACGTGGTTTTGGTGTGTTGGAAGAATACAACGTACAGCCCAATATCCTGTATCTGGCCCATATTCATAATCGTGAGACAAAGGATTATGACGTGAAGTACCACCACCAGCATAAAGATCACGGTGGCGATCATGGGGCCGGTCATGATGCACACGGGGAAAAAGGTGCGCATGATGATCATGGTCATGACACCCACACTCCCGATGCACACTCCACGGAATCCCATAGTAGTGTTGCACCCCAATCCATTTCCACAGGAGTTCGTTCGTGAGTTTATTGGAAGATTCCCCCAAAACCTCCACACACGGGCATTCCCATGCTGAGAATCGCCCTGTGGAATACGGGCCCACTCACTGGGGTGGCAACACTCCTGATGGTTCCGCCCCGCTGGTTCCTTATCACGTCTCCATGAGGGATGTTACAGACGACGTTTTGCGTCCGATGTTTACTCTCCCTCCATTGCAGTGGCACATGGCTTTCGGCTTTGCCCAAGCGTGCCTCGCACTGGGTGCCGTGTTGGTGGCTATTCAAATGCACCGCGGTCTCGGGATTCTCGGGATCAACAACCCGGTTGGTTGGGGTGTTTACATCACCGACTTCGTATTCTGGGTTGGTATCGGCCACGCTGGTACGCTGATCTCTGCGATTCTGTTCCTCTTCCGTCAAAAGTGGAGAACCGCCATCAACCGTTCTGCCGAGGCGATGACGATTTTCGCCGTGCAATGCGCGGGTTTGTTTCCCCTCCTTCACGTTGGCCGTACATGGAAAGCCTACTGGCTGATTCCCTACCCCAACGATCGCTGGTTGTGGGTGAACTTCCGCTCCCCGCTTCTTTGGGACGTGTTCGCCGTTACAACCTATGTGTTGATTTCCTTGATCTTCTGGTACACCGGGTTGATTCCCGACTTCGCCACCGCCCGTGACAAAGCGAAGAACAAGATTCAGAAGTTTGCCTACGGACTGCTCGCCATGAACTGGCGTGGATCCATCCGCGATTGGGCTCACTATGAAAAGGGTTATGCCCAATTCGCTTGGCTTGCCACTCCGCTGGTTCTCTCTGTGCACTCGGTGGTTTCGTTCGACTTCGCCGTCTCTCTGATCCCCGGTTGGCACACCACCATCTTCCCACCTTACTTCGTTGCGGGAGCGATTTTCTCCGGTTTCGGCATGGTGCTGACTCTTCTGATTCCCATGCGTCACCTGTTGGACCTCAAGCAATACATCACCATGAATCACTTGGAGTTGTGCTGTAAGGTGATTCTCTTTACCTCGATGCTGGTGGGTTATGCCTACATCATGGAGTTTATCATCGCTTGGTACTCCGAGGCTCAATACGAGCGCGGTCAGTTCCTGTATCGCCTGATGGGAAATGCCTTCAGCAGTGAAAACGCGAGCTGGTATCACGCCTGGGCGTTCTGGACGATGTTCACCTGCAACGTGATCATACCGCAGATTTTTTGGTTCCGTTGGGCACGTCGCAACCTTGCACTGATGTTTGTGGTTTCCTTGTTCATCAACGTGGGCATGTGGTTTGAACGATTCAATATCTTCGTTCTTTCCCTGGAAAACGATTTCATCCCCGCCAACTGGGCGTACTTCGTTCCCACTATGTTCGATGCTGGTGTAACGCTCGCCTCGTTTGGTTTGTTCTTCACGTTATTCTTCGGCTTCTGCCGTGTTCTTCCCACCCTCTCAATTGCTGAAGTTAAAACGGTTCTTCACAACCCCAATGCAGGGCGTGTGGAACGTGACTTCGAAGTTGTGAATTGGGGCGGTGAAAGCTCCTCCTCATCCCATTCCTCCAAGGAGGCTCACTAATGGCGCGCCTTCCCCGTAAGGGTTTTGTTGGTTTCTTCAACGATCCCGATGACTTTATTCATGCTGCCGAAGAGGCCAAATCTGAAGGGTTGAAAAACCTTGATGGTTTCTCCCCGTATCCCATTCACGGATCGGAAGAGGTATTCGATATCAAACCAAGTTGGGTTCCGAATGCAGCTCTGTGCGGTTTGTGTATTGGTGCTACTCTGGGCTTCCTTCTGCAAACATGGACGCACTCCTACGATTGGCCCATCAACGTGGGCGGTCGCCCCTTCTTTGCATGGCCAGCGTATGTGGTAATCATCTTCGAAAGCGCCGTTCTCATCGCCGGTTTGACGAACTTTGCTTCCATCTTCATCTCCTGTGGTCTCTTCCCAAATCCGTTTGCCAAAACATTGGATGAAAACCTCACCAATGACCGGTTTGCTCTCGTCATTCCCACACGCAATCCAGATGACGTCTCCAAAGCGGAAGCTCTGCTCAAGCGTCTCAAAGCGGATGAAATCCGTGCCATAGGATTCAACTCATGAAATCCCTTCCGATTCTTCTTCGCAGCGCATTTGTCCTCACCGTGTCCGTTCTCCTCTTCTCAGGTTGCGATGGCCGCCGTGAGACGCGTGAAATTTTGAACATGCCGGATATGCACTTTTCCTACGCCTACAAAGCTCAGGAAGAGAACCCTTTTGCCAAGAAGGGGCCGATGATGCTCCCCCCCGAGGGAACCGTTCCGGTGAATTTCATTCCCTACACCATTTCCAATGAGCAGGCTGATACTTTGGCCATGGCCTTGGAAAACCCCCTGACACCAACTCAGGAAGTTCTTCTCACTGGGCAGAAGTATTACAATATCTACTGCATGCCCTGCCACGGGGCCGCGGGTGATGGCCACGGAACGGTGGTGAAAGCCAATGTGGGAATGCCGATGCCACCAAAGCTCTATTCGGATAAAATCCGCAACGAGTGGACGGATGGTCGGATTTATCACGTACTGACTGTTGGCCAAGGCAATATGCCCGCCTACAACACCAAGATCGATCCCGAAAAACGTTGGGCGATTATCCATTACGTTCGTGCCTTGGGCGATGCCTTTGAAAAGCAAAGTACAGCCAGCACCTCTTCCGAACCCACCACCAACGGGCGTAGTTAACCGCCTAATTCTTCGTCAGTAACTTCCAAAGGATAGCCGCTAAATGCACGGTCATCATTCGATTGAAATACAGGACCCCGGAGCAGTCGGGTTACCAAAAGCGATCAAAATCGGTGCGTATGTCAGCATTGGTTTGGGTTTCATTTTGCTGCTGAACTCCATGTTTGAGAGCGATGCCACACGGCTTCGTGGTTTCTTGGCTCTGCTGCACGCCTATTACTTCTTCTTCCTTCTCGCCATCGGCGGGTTGGTTTTTACCTGCATCCAATATGCAGCAAGCGCGCGTTGGTCTATTGTAGTACGGCGCTTTGCCGAGGGGTTTGCCTCCTTTCTCCCCATCAGTTTTGTGGTGTTTCTGTTTATCGCCACAGTTGGGTACGGCGTGCTTTATGATTTGGATTCCCCTTACCGTGAAGCCATCGGCAAAGGCGGAGTGTATTTCTCCGACAGCGGCGACGATTTGATCAAGAAATCCGTGTTCCTTTCCCAGGAAGCTGTGCTGTTCAAAGGCGTCGCATTCTATCTTCTTTGGTTCTTCCTTGCGTGGAAAATTCGCAGTAATTCTTTGAAGCAGGATTCTGCAGCAAAGTTCGACAAAGCACTCTATCGCGACAACCAAAAGTGGTCGATTATCTTCCTGATCACTTTCATGTACACGTTTACGATTCACGCGATTGATTTGCTGATGGCGTTGGAACCGAAGTGGTTCTCCACGATGTTCGGCGTCTACATTTTCTCCGGCATGTTCTTGTCCACACTGGCGTTGATGGGGGTAATTACCGTGCTGATGCGTCGGCACAAATCCCTTCAAACGCTGATTCAATCACGGCATTTGTGGGATTTGGGAACATGGACGATGGCTTTCTCTTGTTTCATGATGTACATCGGCTTTTCCCAGTACATGCTCATTTGGTACGCGAACATCCCGGAAGAAACGTACTACCTGATTGAACGGACGAATGGTGGTTGGGAGAACGTTTTCGTGTCGCTTGTTCTTTTCAAATGGATTATCCCCTTCTGCTGCCTGATGCCGATTGTCTTCCGTGGCAACCCCAAGGTGATTGTACCGGTGGCTTTCGCAATATTCATTGGTCAATGGCTGGATTTGTACTGGGTGATTTACCCCACATTCTTCAGTACCGTGGTGTTCCCTGGTGTAGCTGAAATTGGGGCCTTTTTGTTCATGTTTGGTGGCTTTGCTCTTGCATTATCTTTGGTGTATGCACGCCACAGCGTCTGCGCCATCGGTGATCCCTACTTCAAAATGTCCGTGGAAGGAAGTTACGCCTAACCATGAGTGCTCCCAAGTATAATCTTCCCAAGGATACAACAAACCCGCTGATGTATGTCCCCATCGCGGTGGCCTCTGTGGTCATTGTGGGCTGGGTTTTCGGCAGCGGTTACCTGCATGGCATTGAGCATGGCAAAGAAGAAAAGCCGCTCGCCGTTGTGGCAAACCCCGTAAAACCGGTCAACGTTCAGGCACTTGCGGAACCCACCCCCGAGCTTATCGCTCAAGGTAAATCCTTCTACGGTACCTACTGTGCATCCTGCCACGGTGTGGAAGGTTATGGCGATGGTCCAAATGGAAAGGGGTTGAACCCGGCCCCACGGAATTTTCATGAGGCATCTTCCACTTGGACAAACGGTGCCAGCGTCTCACAAATGTGGCTAACACTGGACAAAGGCATCGCCGGTTCTTCCATGTCCTCCTACGCAGGCTACAATGCTGCTGACCGTATGGCGGTGATTCATTACATTCGATCTGTTTGGACAACTGATGCTCCCGCCCTCAGCCAAGCTGATATCGACGCCCTCCCCGGCCCGGTGCTTGCCGCAACCGGCCCATTGGATTTTGAAGCTCTCGGCACAGATGCTCCGGAGTTGGAGCTCGTTAATGTGGCCCTGAAAGACAACATACGCCCTCAGTCCTTGGCAGCTGACGTTGAGCTTCCAAGCTTCTTGAAAGACCATCCTGCGGCTACGCTTTACGGAATGAATTGTGCCGAGTGCCACGGTTCCGCTGGTGGCGGTGTGAAGTCTCGCCTGATTTTGACATCTGCGCCTTACGTTCGTATTTCCACCAGCCCTTTCCAAGGGAATTCCAATCCCTGGGTTCGTGATCTTGATGCGTTCACTCAAGTGATCACCAAAACCAAGGAAGGCACAACTCGCCATCATGGTTTCGCAACGTTCACCACAGAGCAAATCTCTGATCTTCACCAGTTTGTTCAAGCTCTTACGGCGCTTGGTTCTGAATCCTAATAGGTTGTATTAAGATGTTTTCCCGGTACTTCTCCCTTATTCTTCTCGTCACGCTGGTTTTGTGCATGGGGATGTCTGCTCAGGCTCAAAACCCGGTGGTGGTTTATCCTGATGTATCCCCGATTCTGTCCCATTACAAACCTCAAGAAATATCCAACTTTATTGCTGAACCCGTAACGCCGTTGGCTCGTCAGATTCGCAGCAATGTTTTCGTAACGTCCGTGCTGATTATCCCTTTCCTGATCATTCCACAAATCCTTCTCCTTATTTGTATCTTCAAATTCCGAAAAACAAATGATGGTCGTGAACCTGCAAAGTTTCATGAAAACCTCCCACTCGAAGTATTCTGGACGATTGTACCTGCGATTGTTCTGATTTTGATGGCTGTCCCGACCTACAAGCTCATTCGCAGTTATGACAACCCTCCTCCCGCAGACGAAGTTATCACTATCTATGGTTATCGTTTCGGTTGGATTTATGAGTATCACCAACATAATGGGATGAAGACCTCCAACAACGAAGCCCTCGTGATTCCCGCAGGAAAAACAATTGTCGCCAACATCACGAGTAATGATGTGAACCACGCTTGGTGGGTTCCTGCCTTCGGTGTAAAGATGGATGCCGTGGCGGGGCGTACGAATCAAGTATGGTTCAACGTGGAGAAACCCGGTTGGTACAAAGGTCAATGCGCTGAAATCTGCGGTGCATCGCACTATAAAATGCTGATCGATGTGATTGTCTGCACCCCAGAGGAGTTTGATGCCTGGATTGCGGAGAAGCAAAGCGAGAATCCTCCTGCACCCGTGAAAGTGGTTGCAAATACCCAGTAATCCTTTTAGCCTCGCCATAACGTTGTTAAGAAGATAGCCGTTATCCGAATTTATAGTTTTCTTTTGATGAGGTAATAGAATGAGTCTATTGCAAGAACCCGAGAAAAAAGAGGTGGTTGTTGTCCCCAACAAACCCCTTTTCCCCGAGGAGCCTCAAAGACCCGTAACCAAGGCACCTGGTATTCTCCATATCCTTGGCAGCACTGACCACAAAGTTCTTGGGATGTATTTGGTACTTGCTCTGTTCATGGGAATCGTAGGCGGGACTTTTGCCGGTGCAATTCGAGCCCAACTTACACGTTTCGGATTGGGTGCAATTACACCGGAGTTTTACAACTCCATGATGACCATGCACGCCTCAGTGATGATCTTCTCGGTGATCATCCCTGCTCTTGTTGGATTGTGGAGAAGCAAAGTGAGAACCCCCCTTCACTGATGAAAGTGGTCGGAAATACCCAATAATCCTTATAGTCTAGCCATAACGTTGTTTCAAAGATAGCCGTTTTTAGAATTTATAGTTTTCTTTTGATGAGGTAATAGAATGAGTCTATTGCAAGAACCCGAGAAAAAAGAGGTGGTTGTTGTCCCCAACAAACCCCTTTTCCCCGAGGAGCCTCAAAGACCCGTAAC
>JANRMB010000139.1:0-27135 GCA_033761985.1 Candidatus Sumerlaeia bacterium | reverse complement strand
CTGCTGACGTACCTCCAGCATGGTTCTGCGGGATTGCACGGCGGGGCTTAGCAACCGTTCCACTGAAGCACGTATCTCTTGGGGTCGCACATGGGAACGTGTAAGAAGGATCTTCGCCGTAAGATCAAACGCACCGAGGTTGACCAGCACTGCACCTTTGGCATCACGAATAAGCTCCAGCGGTTGCACCTCGGGGAAATCGAGTTTCCAGGCCTTCACATTCTCATTGGCGCTCACGTTGAGTTTTACCTCCACGCGGGGCATTGGCATCGGGTCCAACCAAAATTCATCGGCTTTGCTGGCTCTCCACAAAAACACCAAAATATCATCCGTATGGTGAAGCATCATGGCCTTTATACCGGGATGCCCCGTCTCCAGATCGCCCCGCACAAATTGGCCTTCTGCCACAAAATCCCGAATGGTTTCCACTTCACGCGCTAGTACAGAAAGCTCAGCCAATCGATCCAATCCCGTAAACGGTGCTTTGCCCAACATAAAGTCATACGTCCCCACCATGATCCCACGAACACGAGACGCCAGCATTTCAAAACAACGCAACCGCATCAACTCCACATCAGGGGCCAAAAAATCCCAACGCTCCTCCTCATCTATTCGTGCATAATACGGATACCACTCCAGATGCCGCGGAGAGTGATTGTTCACGGTTGCATCAAAATCATAAACTCCTGATTCCCGAACCTCATCCGTGATCATGGCCTGCATGTTATGACAGAAGAACGGCCTTCCGGGAATTTTGTGGTTACGGCATTCGCGGAAAAGGTCGGAAATCCTCTGCACGCCACTTTCTTCCGGAGCCAAACTCAAATGGCTTCCCACGGCATGGTTCACCGCATGTAAATCCGTGGAATCGATGTACAACCTCAAACCAAAATCCTGCTGATACGGTGTCCATATGGGGTGGAACAAATCCTGGTGCCGAAGCCGATCGCGCTCCCGGCAAAACCGAGCGAACTCCCGTTCACTTCCGTTCAACGTGGGAAGGCAATAACTCAACAGGGACGGATGGTGTTTGTATCGGTTCGCAAGATACTCGCTCGGCTTATCCACCCGGGGATCAGCCACCAAATTCACCAGCAATCCGAGGCGGTTGCAGATCTCGAATATTCGATCAATCGTGTGAAAATTTCCGGGGCTTGCCGGGGGAGAGGAAACAGCCGTGAAACCCAACTCCTGAATCCGTTGAAGGGTGGATTCCATTTCCTCCGGAGGTGTCAAAAGTAGCTGGAAACCAAAGGCAAAAAATGGCCGACCATCCACCCGGATGGTGGTGCGATCCAACAGAATTCGCGCACTGGCTTCCAGTTCCTGATTCATCATTTTTTCGGAGGTCGCTTGGTATCGTCATTCGTGTCGGAATAAATAATGGCCGATTCCAACGCCTTGAACGCATCGCGTTTGTTCAAGCTCTGCTTCAGCACCAAACGTGTTCGTTGATCCGTGGGGTGCAGTTCCAGCATCTTCTCACATACCTCAATACAGGTGGCAATCTCACCTTTGTTGAAGTACAAATCCCGTGCCTCGGCGTATTCTTTCAATGCTTTTTGTTTGTCTTCCAGTTGAAGATAATGGTGTGCAAGCTTCACGCGAACATTCGCATTCTGGGGATTGATGGAAAGAATATCCTGATAATTCTGAATGATCTGGCGTAGCTCCGCCAATTCATCCTCCCTCTCCATCGCCTCCATTTCATCCATTAAGAACTGATGAGCTGGATTCAAACCTGTCTCGGCTTCGGTGGAAGGAACACGTGCAGCACCCTCACGGCGTGCACTCAGGCGATCGGCGCTGGAGCGCAACTGCGTTTCTGTTGGGCGTTCGGTACGTTGACGAAATCCCGCTTCCTCATGTGGGCGTTTCGCGTCAGGATTCTGAATCAACTCCGAGTGACTGCGTGTTCCCCGTCCCCGTTTCATCCGCTGAGTTTGTGTCATTCGAAGTTGAACGTCCTTATAGGACGGATCGATTGTCGTTACTTTGTTGTAGTAATGAATCGCATCATCCAACCGATTATTTGCCACCAGCAAATCCGCAATGGTCAGATAATCCTCTATCAGCTCCTCTTCCATCCCCACCTTTAGGAATGCCCTGACATACGCCATCCGCGCATCCACGTTGTAGGGTTCCAAACGAATCACACGGCTGATGATTTCCAAGGCTTTCATGAACTTTTTGGATTCCATTAAAAGCCCGGCATAAACAAGATAATCCTCCACGAGTTCCTTCTCAGGAGAGACTTTAACGGTGCTTTCAATCAACTGCTCCCAAGCTTTCAGGTTCTCGTGATCCAATTGTAGAAGAGTCCGTAATTCCACCACCGCTTCTTCATGGCGCCCCTGCTGAGCAAGGCGGAACGCCAATTCCTGCTGTGCAAACGTGGCTTCTTCCAACCGGTTGCTCAAACGATAGCAATGAATCAGCGAACGCCAGATGGAACACTGATCAGGAACACGCTCCAACAGCTTTTTGTAAGCGAGAATTTTCTCGTCCACGCTGGTACACTCTTCAACCAACGCTTCCACTTTATCTAACGCCTGCTTCGCCAAAGTCGTTTGGTTGGTCGCCTCGTAGAGAGCTGCCAACAACAAAAAGTAGCCGGCATTTTTTTGCGCCATGGTGGAAACAGAATTCAAAAGCACCTGTGTCCCCGGTACATTCCCCTGCTGCAATTCCTTATCGGCCTGCTGAAGGGCAAACCGGATATACTCCTCGGAGGAACCATGTTCGCGGATTTGATCCAGAACCTGCTTCACCCCTCCAGGAATCTCTGTGGCATAATCCAATGCCTCGCCGAGTAATACCACAGCTTCCTGTTTTCTTCCCCGTTTCACTTGTAAATCGCTCTGGAGAATCAGGTTTTGAAACAACTCCTCCTTTTCACCATTCGCCTTCAATACCTCGATCAACTGTCCCCGATACTGGGTTTGATCGGGATGCAGGCTTACCATCCGTCTTAGGATGCGAAGATGATCATCGTTGCGGTGTTGCTTACCATAAATCTTCACCAACTTGTCCAGTTGATCAGTAATCTGCGTCCTCTGACCAATCTGCTCATATAACTTAATCAGTTGTTCACGCGGTTCCGGGCTTTCCGGAGTAAGCCTGCAAATCTGCTCCACATAATAGGCTGCCTTCTCAAATAATCCGGCCTCCACCAGCAATTCAGCGGCTTTTACGTATTGGGCCGTGGCGTCCGGCACGTTATCCAAACGCTCGTAAATCAACGCCAGCAGAATACGCCCCTCAATGCTTCTTGGTGCGGCATCCAGTGCTTTCAAACCCCACGCCAAAGCATCCTTAAACCGTTTCTCTTCCAAAGAGTTTTTAGCAATCCAACTGAACTGTTCCGCAGCAACCTCAGGAATACCATTACGCAAAAAAATCAACGCCACCTGCTCACGCAACTGCGGATTTTGCGCATCCAGATGAAAGAGTTGCGTTTGAACCAAGAGCGCTTCCTCAACATTTCCCATCCCTAGTAATTCATTCAGAACAACCAAATAGCGTTTTTGCGCCAACTCAAACTGATTTGATTTAATGTAGAGAGGGATAATCGTTCGAGAAGCAACCAGAGTCCATTCAGCATCATCCAACAAAGGCTCAAGCTCTTGAATCGCCTCACTCACACGCCCCTCCTTGGAGAGTTTGCGAGCCAGCTTAATCCGTGGTGATGTTTGTTGCTTCGTTCCAGGATTTGTACCTTCAAGTGTAGTTTCCAATCGAAGGATCGCTTCATCCTCTTCACCGAAAACCTCTTTGATTCGCGCTAATATCTGAAGCGCCTCCCCATGATACCCCTTGGACTTCAGGTCTTCCACTATGACCTGTCCCCACTTTAGCGACCGATTGAAATCATTCTCCTCAAGCGCCGCTTGGAAAAGCAGTGAAACAACTTTTGGTTGATCGCCCAGAACCAACTCCAATCGCGTGCGCAATTCTTGAGCTTGATCCGGAAATGTTTCCAAAAGCGTTTGATGTACTCGGCTGAAGTGTTCCGCCGCTTGAAGCCCATTTCCTTTGCTGAGAAAAAGTTCCGCCAATCGTTTCCGATGATCGGTTTTCTTGGGATACAACTCCAAGATTCGCTGAAGGATTTCCACTTCTTCGTCGGGTGATTCCACCTTCTCCAGAAGTTCCTCATAAACCAATACCGCCACCTCAAAACGATCCAACTCACGCAATAACTCTGCTTTGCGTTTACGGAAGAACCGATCCTCCGGAACGAGTCCCAAAACACGTTCCAATACATCCAGCGCCAACTCGGAACACTCATTCTCCAACTGGAGTTCCATGGCGCGTGTCAACAACTCCACCGCACGCCCTTCAGCCCGAGCTTCTGCATACACCTTGGCAATCTCTTCCAAGTGCATGGCTTCCTGCTGGTTTTCATTCACCAAACGGTCAAGAATTTCGCGGGCGGTGCTTCCCTCACCCAACTCGATAGCCAACTGCGCGCTTTCCAAATTGAAATGGAATGCCTCCTCACGATTACCCCGAATCAGCACTTTTCGAGCGTACAACTCCCGAACTTCCAAATCTCTTGGTGCTTCTGAGTAGAGTCGTTCAATGCGCTCCATCAGCCCAGTGGAGTCACCACGTTGAATCAACAACCCAATCAACTTTTTCTCGCACTCAAAAACGATACTCAAGTTCCCGGAGTCCTGCGCACAACTCTTAATAAATGCAATCATTCGTTCATCATGCAGCGACGCCAAATCCAATTCACGTCCCAGCTTCCACCCCAAATCCAAGTAGTGGTGCTCCATCGCGAATTGCAACAATCCCCTGCAATCTACTGAACCCGCATCGAAATCCTGCTCATCCAGCAAGTTTAAAACGGCAGCATAAACCCCTTCTGCCATATGTTCGAATCTTCCAAAATACTCCAACAACCGAACACGAAAACTGGCCTCAAATTCCTCTCGTAACGCATGATAAAGCTCCAGACCCAGATCCAAGTCCACTTCCATGGGGTGTGAAACCATCAGCAAACACTCAAAGTAGCGTGTCCCCACCAACTCATTTCTTCCACCAGTTTCCCACACTTCCCTCCAGGTTGCCAACGCTTCGGCAAAATTCTTTTGGGTAAACAATTCCTCTGCAATTGCGCCAAGCGTTTGAGTTACTTCCTGTTCATTACCGCTTTCCCGAAGCAGTGTCACTGCTCTTCGCCGAACCAAGGGATCCTTCGGATTCTCCTTCATTACTTGAGAAACAAGCCGAGCCGCGGCGTCAGTGTCCCCCATTTTCTCCAACAACGAAGCAATCGTAAACTCAACTTGAATGGCCTCTGCCGAACGCTTCTCTTTTTTGAGAAAGCTGCGATAGTTTTCCAAAACGATCAGGTCATTCGGTGCCAACCGAAGCCGTTGCTGGAACAACTCGTTTACCCAATCTGCCATCCCTTTGCTTTTGGTAAACAACATCAACGCTCGATCCAATTCCTCGAGCAATTTCTCCTCTGTCCCCATCAAGCGCAGGCAAGTTAAACGGGCTTGAACTCCCTCCTTTGTTTCCGAGGCATCTTCCCACAAATTCAACAACAAAGCGATAAAATCTGGTTTCGTTTCAGAGGAGAGCAAATCCGTGGCGCGTTGTAAAAGCTCGAGTTTTTCCTTTGTCCCTTTGAGCAATTGGGCACTGGTGAGAATTAGTTCCAAATCCCAGCAATTACTCTCGGCAATCAAACGGGCTTCATCCAGACCAAGAGAATTTGTTCCCTTCAGCGAGATCAAGAAGCGAATATAATCCTCAGAGAAAGCAGTTGGTAACTTCTCCGTTTGCTTGTTCAGCCAAACAAACAACATTCTTCCTGCATCAAGTGATTTCTGTTCTTTGGCCAAACGTAGAAAGGCACACAACAGCTCTGCCCGAGTCTCCTCAGTTTCCGCATGTCCCCACAACGAAACAGTTCGAGAGAATTGTAACTCCAAATCATCAGCAAACTGAGTGGAAATTAGTCCAAGCAGTTGATGCTGCACTTCGAACGGATACTCAGGATTCTGTAAAGCCGCCAACACCATGTTTTTCCACTGGGCGCGATCCCCCATGGCTAGGAGAACTCCCAAATACCCCGTGAGAACCTTCTCATGTAAGGGGAAAAACTGATACAACCTTTTCCATGTTTCAAGTTGTTCGCTCCCTAATTCCGAATCATTCAAAAGTTCCAGAATGCGATTACTCAACCCTGTGGCAGATTCCTTCAAACCTGCTTTGTGATAGACTCCACACAAACGAATCAATTGTGGTAAAGATACAAAATAAGCGGAACAACTCTCCAGCGCCTTGAGTTCCTCTTCTTCCAAGTTGGATTGTATTTGAACCAATTCACATTTTTGAAGCAACGCTTCCGCTGCTCCTTCCATATCACCCATCGCGTGATATACGGATAGCAAAAGATCCCATGGTTCGATACGTTTGGCGTCATCTTGAAGCAAAAGCCGAACGTACGCCAAAGCGCTCTCAGCATTGCGTTGTTTCAATAAACGTTCACAGCAATCCTCCAAAAACTCATACGCCAAACCACGATCCTGCGATTCAAACTTCATCTCACCATAAACGCGCATTACCAACTCGGAATCCGCCGGTTCCCAGCGCGCTGCCATTCCCAACGCCGAAAGCGCTTCAATTTTTTTATCGCGTTCCATCAACGTTTCGTGTGTGAGCAAATACAACTCACGTGCTTTTTGCAACTCACCCGCTTCGGCAAAGACACCAGCGGCCAACAAAGCCACATCACTTTGCGCCCGGAAAGTTTCGCGATGAATCAACTCCATCACTGATTTATCCAGGGTTGCCCCAATTTCCTTTGCTCTCAAAACGTACTCAACCAATGAGGATTGAGCCTTCTCCAATTCACCAACTCGTAATTCCAACTCCGATTTACGAAACAACAATTCCACGCGCTCGGGAAACGCGGGAATCAGCTTATGCTGAATAATCTCCAACGAACGCTTTGCGTTCGTCATCCTCAAGGCATCCTGCGCTTTTTCCCAGTGCAGAATAACCTCCTCCGCAGTTAAAACCTCTGGAATCCCCTGCTCCGCTAGCAAAGCCCGCCAGTACACCACCTCGGTGTGGTGTCCCTTCAATCGCTCAAAAGTTTCCAAGCACTCGAGCAATTGAGACCAATTTCCCGCCTGAATCGCTTCCTCAGCAACCTGCCTTTCCTGTTCTAGAATCTCCTCAACCGCTGAATCGTCCACACTGATATTCATCAATTCCGCCACACCCAGAGCTGCACTTTCCACAGTCTGCCCCGTGTACAAGGCATATAACTGCACCAGATTCCCCCCCGAATTTGCTGCACAACCCGCTTTCATGCATTTATAGGTTTTCTTCTCAGCATCTATAATCAATGAAGCAAATGCTGAATCCCGGTGCACCATACAAGGTGTTTTGATCGAACGCCCCAACACCCGAGTCAATTCAGAGTGGAAACCCACAGCCTTCACAAACTCTTCCGCATCGATAGAAGACAATATCGACTGGATGAAATCCTGATCGCCCATCCGGCTCAAAAACCTTTTCCAAATAAACTCGGAGAAACTATGCCCAAATTAACGACAACGGGTATAGGGCAAAATCCAATCCAAGCCTCGGATTGTTAAATTTTGAACCAAGCACATCCCTGATGGAATGTGCATCCAGCAATCAACAACAATAACAGCGCTGCATAATCCCAACCCGATTGGATGGCTTATTGCCGCTTCAATTCCTCTTCAATTCTACGCCGTTCCACCTCACGATTGCCCCCGGGAGAAGTTGCCTCCCGAAGTTTCGTCGTCGTAAAACGAAAGCGGTAGGGCAAATTGGAAATCGGTCCCTTGGTGATTGTTTCAAAACGATTCGGGATCGTGACTTCATATTCTGTGTCAAAAAGGAGATCTCCTCCAATCATCAGAATACTCCACCCCGTGCGCCGATCCTCTTGAAGATAAACATCCGCACTCGCTGGTAACTCGGGTCGGAAACGAACATCGCTCGATTCAAATTGTTCGTTCCGCAACCGCACATTGAAGTAAACCCGAATCGGTTCTCCCTTGCTGACAAATACATTTCGCTGACCGTTCCGTGGGAAGGTCTCCACTACCTTGGCCTTACCCGTTTCAAACCGGAAGGAGAAGCTCTCTTCCATCGTCTGCCCTTTGATGCTCTTCGCCGTATTTTCCAATTTCACCGTGTATCTCTCGCCGAATTTCAGCGGAGTACCGAGTTCCGTAAACCCCGCGAGCTTCAACTCCACCCGTTCACTGCTCATCCCTGTGCTGGAAAATTCCCATTCCACTTCCGGAGTGATGGAAAGAGCTTCCTCCACACTCGCCAAATCCATTTCCTCATCAAAAAGAATCGATACAACCAACGGGTCTTTGATAGTCACATCCCGCTCCCCATCAGCAGGAATCGTCGAGACAACGATGGGATAATCACGAATCTTCTTCAACTCAAACGGAGGTAGGCTGAGTACTTGTCTTGGCTTTAGTTCCAGCCCTGTAATTTCTTTGGTCTCAAATCCCTGCATCGTGGCCACTAACGAGTAAGTCCCCGGCTCAACACCCTCCAGAGTGAAGGAACCCACTGCATCAGTCGTCGTGGTAAACGGAGTCCCAGCCAACGCCACCAAAACACCCGCGTTGGATTGATCATCTGCTTCTTGCAAAAAAACCTGACCCACCACCACACCGGTCTGGTCTGCCGTGGCGGCATCCTCCAGCATGACCAAAGTGATTTGGGCATTACTCTGAAGGGAAAGATCCACCTCAATGACTTGCTCCAATTTGTAGCCTGGTGCCTTGGCCGAGACGCGATACTTCAGGGCATCGAGATCCCCGATTTCAAATAATCCCGAGTCATCCGTAAAGTAGCGCAGGGGCGATCCTTCCAACAGCACCTGCACGCGCGAGTAATCGCGCACCACGTTTCCTTCCACATCCACCATCACTATTCCGCCGCTAATACTTCTACCAATTGGAGCTCGATTGCCTCTCAATTGGAGTTGAACCGGTGTGAGCAGCGTTTCCCGCAAGGATTCCACTACCACATCCTGCTCAAACGGAACATAACCCGATTGAGAATAACGTAACCGTTGGGGACCAGCCGGAAGATTCACCAGCGTAAACTGCCCTTGAGAATCCGTGGTTGTACGGAAATCCGTTCCCACAACTTCCACCAGAACACCCATCAAATCGCGATCACGTGGAACCAAAACACTACCCTTCGCCACTCCCGCCCCGCTGAAACTTCCCACAGCCAAGGCACTTACAGGGGCCAAAAATTCCAACATCTGGGGTTCAAGTGCCAAACGCACCGGCCCTTCCGCCAACTCCGCCTCAGTTACCACCACATCGGCCAAAAGTTTTGTCACCAGATCATGCCGGGTGGCATAAACTTGGAACTGACCTGCTTCCAATCCCGAGAGTTCAAACAATCCATCACTCCCCACCATGCTCAGGTAAGGAGTGCCCGGTACAAAAATCATCACTCCGACTGGTGACTCCCCATCCGGAAGCTCCAGCTTCCCTTCCACCTCAGCCCTATGCCCCCCTTTTGCCTCAGCCAAAGACTCATCCAATAACTGCTGAACTTCCTCACGGCTCAGAGGTTTTTCCTCACCAGAACACCCGGTTAGGAACCCCAAAACCATCAATAACGCGAAAACATACAGGGATAACTTCATGGAGTTCCGCCTTATGGGGAAGTTTTGTAACGATTACTGGTTTCCACAGCCAAACGATAGTCAGCCAGTTGGGCTTTGAACCGCTCTTCCACTACAGCCCATTGGAAATCATCCGGAAGCTGTTCCAGCGGACTGAAGGAAACTTTCCGGCAAAGCTCTGCCAGTAACTTTCCTTCATCCCTGGGGCGTTGGAGTATTGCCCAGTGGAACGCAATCTCCACCGCGTTGAATCCCAGATTCGTCTCGCGGGTAAACTTCCAAGAACCATTTTCTCCCGCAGCACCAACGGGAAGAAAATCCGCTTTCTTCAGCACACTTTCAACCTGTTGGTTGTGGTTCTGATCTGTTGAAACCCCACTCCAAACAATCTCCTCCCCATTCCAAGATAACTCGGGAATCAACCACGTCAGCAACAACGCCGAGGCATTTGCGGGATCGGTTGGAAAGTACTGTGGCCATTCCTCAAATTCTCCTCGAACGGCTTCCGCATTCATCTTGTTCAGCTCATACCACGAACCCAAACCACCGCCTGCTACGGGTTTGCTCACGGGGACAACACGTAAGTTGAGCCCAAAACCATACTCCCGGTTCATCTGTGTTGCAATTTCCCCAAGACTCATTCCGGAAAGAAAGGGAACTGTGAACGGGTGATTTCCAGCAGTGGGGGAGATCGGCTGAAAATCCCCCTGAGGAAAACTCATCGCATTCTGAGGAGGTCCCGAAATCACGGCATCACCAAACGGGTTGGGCCGATCCAAAACAATCACCGGTAACCCATGCTTTAAACAATGCCGCATCACCCCAAAAAAGAAATGCAATTCCGGATTGTTTCCTGTGCCCCGCCAAGGGAGGTCCACAACCACCACATCACAGTCGCCCAGCATCACTTCGGTCAATTCCATCCCCGTGCTGCTTCGGCCAAAAGTCCTTACTTCCGGGTATTTGGAAAGAATGGAATCCATTCGGTTTCCACGGGCGCTTGCAGCAAGTTCATCATCGAAAATTATCACGCGCCGAACCAACGGATTTCGTTGCGGCAACAGCGATTCCAACAAATGGCGACCACTGCTATCCAGCGCCAAGCGTGAAGTTACCACCCCAACCCGGCGATGATCCAACTCGCGAAAGTCTTCCCGAACAAATTGATCAAGCCCCAGGGAAAACCGCTGCTCCGGATCCATCTTATTTTGCACTTCTTCGCTCAAACTAACAACCGAAACACGAGTATCCAGTTTGGATAAAGGAATCGATTCCGTTTCCAGCAAACCCGAATCCGTTGTTCCCGCATTTCGCGTGGTGCAACCCACAAGCAGCATCAACGCAGCAATGCTCATCATCCGGGAACAAAATCGGGCATTCTTGGAAGACCGAATCTGGCGACTCATTCTATTTCTCCTAATGATGGCCGGCTAAAGCGGCGCTCCAATTCCAAACTTGTCTGCTGTGCCTTCTCTATTTGTCCGGTTTGAAGAAGCGTCTGCAACCGGAGTTGAAGGTACTTCGAGTCTTGAAGTGTTTTCCCCAATTCGTTCACGTGGAATTCTGCACGTTCCAGATCACTTTCCTTTCCGGAAAGGAGGTACAATTCCACCAACGTGGCTCGTGCATCACGGTGGCCGGGGTTCAACTTTACAACGGATTCGGCCTTTTGCACTAAATCCCCCCAATCAACAATAGAACCGGTGGAACGATAAATCCGCATTTCCTCATATACGGTTTTGTATTGGATGCTCGCTCGCAAGGGAGAAACGCTCCAGAAGCAACCCACGAAAACAATAATCCATGCAAACACCACCACACAAATAGCCAAAAGTTTGCTCAGGCTCGTGGATAAAAACAGCGCCACTGGAGACTGCATGTTTTTGAGATAAATTCCCAGCTCCAAAATGCCATAATCCCGCGAAACGGGAAAAATTGCATCCACCACAACGCCACGTTTCGGCAGAACCAGCGGAACTACCAGCAACAGAAAAAACAACAAGCTCGAGACCGGAAGTTCCAAAATAAAATTCATCTGCCCCTGCAGCAGCATCGCCACAAACGCGCAGAGCGCCGTGCAAAGAATCAGGTGATTCGTCCACGATTCCTCTCCCGAACGGTGCCAACTCAGAAACAGGCTCCAAAGGATTGCGGCAAGTAAGAGTACCAGTCCCACAAGACCCAATTCCGCCGCCACTTGAAGAAAAATCTGATGAGCCGCGTTCGTCCAGCTATGGGCGTAACGTTCCAAACTGGGATTATTCAACACCGATTCCGCCGCAACAGTGGGGTAGACGTAGGTGAAGTTTCCCGCACCAACGCCGAGAATCGGATTGGATTCAATCATCCCGATGGTTGTGTACCAGATCGCCAACCTTGTGACACCACCATCCTGCCAACGGGCTGAGGAAAAGGCATGCCCCAGAATTCCGGGGAGAGCGGACTCCGCCGTGGCTGTGGGTTTCCAAAGGTCTGCCCGGTGTGGATTTAGTGGGTGATTCACCACGTAGAACAATAACACAAAAAGCCAAATACCCACCAGAGGGAAAAGCCTCCGAAGTCGAGCCAGCAGCTTCGGTTTCCACCACCAACGTTTCACAATCAAAGTTGCCAGCAGAACAGAACCCGCGATTAGGGAAATATTGGAATGGAGTGACCAATTCACAATCAACCCCGCCGCTTGAATCCCGAGAATCACCTGAAAAAAAACAATTCTCTTCAACCCCTGCACCCACAACAATCCCATGAGGCTAAACAGGAAGCCCACAACGATAAAGTCCGAGCTATGCCCCGTATTTCCAAATCCCGCCAACGAAAGCGCATCACGCCAATCGTTCAATCGGGAAAGTACCATTCCTTGATCGGGGTTTGCCGCACGCACAAAGTCCACGACTACCACCCACAGCGCCGCCAACGTTGCGGCAAAAACTATCAGAACACCCAACCCCAAAATTCTTCGCCGATCCCCATAAACCACTGACTGCGCCGCCACACAAATCCCCAACACCAATCCAGATTGTAGTGCATCCTCAAGCCATAAACGCTTGGAACCCGACCAGAAAAACGACATCAGTTGCCAAATAAAGTAGAGCGCCAAAAGGCCGTTGATTCCATGAAGGGGAACAATCCACCGGGCGCCAAACATCACACGGGTTACCAGGGCCCCAACCATCAACAGGCCCAACACCCCCAAAGCACACCACTTTGCGGTAACAAAACCATCGTGGGCGCCGATCACCACAAAAAAGGGAAGCACAAAAATCAGAAGCGCCAGAATTCCATAATCCAGCAATTCCAATGCAGGGCGATCACGGAACGCCTCAATCCAAACAGGTTTCATGAGGCCTCAAACCGTTTGCTGGATTGCGAAATTGCCAAATGGCGTCGTTGTTCATCCAGCACATCAGCCAACGTTTGCTCAATGGAGTATTGCGGTTCCCAACCCGTTTCACGAATCAACAACTCATTGGAACCTCGTAATGGGGTGCTTTTCTCCATCCGTTGCCGGTTGGGGTCCACTTTCACCCGAATCTCCACTTTCGCTTGTTGCATCAACTTTTCCAAAATTGTTTGAATCTGAATTGTTTTCCCGGAACAGACATTCACCACGGGAATGCAGCGGGGGTGTTCCATAATCAACCGATATGCCCGAACGATATCCCGCACATCTGTAAAGTCCCGATACGTGGAAACATCCCCATGGTTTAGGAATTCTCTAATTCCGAACTCAATTTCGGCAATCTGCTTGGCGAAAGATGGAACCACAAAACTGGAGGTCTGGCCCGGCCCGGTATGGCTGAACGGTCGAATGATTCCCACCTCCAACCCGCTGCGCTGTCCATAAAGCCGAGCGCAATGCTCCGCAGAGATTTTACTAACTGCGTAGGGATTATCAGGAACCAACGCCTGCTGCTCTGAAATGGGGAGAAAGCGTTCCTCGGGGCGCCCATAAACATCCGAACTGGAGACAAAATAGAATCGGGCTTCCGGGCAGATTCTCGCTGCGCGCAACATGGAAATCGTCATCCCCACATTTGCTTCAAACGTATCCAGAGGAAGATCCCAACTCAGCGCCGGATTACTCTGAGCCGCCAAATGCAGAATGATGTTTGGCTTAATTGTACTCAATGCGGTTCGGATTGCATCCTCATCCAACAAATCGGCAATGACGTGCTGCTCCAAACCCTCGATGGCATCCTCCCGTTGAACCCTGCTCAATCCCCAAACACGATGCCCGGATGCGGCCAATTCCCGCACCATGTACTTCCCCACAAATCCACTGACTCCGGTTACAAGAATCCGTTTTACACCAGACCGAATAGCCATCGGGGATGATTACTCCTTCACCATGGTTTGGGGCGCAATTCCCCGAAGATCTTCCAAATCCTGTCTTTTCAACTGCTCCAAAAACTGACCGTAATCCATACTGAGCGCTCGTTCCAGATGTTGGCGGGCTCGTTCACTATTCCCCAACTCATACTCTACTTGGGCCAATTCCATATAGATTCCCACATGCTGCTGATTGAACTCCAGTATCCGCAGGTACACCGAGCGGGCTTTTTCAAACTCCCCTTTCTGAAGGTACAAAAGCGCGATTCTGTGATAAGGAGGAGTTGAAACCGTTTGTGAACCTTCCAACGTCTTTTCCAGAAATTCCAAATGCTCCAACAACTCAGGACTGAGTTGAACGTAATTCAAGTAGCGCTGATAGAATTCCACTCGTTCAGGGTTCTTATCCAAGCTTTTGCGGAGAAGGGCAAACCCCTCCGCAGCATTGGAACGATTCAGTTCATACTCCCCGCGTAAAAACAAACCCGGCCCCGATTCACTTACCTCAGTTCCCAAGCGCTGCAATACTTCTTCCGAACCAACCCAATCTCCTTTGGCGGCCAACAACTCTGCCAACGCCAACCCCGCTGCGTGATCCCCGGGAGAGAGCTCCATGCTCCGGAGAAAGTTAATTTCTGCCTGATCTTTTTCCCCAACCTGAAGATCCTGCATCCCCAAATGATAATACGCCCGACCTTCTTCGTCGTTCCAGTAGGCTAGTTGAGCCAATTTGGAGTGAACATCCAGTTGGCTGGGGTAGATGGAGAGTGAAGTCTCAAATTTACTCCGCGCCGAAAGCAGAAGTGGGTCATTTTTGAAATCACCCGGTTTGCCGGTCAATTTAACCTCGCCCGATTCTGACAATCCCCGCGATTCCAACAATTTTCTCCAATCATGCACCCCGGCGAAGTAAGCGACTTGAGCAACCGCAGAAGCGTGTGAGCGTTCCACAATCCCTGCTTGCAGATAAGACTGTGCGTTTTGACGTACCGTGAAAATCGCCGCCAGCACGCCACCAACCATCACCGCCCAAATCGGGAGCATCTTTTTCACATCGGTTTGAAGTCTTCCAGCAATCGTCATTGAATAAACCTTTCAAACAAACCAACACTCCTCAGGATGCCTTGCGCAAGGCAACCTGATCCTGAAAACCCAATGGCACAATCAGCACCTGCTTTACCGACGGAGTCGATTCAGCATTCCCAAACAACACGACTCTAAACTGGATTTTACCCGCCGCCTGTTGTTCTGGAAGAATATCCCCGGTTCCGCCCCAAGAACCCCAAGAACCATCGGATTTTTGAAGCCGATACTCCAAAACCACCCGGCATCCTTCGGGTATAACGCCTTCCATGGAAATCGAAGACTTTGGAAAATGATCATAAGTCATTACAGGAAGAAGGACTTCTCCTCTTACTGGTACAACGATCAAATTAAAGAAATCGCAGATTGATGGTGTTTCCGTTGGAGCAAAAACCACATCCAAATAGTCATCCTCCGTACTGATTCGACCGATGTAACGGCGAGACATATTAAACTCGGTGTTCTCCACCCAATCGCCTCCTTCGATTTTCAATCGATACCGATTGGCAAATTTACCTAAAACCTCATTCCCACGATGCTGGAGTAGATAGAAATCATAGAATGTTGTATCATCCAAAGAATCCATGGGGATACGGAAACCGGTGGGTGCTGGAGACTCCTGTATCGTCCAACTTAGGGTACCGTTGGAATCAATCAACATCAGTTGATCGGCCTCCGAACCGGGGCGTTGTGTTGGAAGGGGAGTACCGCTCACATACTCGTTGCTGAATACAAGAGTATCTCCTACTTGCGGCCATTTCTGAATTCCCACAGAATAATCCGGCAGCATTAGAGAATTTGTAAAATCTGCTGAACTCAGGAAATCACTAAGTTTCAGTCCATCCTCCAAAGCAGCAAAATCCAGATATTCCTCATGAACCAACGGGATTTCCAACATATTATCCTCGTAGGTTTCTTCCCCAAACTCGCGTTCAGCATTTATATGAATGCTGATGTAACGATGTTCTTTGGAATACTTCCAGTTTGCTTGTAAAACATTTGAAGCACCGGATGCCAGATCATTGATCTTTGTCCGGTAAACCAGTTGCTCTTGTTTGCTGGAATTGAAGGCATTTATTTCCACGATAAACTCGTGGGCAAAGTCGTACTCGGAATCATTTCGGAATGACACATTCAGGTTCAAAACCGACGATCCATTTTCCTGATTTGCTATAAACTTGGTTTTCTCCTTATCCAGTACAAGGTTGGGGAGTCTCTTCATGGAGACGGCAATATCACCCACATTATTGGCATAATCCACCTCAAATAATTCCTGAAGATCATTTGCCACCACATACAATCGAGTACTGATCGGATCTCTCAGGCGAGGATCCCAACGGAGTCTCACCTCGCGTTGTTCTCCCGGCGATAGAGGTGTGGAAAAGGTTGTGATGCTCTGTTGATTAATAGAACTCGCCAATGTGTTCTTATCCCAAGGTACCCGAACATAAAGTCCTGTTCGAAGTGACTTAATAGGTTCAGTCCCTTTGTTTTCCACAAGGGCCGTAACAATTACTGTTTCGCTTCTGCGGTAATCTCTCCGCTCGGTTTTCACACTTCCAGGAACAATCGCCGCATCCACTGATTCCTTTATATCAAGCACAAACGGATAAACAATCAGATCCCCTCCATCATCCATCATTTTGTTTCCGCGAAGTTGGAACGCCAATTTCACAGAGGGAAAGAGAACATTTTGAGCAAACACGATCTCTTTGGTGCCATTTGCCGGTATCTCCAAGGAAGTCAATTCCGTTCCAACCAAAGAGCCTTGTTCACTATCCATCAAATACAGGCCAACTTTCTCAAGAGCCAATTCCGTGCTGTTCAAATTGTACACCGGAATCGTAAATCGGGTGGACTCCGGATTTCCTTGTCTTTCCACACGAATCAAATTCGCCGGAATGAGAAGGGGTTGTTGAACTACAGATCCCATTCCCTGTAACTCTACACGGGCCGAAGCCACTGGCTTCCTCAATTGATTTGGTTCTGGATAATTCACTTCCGCCTGAATCGCAGTAATACCATCTGGCAGAGGAAAAGAGAACTCAAACAAACGATCTGCTGATGCCGCCAACTCCAAGGGAGTACTGGTGAGGGTCTTGTTGCTGATCACATCAGTAATTTGCAGATTCAACCCCTGAAGTGGAAGCTCGTAGGGATTCTTTACTCTCAGCTTGAGTGACACAGGTGTACCGGAAGGCAAAACCCCATTTTCAGATTCCGGGGTGATTGTCCAATCAGTTTGTACCTTGGGCTCCAAAACTCGGACAATGCCTTCCGATGTATTAATCAAATTTTTCCCTTCGTGACTGATACTCACCAAAATCCGGTGGTTCCCTGTTTTTTTGAAAACCGGTACTCGGATTACCTCTTCAAATTTACCGTCCACTACGGCTGTTTGAATTGCCTCGGAAACATCCTCACCCATTGGTGAAAGAAAACGAATCAAGGCATTCCCCTTCAGGATTTCCTGACTTTGCCCCCGTACAACAATTTCCGCCTGTTGGTTGCTCAGCAACACACCGGGTGCTGCTTCCAAAACAAACTCATTGGGTTTGGCTGGAATCATCAGCGCAGGATCACCAATCAACACATACTGCTTCGGTACATGCCCTTGATTGCGATAAAGCATGTATTGAATTCGAGAATAGAGAGTGATGGTACCAAGACGCTCAAATCTGCGGTCCAAAAGCGATTCAAAAAACGGTCGGAGCAAAAAATCATGCTCATAAGAATTCGTCCCTGCAACGGGTGCAAATAAAGCAATCCCGCCACCAGTGGGGTGTGTAATGAATTGTTCCCCAATACTTTCTCTCACGGGCTCCACAGGATAATCAATCCATGCCGTATCGCAGGAAGCAGCTGTCATGATGGGGCGAAGACCGTTGTTATGAATGAGATCCAAATCACGGTAGTGGAAAATACGCTCGCCACTCCAGAGGTTTGGGCCACCATGTCCAATATAAGTAGCCGTAAAGGCTCCCTTATTCAGCTCTTCCGTAATCATGCGAGTGGTTTCAAAACTACGCTTCCTCTCGCGAAGCCTGAAGTAATCCTCGTAGGGATTATCCTGAAGATAAATTCGAACGGGCACGGCATGAGAGGTAAGTTCTGAGCCAATCAACCGTTCGGAGACTCGTTCAAACTCCGGTTCGTCATCGGTAATCAAAAGATGCCTATTTCTCCAATCACCATTCACCGGAGCTTTCTCATAGGCAACAATCTGATCGATCACGCGGTTCAATTGCTCCTCAGTTGCAACGGAGAAACGCCCGGTAATCAAATCACACAATTCCCCTTTGCCGGATACCCATCCGTACGGGACATCCCCCCTTATCTCCTCATTCCCATCTGCAAAACCATACACAGGGAGAAGATTTTCCGAGACGTCCTTTTTAGGGTGCGTCAGTTGCAGCCAGTATTCACTCGCCTCGCCCACAAACAAGACCATCTGCAGCCGTGGAGCTTTCCAATTGCCGTACACATAACGAATAAAGTCGGCAATAACTTTATCATTTTTGACCCCATATCCCAAAGCCTGGTAAATACGATCTGTTTCCACAATCTCCACACGGAACCCTTCTTTTTCTCTGATCTCCTTGTACCGTAGAAGAGTATTGGAAAAGCGTTCATGGGTGATAATCAGCAAATCAGCGCCTCGGGCATTTACAAGCGCCGAGCTTAAGTCAATTCTTGAAAGTTTGGGTAAAGGTTTGGTTCCGAGAGTATTAAAGAATACACCCTTACCTTTTGGAGCACGTGCTTTATACCCGATGGACCAGGTGTTTTGTTGATTTTCAAACAGCCTTGTAGTCTGAAAAAGCCTCGGCTCTCTTGAATCTGTAATATCCAGAAAAAAGGTTTTTCCCTCTTGAATGTTGCCATCAGCCGAAATAAAAACCTCTTGTTCAGGATTGGCAACATAACTCAACTCTCGAAAAAGTGGATTTGATGATTCCTGCACTCCGTACCGAAGAACCGCATTCCCCACATAAATCTCCGGAACAAAATCATCCTCCAATACTTGAACATACTGAACCACCAACTCATTCGAGCCGTTTACAAGAGTCCCCTGAGGAACTTTATATTGGCGAACAAACGGCCCCATCCCGTTGGTTACTTCACTTTCACCCAGTGATATACCGTTGAGAAAAACTTGAAAGCATTGCTTCATCCCCAACTGGCTTCCCATCAGAGTAACTTCTAAAGAGGCTTCCTCATTTGCTTCAAAACCATTCACTTCAAAGGGGTATCTCCCCATTTCATTCTTCCCTACTCTTCCCATAACCCAACGCCCATAGAGCGGATGAAATGCTGTGCGTGGAGAATACAGATTCGGGGAAAAAATGTCCAACTCCACGGATGATTTTGCCCCACGCTGCACCAATGAGGGATTTGCCGATTCCAGCGCCAGTCGCAAGGGTTGGGTGCTAAGTACATCATCTCGGTCCAAGGGAAGTCTCTCGGTCAGGATGTACACCGCGTTCCACTCGGTACGGATGTTTTCCAGCGGAGGCACATGAAAGTATCCTCGCTTGCTTCCAACGAAAGCTCCCGAGTCGCCTCCTTCCAAGTGAAGGGGAATCTCCCTTCCTTGTGCGACCACGCGTAAATCCTGTGCCAATACTGAGGAGGGGCTGATGCCTGCTCCTTCAAAATGATCTGGTGAAAGCTCATAAATTCCCCCAGCCGGTGGCACTAAGGCCTTCACCACAACACCTTCAGGAAGTCGACTCAGGAAATCACTCCAACGCCGCTCCTCTTCTATGAAGGAACTGTTCTCAAATTTTACCAAACGTTGACCCATCAAATTGGAGTTTACAACCAACTCCCCAGCAAGCTCTTCAAGAAAAGGATCCACCTCATCCAAATTTTGGGGTGAATCCAAAAGCTCCATTTTTCCGACTAGCTTCACCTCGAAAACACCGCGCTTTAGAACAATCACCCCTTTTTCCAGCGCGCCCGAACGTCGATTCGTCATGGTGGCTACACTCAGCTTCAACGGAGCGATTGGAAGCTGACGCACCATATCAGAGTAGTTACCCCGAACCTTGATAAACCCCTGGGGGAGCGGGCCCACACTGGACTCGTCTTCCAACTCAAAAGGCCCCTCCAGTTCTCCGCCCTCCCAACTCACATACCATTCTGCCTCCACTAACTCCCCCTCAAAATTCCCCTCAGGAGGAACTGCCAACCAGCGAAAAAACTCTAGCCGCGTTTCACTGGTTATCGGCTGAAGAGGATTGGAATTTACCAACTCAAACCGAAGCCGTTCAGCTTCCTCCTCCAGAATCTGAACGCCCACATTTTTTTCATACAAAAGCCCGGGGATGGAATAATCCTGTTCACGAGCATTGCCTGGAGCCAGTGAGAAGAGAAAAAAAATCACGCTGGCAAGAAAGATTCTATCGTTCATCAACTCGATCAAAACACCGGAAGAAAATGCCCCTCATCTATCAGAGAGACTTGTTGCCCCACCTTGGGGTTGGGCCAACCTTAAACAAGCCTATTCTTACAGGGCGAGGAAACTTTGAACTACGTAGACTACCATAACCACACTGTTTTTTGCAATCACGCCACCGGCACGATGGATGAATATCTCGAACGCGCCACCCAATTGGGAATTCGGGAATTTGGATTCGCCGAACACTCTTGGTGGATGCTCAAACCCGAGCCGAAAAAGCTCTGCCCCACCTATGAGGAATTTCTCCTCTACATTCAAATGGTTGAAGAGCGCAAAGCAGTCTATAATGGAACCTCAGGTCGGCCTCTTCTTCGCCTTGGAATCGAAGCCGATTGGGTTCCCGAACGCCTCACCGAGGCGCGCGAATTCATCGATGCCCATCCCTTCGATTATGTGTACGGAAGCGTTCATCACCTACCCGATCCCCTCGACGAAAAACTCGTCACTGTCTGGCATTTCAAATCCCCCGATTGGGAAGAAATGCTCCGGCGCTATTTTCAAGCCATGCAGGAACTCGTCAACAGCCGCCTATGCGACGTTCTCGCCCATCTCGACGTGCTCAAGCGCAGTTGCAAAATTCCCTCAGAAGCCTACCTTCCCCACGTGCAGGAATTGATTCCCCACCTCAAGAAAAATGGTACTGCGGTGGAAATAAACGCTTCCGGTAAGGATCACCCCAACCACACCTTCTTCCCAACCCAAGATATTCTGAACATTCTGGTGGGGGAGGGAATCCCTATCACTTTTGGATCCGATGGTCATGCAGTGCATCAAGTGGGGCGCCATGCAATTGAGGTTCTCGAATCATTCAAGAACGCCGGCGGAACACATTACGCCCGCTTTCACAAAAGAGAAATGATCCTCACACCACTCTGAACGGTGATTTAACTCAACTCAGTTTTTCCACCCCAAACTTACGATCGAGAATCATCCTTCTATGGTCGAAAAGGAGCTGTAACTTCGAGCCTAGTAGAAAACTCTCGCCCAAAGACGCCAATAGTCCACTCAATCCATCCATCTCCAGTGTATCCACCACCACGGTTTTGTCCTCTCCCAACGGCTCAAAACGATGTTCGTGAACCCACCGGCTAAATGGCCCCTTGATCTGTTTATCCACAAACCGAACACCCTCTTCAAACACAACTATTTGGGCATCCCAGTAGATGGGAAACGGCATTCCTTTGGGTTGAAGTTTGAAACGAATCCGCGAATTCAACCGCAGGGGAGTTTCGGCCTTCACAACCTTCATCCGAAGTTGCGGCAACATCATCTCTGCCAAATTGTTCAGATTGGAATAATACTCCCAAACCTCCTTTACAGGAGCCAAAACCACCACGCGATCTTCAATCAAACGGGACAACTCATTCATCCTTCAATCAGATAGTAGTTGTTCAAACAAAAATGGGGCCGAACAATCCATTCAGCCCCACAATCGATGCAATTGGGAAGATCAACCCTTCGGTCAATCCCTCATTTAGTCGGTAACATACAACGGATCCACAGCCGGATAACCCGGAATGCGAACCAGATCAAACTCCACTTCACGCAATGTGACTGGAGCAGAAGTTGTACTGGGTTTGTTCACGCTGCGCACGATGAACTCGCCCTGAAGATCCAGAATTTGATCCCGAAGAGCAGGAGAAACCCTCCAGAACGTTTGATAACGACGTGTGTTCCCGGACGTGGGAGCCAATCCACCAGTGATGGGATTCAAGCGATGCACGGACTCAAACAAGCCATTCTGATCCTGCAGTTTCAACTCCAGAACAGGAAGCTGAGTTGCGGAAGTTTGACCAGCATCCACCGTTGCAATCATGCGGATAATCAAATCACCTTCAACACCTGTGGTAACAGCCTCAACTGCATCAACCAGAGAGCGCCAGGAAGCTACTGTATTGGTGCTTCCGTTTACGCGAACACTCAAACCATCAGCAGCACCTTGAAGTGTGGGTGCGGGTGAACCCGAAGTTACAACCGGTTCCCATTCCGTCAACTCAACCGGAGCATCGAAATTGAAACGCCGTAGAGTGGAAACTTCATGAAGCGTGTTCTTCTCCAAACGGAAAACATCCACGCGGTCGACTTTGTACCCGCCAAACGGGTCATCACCAGCTGTCGTGTTCAACAACTCAAATTGAGCCTTATAGAATCGTGCGGCTTCACCTGTACTGAAACGTGCGGTATTCGGTTGGAAGATCAAATCCACAGGAGTGTAGGTATTCAAAGCCGGAACGTAGGGATTCACCAATCCAACAGGAGTTTTCACCGTGACTTCATGCTCATCCTGACCATCCACGGAGATCATCCGAGCACGGAAATGCGGTGCCTCCACAGCGTTGGTGGAGGTGCGCTGCACGTAGAACCGCACCAGATACGAATTGAAATCAGAGGTTTGTGTCAGCGCAAACTCCGATGGGAACATCTTCACATATTCCTGAGGAGAAGCAAAGAACCCAAACGTGTTGTTGTTACCAGAAGAAATCAACTGGATGGAACCACCTGCTCTTGAGGACAACGGATCAGAGAAGGAATCATTCGTGATAGGGGTAAACGTCCAACCATCGCCGAGCGTATTGAAATCTGTTCTACCAATTTGGGAGACGATGTTATCTGTAATTTCGGGTTGAATGGCGAAGTTGGGCTCATCATCAGGGAAGAACTGATCAGAAACTACAGCATCGTCCCCTTCAACACCATTCACTTCAATAACTGCGATATCCCCAGCAACATCCGAGTTCGCGTTGATACCTTCATAAACAATTCGGTACTGGCCGGGAGTATAAGCTCCATCGGTTGGGTCAAATTGTGGGAAGCGACCACCAGCGTAGTTGGTAGCACCCTGAAGCTTGCGAAGGTCCCGTTGAAGTGCCAGTCCGTTATCAGAAATAAGTGTTCCGTTGTTGAACTGAAGGAACAAATCCAAGTCAGCCAACAAATAGAGTTGAGTTAGATCATTGGCTGTGGGAATTGCTCCCTCTTCACGGTTTACCGTATTTGAAGCAAATACCAAAACCTTGCCATCGGGCGAAACACTGGGTGAGGACTCATCAGAATTAGGCCAAGCGGCCAGCTTCAAGATAAGGTTAGCAAATCCGGGAGTGGAAAGGTTCCGGGCAACCAAGTAAATATCCCGATCACCATTCGTATTGATAGCAGAGAAGACAATTGTCGTGTCATTATTAATGGAAGTTACGTCTTGGAAGCCACGAAGCTTTGTACCTGCAGTACTTAGAATTACTTCCCTCAAAGTACCAGTTGGCTCAGTAGCAATAATCTCAGATTCAGTACTGAGGTAGATTTCCTCGCTAAACCGTGAGAAGGAAATATCCTTAATGTCAGCATCCTTTTGAACGCCATTTTCAGCGGGGAAAATGGCATATTCATCAAATCCATCCTGAGTGGAGATAAAGACTCTCTCCAATGCCGAAGGATCATCGATGATATAGCCCATCAAGGAAGAATCGTAATCAATCGCCAAATCAGAAAACTTGGGGGCAACAGAGGTAGCGTTGGGGAAATCAGTTTCAGCTTTCATCAACCGTACACTGTTTCGATTTACAACCACTGGAGTAGCACCTGATTGGGTACGCTCAATTCCATCACCCAAAGCCACGCGAACTTCATCCAATGAATCGGCTGATTCTGTTGAGGAGATAAAAAAAAGTTCATCTCCATTAGAACCGAATACTGGCTTAGTTCCACGAGAACTTATTTGAATACCTGCGGGATCAAGAATATCGTTTGCAGTCAGACCAGTTGTTTCATCAGGACTTGGATCTGGTTGCCAAAATTTAATTTCCGCAATTTCGCAACCGGGGAAGTCGCGCTTACTACCTTTTAAGAAAACCTCTTCTTTCACAGGATCCTCAGTATTAAAATCATACTCCGGAATATAACTTAATCCTGAATTCAATTCAAAGTCTGATACAATTGGTACACCATCAAAATAGTTTGTACCACTTGTTCTTGATCCCAACTCGAAACGTAAAGTAGGAGATTCTTTATTCTCTACAATATTGCGTAAATCAGCGGGAACGAAAAATCTGTATGTTCGGAATGGTAAACCAGCTAAGCCTTTTTCAGGTGTGTAGCCATTTACAAATGGACCCCAAGTCGCAAAAACATCTTCAGTGTCGTCATCGAATTCAACTATAATGGAATCATTCGGGGGGAGAAGTGGAAAGGTGACATTATTATCGCTAGAACCATATATTTCACCTATTTGTCTGCCTTCGTAAAATACAAATAGAACCTCGTGTTCAAGCCTCTCAGTGATTGTTCCGCCCAAAGATAGATCAGAATCGTAAGTAACATTTGAATAACCGAAATCATGACGAAGTGTAACATCAATAAAGAGGGGCAGCCCTTCAACTGCGTTTTCTATTATTATGTTGTCGTTGCTTTGGATGAAGTAATTTGTATTATTTAAATAACGACCACGTGGATTATAATAGTTATCTTCAACTGCAGCGGATAATCCAATAAAACTTATCGATTCCTCAGGTCGCGTTTGACGAGACAGAGTAAACACAACCGGAAATAAATCTGAGATAAAGTATCTATTTGTTTGAACATTTGGGCGAACTGCGTTTGAGGGGTAGTCAAACTCGAATGATCCAGTAAAGTAAACCTCAGAAGTAAGTTCATAGCCAATTTCTTTTGGTGTTAGATCCTCTGGATCATTTTGTGGAACACGTCTCGATTGCTCAAACACCCAAGGCCCTCGTTGCTCAGCATCTTCGCGAACCAATTCTGCTATCTGAGCGATTCCTTCTGCCGAACCTGGATCTTCTACATCTGCAGCATAGCTGTTATATAAATCAAAAAAGTCTGTGGTAAAATTGCTATTCCATACAAGCTCTAGCTCACCCAAATCCAAATCACCCGAGGCAGTTGTCCACACATCCGCCACAAACGTTTCATCTGGTTCACCAGTCTCGGGATTTATGGGAGGAGTTGTATCATCGACATAATCACGAAGAGGGCTTTCGGCATATTGTGTTGTTATGGCACGCCAAGGATTGGGTTTTCCATATCCATATTGATGACTAAAACCATCAGCAAAAAAACCGTCACCTAAACGCGAAAAACCTTTACGGAAGCCGTTGGAAAACCCAAATCGGAGAGCAGCGACCACATTAACCAGATTTCCCTCCTCATCAGTTTCCTGTATTGTAATCTGGTGTCTATGGGTATTGTTTTCTATCCCCACATATTCCAAAGGCTCACCAACACGATCTGCTGTATTCGCCAAACGATTGAATAACTCCACTGAAGTAAGAGTAGGAGCCTCAGCCAACACCAACGCGGCAACACCTACAACAGATGGAGTTGCTGAACTGGTACCGTTGAAATCGAAATCATAGTTCCCATTAGGATTATCAGGATTATTTGAATCGGGTAAAACATTTCCGGAATTACCCGTTATATCCAACGTCAAGATCCCGTCATCCTGACCCAACTGGTCTGCCATTCCCACAAAATCCAAGGTACCTCCAAAGCTACTGTAGGCGGATTTTCTCCCATCACGATCCATCGCACCAACAGCGAATGTTGAATCGTACAATGCCGGATAGGAAATGTAGGTGTATTCATTACCAGAAGCTACGAAATTACTCATCCCCAACCCAAAACGGCCGGACAAGAACACTGTCCGAAAGGCTGATTCCTCTGTTAAGCTAGACCCCAAACCACCATAGGAGTGGTTACCCAAATCAGCTTGTTTTGCAATCCCCGCATCAAGAATTGCTGCCGCAAAACTTTCATTCGATGCAGCAGCACCCGTTTCCACTAAACGATAGCTAAGAATCTGAACATCGGGAGCGATACCCGAAATGCCTAGACCATTATTTCTTGCTGCGCCAATTATGCCCGCAACAGAGGTACCGTGGCTATCGCCATTATCTGGGTCTGGGTCGACCTCATTACTCAAGTAGTCAAAGCCCAAACGGGAATCAATAACGCTGAAACCACCGGGATCGGGATCCGTATCATCCGTATTTCGAAGCCAATCTTCATGATTAATGTCCGTTCCTGAGTCAAAAACAGCAACAGTAACCACCCCTCGATTAAACAGGTTCGGGTCTGTGGGCGCCCCGAAGTACCCGGTTTCTGTTCTTGGAATTTGAGTAGTCAGTATTGCTGGAACATTATCCCCAAAAACGTTACGAGTGTTTGGGTTCCAAGCACGGGGGCTATCCAAGTCAAAATCTATTTCCCCGCCCCGGTTTTCTTCCGTCCCATCATTATCACGGTGCCACTGTTTCTTCAATAGTGGATCGCCTTTATCACCGGCACTCAAAGCGGTGGAGCTTTTCACATACTTCCGGGAACTCATCACCGGTTCCACAAATTGAACCAAGGAAGCATTCTCCGTCCAAATGCGATCCGCCAATCCCGCGGACTCTTCAGAAGCTACAGGCACATCGTAGGAGACCATTTCCGCGGAAAGCACTCGTGGATTAGTCAACCCGTAGGCATTTTCCAACTTCAGCCGATCATCCAAAGCTGCCCCTGCTTGATAATTGACTACCAGCCGGGTGTGTAGCGTCATCTCCGTTTTTTCATTGGGGATGCCATTAAGGTA
>JANRMB010000138.1:0-18880 GCA_033761985.1 Candidatus Sumerlaeia bacterium | reverse complement strand
CCTAAAGTGCGCAACACCTGATCAGCGTAGAAGTTATGGGAAACCTGATTGATGACGGTGCAGATTTCCTGCATGGGAACAGATTGGTGGACGAGAAGGAGTTCCGGGGTAGCGTCTTGCAACGGGGAAACATCCAGAATATTCGCCGCTTCACCTGTCACCGTGATTCCTTCTTTTTCGCACATTTCTGTGAAGAGGAAGGCGGAGTACCGAACTCCATCCCAAATGGAGGCGCGTTCTTTCACCACTGTCCCCTTGGGGATTTGGCCTCCAAACCAGATGGTATTCCCTTCGGTTTGGTAGTTGAAGGAATCGGCGGTGCTGGGGGCTTTCTCTTCCACTGTCACCGTATCCACCAGCACATTGATGTACGCGGTTGCAGGTGTCCAAGTGACGGTGGCTTTGTCTCCAACGTTGGCGCCGGCTTTGATTTCGCAACGGAATGCATTCTCCTCCATGGCAAGACCACTGCTCCCTGCGGCATACCAGTAGGGGAGATCCCCATAGTGCCAGCCGGTGTGGATAAACTCTTTGGTAAAAACGCGTCCATCGCCGATGATGCGTCCCTCAATACGGTTGATTCCCCGGGCTTTCAGGGCCTCGGTCCATTCCTTGAGAAGCACGGCACTCTCCTTCACTCCTTCGCCATGCCAGGCACCCAGTGTGGGGTCCCCGGAGCCCACAAGAACAACGTCGCCGTGGAAGGTGGTGTCCCGTTGTTCGCCATGCAATTCCACGCGAGTGGTGTATCGATACTCCGGCCCGAGCAAATCCAACGCCGCAGCCGTGGTGAACACCTTCATCTGGGAAGCGGGCATAAACGCCTTTTTTCCCTGCCAATCATAGAGCACCGTACCATCGAGTTTCTCCACGCGCACACCCCAATGAGCACTCGCATATTTGGGCGCATTGAAGCTTTTCTCCAACCCAACCGCCAAGCTCTTCTGAAGTTCAGCCAAGGGCTGTTTTTCCGGTGCCGCAAGCAGAAGACTGCAGGTGAGTGTCCCCATTAAAAGGAATGCCCGAAAGGGGACGGAGGAGAGAATAGGCATGGTTATTGGCCGCCCATAAGTTCGGCGCGTTTTTCCGCCGCCACATCCAGAATGATGTGCTCAAGAGTCTTCTTCGGATTCCATCCTATCAGGGACTGAATTTTCTCCGTGCTCGGTTTGCGACGCTGCATATCCTCAAAGCCATCCTGAAAGACTTGCTCGTAGGGGATCCGTTGAATGGTGGAACGGCTTTGCGTGAGGCGAATCACTTCCTCGGCGAGTTTGCCGATGCTGATCTCGCTGGTGCTTCCGATGTTGAACACATTGCCAATCGCCTTGGGGTGATTCATCAATCCGGTGACGGCATCGATCACATCGCTTACGTGGCAGAAGCAGCGGGATTGATCTCCGGTGCCGTGTACTTCCAGGAATTCGCCCCGCAACGCCCGGGTCACAAATCGCGGAATCACCATGCCATAATGCCCCGTTTGGCGGGGGCCCGCAGTGTTGAAGAGGCGAACAATAATCACCGGCTGGTGTGTTTGCTTGTAGTGGGCAAGAGCGAGAAACTCATCGAGCGCTTTGGCGCAGGCATAGGCCCAGCGGTGGCGCGTGGTGGGACCTTCCAACCTGTCCCCGTCCTCCCGGAAGGGAACATCGGAGGACTTGCCGTAAACCTCAGAGGTGGAGAACACCATGGTTTTGCGGCGGTAACGAGCGGCGTACTTGAGCACCACACTGGTACCACCAACGATTGTTTCAATCGTTTGCACGGGCTGCTCCATGATCAAACGTACCCCCACGGCCGAGGCGAGGTGGTACACCTCATCGCACTCGCGCATCAGATCTTCCACCACACGTTCATGCAGCACGGTTTCAAAGATGAACTTGAACTGCCCCCCGGCGCTGTACTGGCGATCGAGGTGTTCGATGTTGGCGAAACGCCCGGTGCTCAGGTTATCAAGCACCACCACGCGGTTGCCTTCCGCCAGAAGACGCTCGGCCAAATGCCCTCCGATGAATCCCGCTCCGCCGGTGAGTAGTATGGTTTTGGACATTGTGTTGATCAGCCTTTGAGTTGTGCGAGTTGTTTTTCCTGCCAGATTTGCTCGGTCAATTCGGGGTGCTGGCGGTACCACTCCACAAAGGCGGGAATTCCCACCTGAATCGGGGTGCTGGGGGCGAATCCGAGCTTCGCCTGCGCTTTGCTGATGTCTGCATAGGTGGCAGGTACATCACCGGCCTGCATGGGGAGCATTTCCATTTTGGGTTCTATTCCCAACGCGCGGGAAAGTTCGCCAATCATGTCCATCAGGTTTTCACATTGATGGTTCCCCAGATTGAAAATCTCGTAGGGATCGAGCGTGGTATTAAATATCGATCCCAGCACGCCCTGAACGATGTCATCGATGTAGGTGAAGTCGCGCTTCATATCCCCGCCGTTGAACACTTTGATGGGAAGCCCGCGGAGCATCGCCTCCGTGAACAACCAAAGAGCCATATCGGGTCGCCCCCAGGGGCCGTAAACGGTGAAGAATCTCAATCCCACGGTCTCCAGCTTGTAGAGGTGGGTGTAGGAATGGGCCATGAGTTCGTTGGCTGCTTTGGTGGCTGCATACAAGCTGACGGGGTTGTTCACCACATCGCTTTCGGCGAAGGGAAGCTTGGTGTTTCCCCCGTACACCGAGGAGCTGGAGGCATAGACCACTCGCCGTACTCCGTTGTGCCGGGCCGCCTCCAATACGTTCAGGAAACCCTCCAAATTGGCTTTCTGATACTCAAAGGGCTTTTGGATGGAGTACCGAACGCCAGCCTGCGCTGCAAGATTGCAAACGACTTCTACATCATGATCAGCAATTACATCACACAGGAAATCGTAGTCGGTCAAATCCCGACGATAGGAAGTAAACTGGGGAAAGTTCTGAAGGAATTCCGTCCGCTTCTCTTTCAGAACAGCAGGATAGTAGGGAACAAAGTTATCCAACCCCACTACCGCGTGCCCTTGTTCCAGAAGGCGACGCGCCACTTGGGATCCAATAAATCCGGCCGAACCGGTTACCAATACATTCACGAGTTTTCTCGAAATGGGAAAGTACCCGCACCGAACGGCACAAGGCATCCCCACCAGAATTTAATCCCCGCCCGGGAAAGACAAGGGGTTTCTCATAAACCGGCGAAGCTTTTGCTCCCTCTTTGGTAACACACTCTTCTCTCGTTTGGTTTCCCATGGTATCTCTTCCTCCGCTCCACCGATATTCTTCCGTGATTCTGGGCCTTCTGGTCCTTCAAAGCGCCACCCCCCTCGCCTCGGAAGACTCGCTCCCATCGCTCAAACAGCAACTCATCGAGGCCCATGGATTTCACCGATTCGAGGAAATCAAGACACTCTCCTTCGGCTTCCACGCCAGTATTGCGGTCGCCATTCGTGTGGATCGTTCCTGGGAATGGAACGTGGAAACCAATGTTGTCACACTGAAGGATTCCGACGGTGATATCGAAGTCCAGTACGATCGCGATCTTCTTTCCACTTTGGGGGAGAAGGAAAAAGAAGCTGATTCCAAATTCATCAACGATACATTCTGGCTTGCTTGGCCGCTTCACCTCTCTTGGAACAACGATGTCCAAGTGGAAGAGATTGGGATGAAGGAAGACCCACTCACCAAGTCTCAGCGCCGCTGCATCGTCATTGATTACAGCACCACCACCGGAGGGTATACTCCGGGAGACCGCTATGAATTGTTCTTTGCCGAAGATGGCGATTTGCTCCCGGAAACTTGGGCCTATTACCCCGCTGGCAAGGACGATCCGAAAGTCGTTTGTTCCTGGGAAAACTACACAACGCTTGAGGGTTTTACCTTTGCGCAAAACCACGAAAATTCCAACGGGTTGTTCAAACTGTGGAAGGATGAAATCAGCGTTACCACACGCTAATCATCATCAGAACTCAGGGCCAACCTCGTCGTCCCAAGCATACACGAAAATACTGTTCTGGTTGGCGAGTTCGAGAGAGTAATCGCGGTCGAGGAAGATGGTTTTTCCGGCGCTCACACAAAGCGCCGCGGCCCCCACTTGGCGAAGGTTTTCAAACGTGCGTTTCCCCACCACGGGAACGTCGAACCGCATATCTTGACGCGGTTTGGAGACCTTCACAAACACGACGCCTTCACCCGCCAATTCCTTGCTGCGAAGAATCAATTCGTCGGTTCCCTCAATGCCTTCCACCGCCACCACAATCTGGTTCTTCACGGCGATCGCTTGTCCCACATCGAGTTTGGCGATTTCCTTGGCGATGGGGTAGCCGAATTTGATATCTTTCAGAATATCCTCATGGGGGCGACCGAGCTCGGTGAGGAATCCCGCCTCGGGCATGCAAGACTTGAGGAAGAGGGTGGAGTCCATCACCTGGATTCCCTCCTTCTCGATCTCCTGAGTGGCGGCCAGCAAGAGCGAATCGGCCTTCTTGTCCTTCAGGTTTTTGAGAACACTCAGCACGCGGGGATCGAAGCTGATTTGTTGAAGCAGTACCCGATGGGGAATTCGACCCGCCATGATGAGGTGTTTGACCCCATGCTGGCGGCAAAGCTCAAACAGGCGGGTGAGTTCGGTGAGTTTCAGCGAATAAACGGCGGAGGCATACCGGGCAACTTCTTCGCTCGCCAACCCCTTGACTCCGAATGCAACGAGTTCCACGCCGGCACCTTTTGCCCCTTGCGCCAAAAGCACGGGGAAATCTCCCTGACCTGCTATGAGGCCGATTGTTTTGGGCATCGGAAAGAAGGGCATCGGCGCCGCTGAAGTCGTCATGGTTGTTGATCCTGTTCCCGGTTTATCCTTGGCCCGAAACAGTGTTTTGGAAGGCGAAGAGAATTCCGGCTTCCGCCACAAGGGTATCTCCACATTGAATCTTGGCATCCAAGCGCCCTGTCCGCGATTTAAGGTTCGTGATGGTTCCATACACGTCCAAACGGCAGCCGGGGAGAACGGGTTTACGGAACTTTACACCGTCGAGACTCATTAGATAAGCGGTTTTGCCCAAATGTTCCCGATGGGATAAAATCCAGCATGCACCAACTTGTGCCGCCAATTCCACCACCAATACGCCCGGGTAAACCGGTTCGCCGGGGAAGTGCCCCTGAAAAACTTCCTCATCCACTTTTACGTTTTTATAGCCGTGAACAAAGAATTCTTCGAATCGCTCAATCCCATCCACCAATAAAAAAGGGTACCGGTGGGGGATGATTTGCTTGATTTGTTCAATCCCAAAGGGGGGAGCGTAAGCGAATTTACTCATGAGAGACCATACTTTCGAGCGAGTTTTTGGGCAAAGGCAACGTGGCTCTGATGGCCCGCCTTCCAAGCCCAGAAATGTCCGCGCAGTGGGCGACCCAACAACGCCAGATCACCGAGGAAATCAATGATTTTGTGCCGGGGGACTTCGTCTTCAAAATAAAGCCGATCGTTGGAGTAACCCTTGTCATCAAACACAACGGCGTTCTGAAGGTTTCCTCCTCGAGCCAGGCCTGCCGCCCAAAGGGCGTCAATGTCACGCTTCAGCGCAAAGGTGCGTGCTGCGGCCACTTCTTCTGCAAAGTTTTCCAACGTCACTTCCATGGAGTAGCCTGCACTTCCCACAACGGTACCCGGGAAGTCCACAAAACAACTCAGCCGAAACCCCTCATGGGGCGTTGCCACCAGATGAGCACCCCCGTATTCGAACGACATGGGGGAGTGAATGACCAAGGGTTCCAACTCCACAGCGGATTCATCAACTCCGGCACGCAGAATACCCTGAAGAAACTCTTTGCTGCCACCCCCCAAAAAGGGAGGTTCCGGGCCGCCCAGTTCGATGATCGCATCCGTGACCCCAGCAGCGCAAAGAGCCGCCATCACGTGTTCCAATTGCTCAAATACAAGGTTATCGGGTTCCGGTCCGATCACTACTGTGCGGCGGATGGATTTCTCCGCGCTGGCGTGGCGAAAATCGATGGGGACGAACCCCGGTTTGCCAATCCGCCGCGCGCGGATTCCCGTCCCAATTTCCGTGGGGAGAAGAGTCAGCACAGTCTCCGCATTGGTGTGAATACCGTTCCCTTTGAAGACAGCAAGGGTGTTAAGGGTTTTGCGGCAAACAGGTTCAGCGGTCACAGTTTGTGAAAGTCCAACGACAGGTTGAGGAAGCGTCTGAGGAAACAGATCAGGGGGCAACAGGAACCACAGCAGGAGCCGGTGTTACCGCATCCGTGGGGGCAGATTCCGTGGAATTTCCCTCGGGAGAAGCGGAAGATTCGGTGGCGGCGCCAGCTTGGCCGGCTTTTGTTGTCGGGTCGGCGTCCTTGAAGAGCTGAAGCACCTCGGCCACGTTGGAATCAAGCCGCTCAATCACCGCCTTCGTCAAATCGGCGGAGTCGCGACCATAAATGATGACCTCGCCCCGGAGAACCAGATCGTAGCCCTGCTCATCGGCGATGTCGGCCACGATGGTCATTACCTTTTCAAGTACAGGCTCCACTTGGCGTTCACGGATGCGCAGTTCGGAATCAAACTCAAACTTGAGCTTCTCAATTTCTTCCTGAAGAAGAAGAAGCTCAGCGCGGCGCTTTTCCCGTTCTTCGCCCGAGATGACGCGCTCCTGCTTGTCAATTTCGAATCGCATCCGGCGGAACTCACGTTCCTTCAGGTCAATCTCCCGTGCCTTCCCGGCGAGAACCTGATCCAGGGAATCCATGGCCATACGGATCGCCGTGCTTTGCTCAATAACGATCTCGATGTCCACAAACCCGATCTTACCCTGGGGAGCGTTGGAAGTGGAACTCACCACCGGTGCGGGAGGCGTGGATTGGGCATATAATCCGATTGGTAGCGAACAAAGGGCAATACCAGCAAAGGCTGCCAGTTGACGGAGCTTGAGGGAGGAACAATTGATCATGTGAAGACGCTTGGAAAAACTAGGGAGAAATTAGAAGTTAGAACGGAATTTGAAGTGGAAGAACCGGGTTTGATCGGTGCTGTCCTTGGCCAATTGAGTTGCCAAATCCACGTCCACCACGAAGGGACCAACGTCGAAGCTGGCTCCGGGACCGGTACCGACGCGAAGCGCACCGAGTTCGAACGGTTTCGCTCCCAAAAGGCCTGCATCCACAAACCACCGACCGCTGATGTAGCGGTTGAAACGATGGCGGATTTCGTGGCGTTGGGTGAGAATCAACCCACCGCCGACGACGGTGCGGTCGTCGCCCTCATCCTTGGGACCAGCCCCCCGTGGACGGAAGCCCCGGAGGTTGGATTGCCCGCCGAGGAAGAACCGTTCGGAGATACCGATCTGTTCTGCAGCGAAGGGAATAACCCCGGCTTGGTGCCCATAGGCATAGACCCAGTTGTTATCCCGGGAGAGGGAGAAATATTGATCGTAGGTGTGGGTGAACTTCACTAGTACGTGGCGCGCGTAGCCCGTTTCCACCCCGGCGGTCGCCTTGTAACCTTCATACGTCCAGCGGCCACTATTGGTTGTATCCCGAACGGCAAGACCCCGAACCGCAAAGACGCGATACGTGCGAAGATCCTCTTCCACGTCCTCATCCAACCGAACCAGTTCGATGTTTTCCGCCCGGAAACGCAAGTATCCGCGAACATACTCGCTCAGGTCGCGACCAAACTCCACGCTTCCGCCCAACGCTTCCTGTGAGTAACCGATGTACTCCACGTAATCGCGGTACAGCGCCAACTCCATGGAGGTATTGGTATCCCCGATGTAGCGATCCAAATAGGAAATGCGAGCCGTTTGCTGGTTGGTGCCGATGCTGGCGCCGATTTGTAGAACGCGGGCATCCCCAAAAAGGTTCGGGTTGGTGTAGTTGGCACCCACAACGGGTCCGGAGACTTCTCCGTATCCCCCGTAAACGGAAACAAAACTCGCAGAGGGATCTTCCTCCACCTCAATCACCGCATCGTCCACGTTGGGATCACCGGTGGGTCGGCGTGTAACATCCACCTTCTCAAAGAAGCCCAGTTTCTCCAAGCGGTCCTGTGTGCGAACCTGATTCACCGTCCGGAATTTTTCCCCGGGTTTCAGTTTTACTTCCCGCTCCACCGTTTCTTCATTCACCCCGGGAGAGGTATAATCGATGAAGCGTTCCAAGGCGTTGAGGTCGAAGTTGTACTCGTAGTTCTTGGTCTTGATGATGATATCGCCGACATAAACAACATCGTTTTCCTTGAGGTTCAGAACCAAATCCACAAGACCGGCGTCGGTGGATTTCTGGAACGTGCCGTTGATTTCCACGTTCTGATAACCCTGATCGCCATAGAGCTTGCGCAACGCCTCAATAGAATCCTGAAACTTGAGGCCGTTGTAAGACTTCCCTTTGAGCGCCTCAAAGAGGGGCATCACTTCTTCTTCGGTGAAAAGAGTCCGCCCGCTGATCAGCACATTCCCGACTTTGTAGCGAATCCCCTCGGCGATCACGATCTGGGGCGATACAGTTCCCTTTACCTCATCGTAGGTGAACTCACCCCGGCGCACTTCCACGTCCAGGAAGCCATCTCCCCGGTAGCGATTTGCCACGGTGATTAAATCCTGTTCAAAGGCGCGGTCATCATAATACGAATTGAACACCAACCAGCTTCCGGTGTTTTGCACCATGGTGCGGATATGCCAATCGCTGAAGTGTGAATTCCCTTCAATACGCAGATCGGTGATTTTGATCCGCTCGCCTTCGTCAACCGCGATGGTAACAGCAACCTTATCCAGAGCCTCGCCAACGGGTTCCACAGTGACGTTGGCCGTTACGCTGGTATACCCGGCGGCAGAATAGAACTTCTCAATTTGCTCCCGGAATTTCGTCTTCGCCGCCACGGGGAGAATATCCCCGGCTTTTTGGTCCAACTCGTTGAGCAGGCGCTCTTCCTTGTACTCGAGGTTTCCAATAATCTTGATGGAATCAATGACGGGGTTTTCCTTCACGGAAATCACCAGTCGCACACCACCCTTTTCGGTTTCCTCCGGGGTTATTCGCAATTCCAACGGATTGAACACACCCAAGTTGGCCAGTGCCTGCAAATCCTCGCGCTGCACAGCAGAACTGTAAGGAGTACCCTGCTTCAATTGCATCGCGTTCAAAATGGTTTGGGGTTCTGTGGTTACTTGGCCTTCAATTCGAATTTCCTCAATCGTGGCTCCTTCCTTTACCTCCGCAAACGCGGCAAGAGGAAGAAAAACAAGAGAAAGCAGTGTGGATTTGAGGAGGGGATTTCGAAGGGATTTGAGAAAGGGCGATGGCATTTTCAGTGCAAAACTCTTTTAGACCCTTTCGCGAAAGGTCCTCGTGTGGTCTTGATTCAGGTTTAGTAGGGGAGTGGCTCCGCACTGGCGCAACGGGAAAACCCCACTAAGCCGGGTGCGGTATGAACGATTTTACTCATTCCCAACAGTTCCCAGAAGCGTGAGACCCACCCCGCGAAGCAGTGTATTGCGGTCCATGTTGAACCCACCGCCGTTATCCACTTCGTTCCCTTGGGAATCTCGGGGAACATCGGAAAGAATCAAGAGCCATCCCCGGCCGTTGTAAGGGGTGAAATACTTCCCTTCAAAGTCCAAAACCGGTTGTTGTTGCAAGACAGCCGACTCCACACCGGGGCGAATCCCCAAAACTCCCTGGGAGACGGTTTGTTCTGCTGGAGTGGAATCAATCCGTGATTTATTCAACGCAGCTTCAATCCGTACCCCTTCGCCGTGGAAGGGAAGTTCCGTGACAAAAACACCGGCAGAATTGTACATCTCCATCGCCGCACCTTTGCTGGTGTCCGCCACCGCAAAGCTTCCACCTGATTGGCTCAGCATCTCAATGTTGACCAAACTGGCCTGAACCAATTGGTCTGGAACCCAGAAACGTGTCCCCGTTTCAGGAACGGGGTTGAGTTCCACCACCACCAAAATCGAGCGGGAACCCTCATCCCGATCCAGATTGATGTTGAAGGAAAGCTCCTTCTCCTCGGCAATCCCCACAAAGTAAACCTTCCCCTTTGTGGCCGGCAGAAGGCGCTCCAGTTGCTCCTGTTTGAAGATCCCCTCAGCCATGCGCAGTGAGTTGTAGGTGCTGAGTTCCTCTTCGCTGGATTCCCCCACACTGGCGTCATCGGCTTTCGGGAGAATGCTTTCCATCCCATTTCGCCAATGGAACATGGAATTGGTTTCCCCGCCCTCAATCCAGCGGCTGTTTCCTTTCCCCAACGCCTTCGTTTCTCCGGAATTGAATTCTCCCAAAGGGACCCCCATCGTTCCAAAAAAGACGGCAGAATCCAGGAAGTCGAGACCCATCTGGTTGCGAAGTTCTCCTTCCAACCACACGGTTTTCTCTGTTTCATCACTCCGATACCGAACGGTGGATTCCACGCCACCCGGGCGATTTTCCAACCCTCGCAATTGGAAGCGCTTGAACCCAAACGTGCGAAGAGGCCACGCGCCCACTTCCACCCCTTCGTCGGTGGTGATGATCCGCGGCCGATCACCCGTGGTGACGGTTGGAGCTTCCACAATTTGAGGAATGTAGCCAAAGAATCGGGGGATTTCATACCACCGGTCGTGGTCTGCGATGGTATGGGCGGGGTTGAGCGGTTTGATTTCCAAGCTGATGGAGTCGGGGGTGAGAACACCGATGTAACTTTCCACGGAGAAATCCGGGCTGTTTTGTTTCCCCAGATAAAGGGAGGCTTCCCGTACAATCGTTTTGCCCCCTTTGGTGATGGTACCAATTCCATAAATCACGATGGAAAATAGAAACACAATCCCCGGTACCGTGATCCAGGCTAGTTGAATCCGATCCATTTTGGAGAGGATGAAGAAGTTCACCGGCCCAACCACCAGCATATAGCAGATGCAAATAAGGATGATGAGCACAGCACTTGGTGGGCGCGCGCTGCGCCCTGTTACATAGACCAGTTTTTCCCCAATGTGATCTTCAAACCGGGTTTGCCAATCAATGGGGCCTTGAACGGGAATCGTGGCAAACCACGCAGGAGCCAACATCTCTTGAAGCGCCCGGGAATTCATCTTCAAATCCGAGGCGAGGAACACGACTTTCCCTAAACCCATTTCCTTTACCACCGCCACGGGCATCGGGGAACCAATCCCACCACTTGCATCGCTCAACGTAACACTCTCCGGAAGGGGAGTCGCGTTGGAAATGAGGATCGTATTGGCGTCCGGCTGAGGAACGGGTTCAAAGCGGGCCAAATCCGCATTTGGTCGAACAATCTGGGTCCCGTTCAATTCCACTGGCAAAAACTCCAGCGCCGCTTCATCAGAAAACGAGGCGGTTTCTGCCCCTCCCAATAGATACAAAACCCCACCGGCATTCACCCAATCCCGAAGTGCCGCAATCGCCCGGGAGTTCATTCGGCCTGTGGGCCATCCGGGGAAGACCACCACATCGGCGGTGTCGTACCCAGCCCAATGCTCTGGAAGAAACTCCGGGGAACGAAACGCATTCAACCGTGTGTTGGCGATTGCTGTGCGCAGCGTGGGAAGGTTGACCGATTGAATGCTGGAGCTCACCACCAAGGTGAAGAGTTCAGAGTTTTTGAGCGGCGTGAGTTGAAGGGGAATTTCCTGAACCAATTGGTTGTTGGCCCGGCGAATCACCACCTTGATAGAAGAACCCGTACCCTCTGCCATGCGGGCATATAGCACGAACCGTTTGGTGGAACTGACGGGAACGGAGATATCCCGCACAAATTCATAGGAGCCTTGGTTGCTGGAAAAGCTGGTTGTCTCCACAATTGCGCGGCCATTGAAGGGCTCGTCTGCGCTTCCACCACCAGGCTGGTTGCTTACAGAGATGATAATCGGAACCCATGCACCGGGGCGGTAGTACCCCCCGTTATCATCGATTGCGTTGATGGTGAGTCGAGACGCTTGGGCGTTGGTAACCCAAAGCAGCAGAAAAAGAAGGAAAAAAGTCCTCATCAAAACCCCGTCGTCATTAGCTGGCGATTGTTCTCCACCGTCTTCGGGCCAATACCGGTGACCCGTTGTAAATCATCAACGGTCCGGTAAGGGCCACGCTCCTGGCGATCCTTCACAATCGCTTCCGCCTTTTTCACACCAATACCGTTGAGTTTCTGAAGTTCGTCCACACCTGCGGTATTAATGTTGATCAAACCGTTTGTGGCGGTTGCTGCCCCAGTTGACAAGGGGGAAGGTGGGGGAATCGCGACACCGGCTGTATTCCCCTGTGGGAAACGCCCCGGTAAAGTCTCTGTCGCTGCGGAATTCGGTGGCAAAGAAGTTGGAATCGGATTCAACCCATCCGTTCCCAGAGGCGCCACAAACACCAGGGGCTTCAGTTGGGCGAGTGTTTTCTCCCCAAAACCACTCACATCATCCAGTTGTTCGAATTGGGTGAATCCCTGCGGAAGCGAGGCTCTGTACTCCAAAATCGCTTTTGCTTTTGCCGGACCAATCCCCGGGAGTGATTCCAGATCAGCCTGAGTGGCAGCGTTGAGGTTCAACTGACCGTTTACAAACGCTCCGGAGACGGTGGTGGAGGGCTCTGCCGTAGTCTCCGGGACTTCTGAGCTTTTGGGGAGGGTGGAGTGCCCCAAGGGGAGCGCCATTACTCCTTGTTTTGCAGGAAAAGAGACGCGGTTCTCATTCCCTCGTTGCCACGTTTGAATGGCCAGCAAAACCACACCGATGGAGAGCAACGCCAAGGTGATCCACCATTCCCGGGGAGAAATGCCGCGAAAAATCATTCGTACCATCCTCCCCCGATCGGGCTACTTCACCTGAACTATACGGAATCAGCCTTGGGGAATCACGTCGTCGAGCAGTTTGATCAACTCGTTTTGAATACCCGCCATGGAGTCGAAACGATTATCGCGGATGTTTTCCACCAATCGCTGAACCTTGGCCTTGGGATCGTCTGAGGTATCGTCAAAGGAGGTGACGTTGCAGTATCCCAAAGTGAACTCAATCAAGTCGGCAAACTGAAGCAAGTCCACGCGAACTTCTTCCAAGGGGAGACCTTGACCAATGCCGAAGGGGCGAACCGGCCAGGGTTGCATGGAGAAATCCACGATTTTGATCAACTGATCATGACCGATCATGATGTTCTCAGCCCGCAAATCGCCATGGATGATTCCATGTTTGTGGGAGAAGACCATCCCCGAGGCGATTTGTAGAAGGAGACGCAATCCCAGGGGCAGGCCGATTTGCTTCAACTGTTTGATCATGGCGTAGAAGCTGCCGCCCTGATGATACTCGGTCACCACGCGCACCACATCGTTCACGCAGTCGGCGTAGATCAATTTGGTAATGTTTGGGTGGAACAGGCTGTTGATGGCTCTCAACCGGGTGGCAAGCAAGCCGTACTGGGTGGTGCGAATGAAGAGGCGTTGGAGCCGGAGCGTCACGGGGAAGTCGATCAACCGATCGCGGCATTGGAAGAGCACCGTGGAAGTCCGCTCGGAAAGCGTCGTTTCAAAGTCCATCCGGGTGATGGGGTTCATCACCTGAAGATGACTGTAATCACTCAACTTCACGCTTTTGCCAATGGCCGGGTGACCGACGAAAATTTGTACGCCGCGTTTGCTGCGCAGTTCTTCCTCGATGGATTCATCCTGACTGGAGGTTCCATCAAAGTCCAAATCCAGATCCGTCTCGTTTGTGGCTGAGTCCTCAAACAAGTTTTTGGAAGCGTATCGGAAGACCTCGGAGGTGCGCATTTTGTGGGAAGTGGATTCGTCGATGGACTGAAGGCGATCCAAGTTCCGAAGGTAGTTCATCCGGGAATGAAGAAGAGTATTGGTTTCCTCGGCAGTGGCGGCATTTTTGTAGCAAATCAGGGCTTGGGAGAAAAGATTGCAGTTCTCGAAAGCGATTCCCGCCAGCAGGAAGAATCGGAGTTCAATCTTCAGGGAAACGCGTTCTTCCTGAGCTGTTTCGTAGAGCTGGATGGCCTTATCCGTTGCTCCCGTTTTAAGATACAAATCAATCAACCGAACCCGAAGTTGCCAATCCATGGGATTGTTTTGAACGAGTTTGGCGGTAACTTCCAGTTCCTTTTCGCGTTTGCCCAGAGAACGGAGCAATTCCACCAACCGATGGGTTGGTTCCAACTTCTCGCGCACCCGAACCTCATCCGCCAGGAGCCCGAGCACTTTGTACACATCGGCAGCGGCTTCAAATCGACCCGCCGACTCATGTTCCTGACCCACGGAAAGGTAGCTAAAGGGGGTGTGGGTATCGTCTTCAGTCGGTTCGCGATTTCCCCGTGGAGCAATCTTCTTGGTGTCCATGTTACCGGGGTTCTCCTCGTAGGGAGTTCCTTCGCTGGTGGGGTGAACAGAATCAGCTGGGGACATGGAAGAATCCAACTTGAGTTTCGGAAGAGCCACGGAAGACGCTGAACTATGGACGCTCCGGTTGCCCTGAGCCTCACGCAGATAAATCAATGCAGCAAGTAGCAGCAAAAACAACCCGAGGATGCCAATCAATAAAAGCACAAGCACTTCCTGCGAGAAAGGAATCGACGCCGCCACAAGTGGGGAAATGTATGCAAGGACACTCAAAAGAAGCTCCGTATCAGGACAACACAAAAATCAATCGTGCGCCGGGTATCCGTACAATCATGAACCAAATAAAGCCTTTGATGCAGCCCGTGTCAAGGAACTACACCCAGCCCCCACTTCAACAACCCTCGAAAATCACCCCGATTTCCATTCTCTCAAAAATCGGAATTCATTTCTCTGGATTACTTTTGGCCTTCTCTCTGGTCAGTTGCAACGTAACCATTCCACCACTTCTTCACAACCCGCACAAGCAGCAACTCAACTCCAGTACCCCGTTTCTTCATATTTCCGTCCAAAAAATCCCTTCTAACACCCAAAAAGCCTCTTCCGACTCCTCCGCTTCTCAAAAAACTTCACGAAAAAAATCCCCCAATGCGGTTATCACCCTCCATCAATCACAATCCTACCCGGTGATTCCTTTGGGGTCTGTTTCCAAGCTTTTCCTGGAAATCCACCTTCGCCGCACACAATCTCCCCAGAAACTTCAACAGCCCATCCCTTCCGATTTGCTTCGAAAAGCACTCCAAAAACTGGCCATTCAGGAGCCCGGCTTCCCCTGGAATCCCACGTGGAATGATTTGCTTCGCCATGAGTCCGGCCTCGTGGAAAATCGCCACCGCCAAAACCCCCATGCCTTGCTGCCACCCCAAACTCTTCCGTTTTACTCCAACGCGAATTATGCGCTTCTGTATGAATTGATTCTTCTCTCCGAACCCGAATTCCCCGGGCTTCCCCAAACACTCGAGCAACTCCCCGGTGATCCCCTTCCCACCGGCGCGCTCCTGCCTTTCGCTGATTCCCTTCCTCCGGGTGCAGGCGGATTCGGAATCCGGGAGGAACTTCTTTCGGAAACGCTCCTCTGGCTTCATGGGCAATTGGAAACTCTCCAACTCACTCCGTACCATTTCAGCCCCGAACACCCCCAACGGTTTTACCAGTTAGGGCAAACCCCGTCAGAAGTCATCGTCTTCGTTTCTGATTCCTCCACACACCAGGTGGACTTGATGGTTCAAAGCTGGAACCCGGATAATCCGCCGACTCTGCCGGCTTTGTCCTCACGTCCCGTCGCCGAAATCCCGTTCCCTGAACTGGCGGGCCATTGGATCCCCCTTCAACAACAGAAGGAGCTAACGGTTTCCCAGCTCCAAGCCGATCGCCCAGCGCTCTTGGTGCAGGGACTTCCGGAATCCCTGCTTCTCCCCTCCGTGAGGACCCTCAACGGCTGGGTGAACCTTCCGCATGGCGAAGAGAACGGTGGGGAAGAGGAACTGGCAACCACCCTTGAGGAGCTTTCTGGTCGCTACTCTGTAGCGAAAGATCCCACCGGAAGACTGTGGATGGTAAACGCGGAATTGGGTCTTTCCTGGCGAAAGGATTAGCCCCTCAGGCGGGTACTGATTGAAGCGCGAGAAAATTCCGCAGCATCGCCAATCCCACCGTCTGGCTTTTCTCCGGGTGGAATTGAGTGGCGGAAAGATTCCCCTGGTGCAGCGAGGCGGCCACGGGCTTTCCGTATTCCGTGGTGGCGGAAAGTATCCCGGGATCCTCGGGTACCACCTCAAAGCTGTGAACAAAATACACGTACGCCGGGTTTTGAAGCCCCGTATACAAGGGGCAACGGTTGGTGGGGGAGAAGTTCAACGCATTCCAGCCCATCTGGGGAACCTTGAGTCCCGTGGGTTTCATGAGTTTGCAGCCTCCGGCAAACGTGCCAAGACCCTGAATACCGGGGCTTTCCTCGCTGCTTTCCATCAGGATTTGCATCCCAAGGCAAATTCCCAAAAATGGACGCCCCCCCGCTTTGGCCTCCTCCGCCCGGTCTTTTGTGACGTTCCACAAACCGCTCGATTTGAGACCCGCAATGGCGTCGCCAAAGGCTCCCACCCCGGGGAGAATCACCGCTGGTGCGGACTCCGCCACCAAAGGATCATGGGAAACAACGGCCTCAGCACCCAGATGCTCCAACGCCTTTTCCACGCTGCGCAAATTCCCCATGCCATAATCCAAAATCACCACGCGCTGACTCATTGCTTGGAACCCCCTTACAGGTATGGAAGGAATGCTTTGTAACAATCCTTGGGTATGTCGATAATGCCGTAATCACTCGCCCGCACAAAGAGCAGCACCTGCTTCCCTTTGCCCAGCATCTTTTGGGTGGAGTCAAAAATCTCGTGTTCTATCGTCACAAATTTGCGATTCACGTTGCTGATCCGAATTTTGACCGTGGTTTTGTTGAATTCCTTGGTCTCATGCAAAAACTTGTGTTCGTAACTCCGCGTCAGCACATACCATTCCGTGGTCTCCAAATCGAAGTTGGGGAGCGCGTAGTTGAAAAAGAGTTCCCGGGTTTTCCCCACCCAGAATCCATACTGGGCAAAGTACACATTCCCCACGCTGTTGGTGTCCTGATAGGTGGGCGTAAAGGTGTGTACAAACCACTTTTTCTCCAACCAGGTACTGCCTGCGGGATCCACCAGTTTGGCCCCCTCCGGAAGGTGCGAAAACACCAATGTCCCCGCTTGTCCTTCCTCGGGTTGTATTTCCTCCACGGGGGCTGGTTCCTCAATTCCACGTTCGGCGGCGCTGTCGCGGTCCGCCTGCGCCTTCACCTCCGCTGCCGCTTCCACAGCTTCCGCGGCTATCCGGCGACCTTCCTTCCCTTGCATCAGTTTTGTCTGCATGGACTTCAGTTCACCGGGGATCGATTCCATCACTCCCTTGTAATCCCCGGCGCTGATTTTCCGAAGCATCTCGGGGTTCGTGATATTCTCCAGCACACCGGTTTTGCTGATGTCCTCATAGGCCTTGCGGGTGGCAATCACCACTGAGGCATGAATAATCGGAATCAACGCTCCCAGCGCCATCAACACCCAAAGATCGCCAAAGTACCCCAGACCAAACACCCCGATACTACCGAATGCCAAACCCACCAACGTCGTCTGGGTGAAGCTCGCAAACTGGGGCAAAAACGTGGTGCGGAACAAGAACACCAACGCATAACCCACACAGAAGGAACCGTAGAAGGACATAAAGTATTCCAATTCCCACTTGAGGGGGACCCCAGCCATCGCCACCAAGCAGGCAATCAGGAAGGGCGGGATCGGCGACTCCAGAAAGCTCGGCGGAATCAACGTTAGCAGCACGGATTCCGATTTTTTCAACGCATCCGTTTGAAACCACCGCAACGCCACATACCCGGAATCCAGTGTGGAAATAATCGCCAATACCAGGAATAGAATGTAACTGAACCGGAAGAGCAGCGGCGTCTCCAAATCCGCCAAGAAGAGGAAGCGAATCACCGCATCCTTGGCATGGAACAACCCGTCATAACTCGTCTGAGTGACCTTTTCCAAGATTCCGAGTTGCCGCGCCTCACTCCAAAGGGAAAGAGCCAGCGTCCCATGGAACAACAAAATCCCGAAAAACAGCGCCCCCCCAAACAGGTAGGAAATCCGAACGTTGCTTCCCTCGCGGTGAATCTGAATGGCTCGCTGCCATTGCTGAATATCCAACCACGGGCCCAACAGAAAGCCCACCATGATGGGCACAAAGAAGCCCAAAAAGCGGAAGCTGAGAATTGATTCCTCCCCAAGGAACGGAACGGGAATCCTATTCTGGGCGCTAAAGTAGGAAGCACCGCCCCCACCTATGGCCAGCATACACAAGATAATGATCAGGGACATGGCAAAGTGCGACCACTTCAATTGGCGAATCCCAAAGGATTCCCCGAGCAGCAATCCCGCTCCCAACACAATCAACGCCACCATGGCGTAGTTCCAATCCAGTGGGACAAACACATACTTGAACAACGCGAAGAAGGTGAGTGAAATCGCCGTGATCTGGTACACCAGAAAAATCCACCGCAACTCACCCACGGTATTGAGGAAGTGCTTTTCAAACTCGCGCCCCCCCTCATGATTCTTCGCAATCGAATGCGCCACCCAACCAAATGCCGCCAAACCTATGGCATTGGGAATCGCAAACGCCAGCAAACCCGCCAATCCAAACTGAATCGCCATCTGAACACTAAAGAAAAGCCCCAAACCCCACGTCCAGGAGAGCGCGATGGAGAAACCCCACAACGGATTATTCAACGAATGCAATTTCAATGGTCTGGTAACTCACTTCAAAAAATGGACTTCCGAAACGGGAGTGATAGCGTAGAAGAAAAGCCCGGGCGATGTCGAGAGGCAAACGGACCAGCAAGCCCGGCTTTCAAACCAACTTCGTCGCGAGACGGCGAAGGGCTCGTCAGGCCGGGGGTTTCTCGACGCGAGTCGGACGCCGACGTGTATTCACACTTCAAGGTCGACGAACAAGGG
>JANRMB010000137.1:0-17055 GCA_033761985.1 Candidatus Sumerlaeia bacterium | reverse complement strand
GTGGGGCCTTCAAAAAACCACGGGGATCCGGTGTTGCCATCCAACCCAAAGGTTGTCGTGTACGGGAACTCGGTTCCAGTGAGGAGCAGAGCCTCGGCAGTGGGGCAGGAGTCATTCCCCGTGGAGTTGGGGATGGACTCGATGGACAGTCGGACGGGTTGGGAATCCGGAATCGGAAGAGTATTGGAGACTTCCACGGCAATCTGGTATTCGATGCCTTCCGTGAGGGCCACGGCGAGGTTTTCGGTTTCGCCCACGCCAAAGTCGTCCTTGCAAACAACTGGAACCGAACAATCCGTATAGAGGCTGATGATGGTATCCACGGGAATTCTTGGATCTGCATTTTGAGCGGTGATACGGTAGTTTCCACTGGCGGCGGGGACAAACGACCAAAACAAATCCCGGCGATCGAAGCCACGATCATCAAACGCGCAGGTTGCTTCTATTCCTTCATCCTGTGCCAAGGCAAAATCCACAACTTCCTCATAGGGGAGCGAGGTGATGAATTGGCCGTTGGAGCAATTGTCATTTTCAGGGCGCAGGATTTCCTCGATCACAATATCGAGAGGTCCGTCTTCGTGAGAGGTGGATTCAAAGGCGAGGTAAACGGGGACACCCCCCTGCAAATCAAACACTCCACGGCCAAACACCACGTTGGAGGCCGCTTCGCCACAGCCACCCGTAGCGTTTTCTGTAAACAATTGAAACGCGGAAAAGTTGGTTGCATCCACCAGAATGCTGGTGTTCGCCGCCGGTGTGTACTTGTACCACAACTCGCCCCTGCAGCCGCCAAAACCAAGGCCCGGGGCGAGATCCACCGTACTGGTGTTGAAGGTGGGGTCTGCCGTAAAGCTTACCGGGCCGCCATTGAGCGTCAACTCCTCGGCATTTTCACAGGTGGAGTTTTTGGTTTGTTCGCCGGGAATTAATCCCTGTACGGTGAGGGAATATTGAAGAGGGACAGTGCTGGGATCGGGATCATCCAGAATGATGTAAACGGTTTCGCGCTGAGTAAGTTCCAGGCTGAAAAATGGGAAGCGGGAAACGATCGGTGATTCACACAGAGGGACAAAGTTGAGGCAGTCGGTGGACGTCCAAATGCCCAGCGCCATGGCATCACCTTCACCAATGAATTCACTGCTGATGAAGTATCGGCCTGTGGCAGCGGGGGTGAAGGACCACAAGGCATCGACACCGCCGGATGGGGCGACTTCCCCCGCAAAATTTCCGGAGTCGGTGGCATTCAAAACCTCGATCGTCTCCTGATAAGTCAAGAGTTCGGAAGCCGGGATCGCGGTGGCGTTTTCGCATAAGTCGTTGATCGGCGCAGGGGGTGGTGTATCGTTGTACACGGCAACGCTGATGATTCCTTGAGCACCGACTTCGGAATCGATGAGAAGTTTGTAGGAGACCCCGGGTTCGGCGACATAATCAATCCGGGCGAGGTTAAACCCAGCGGCGTCCGCCTCGCTGGAGCATGCCACCGAGGTGTTGCAATCTTCACGGAATAATTCCAGAAAGACCTTTTGTACCGTTGTATCGATATTGGGTACCACAATGGTTAGCACGCTGCGAACGGGGACAGTGGGGAGTTGAAACCAAGTATCGGCTCCTGTGTCCCCACCAGCACAAAAGGCATCAGCAGAGTTGCTACCCTGAGGTTGAACTTCCACCTGCGTACCGAAGGGATAGGCGGTAGCGGAAAAATCGATGGGCGTGTCGCACAACGTTCCGATGTTACGATCCGTTGTTTCGATTCGAAGTTGAAACGGGCCCGTTTGTCCGCTGTTGGAGGCTTCCACCAGAAGGTGGTATTGTTCTCCTGCTTGGGCAAGAAAACTGAGAGTGGAGAAACCTGGCTCTCCTTCAGCATTTGTTGAAGCGGAGCAGGCCACGGGAATGAGTTGATTGCAGGTTTCCCCGGAAAAGACCTCGAGACGGGTCCCCACAAGAGAGCCTTCTGGAAGAGCTTCCGTGGTGATGGTGCAGACCTTCCCATCCGGAAAGGAAGGGAGCAAATACCACCGATCAGCACCCCCTTCGTCTGCTGCACAAGAGATGTTTGAAGTGTTGAATCCATCGCTCAAATCAAGAGTCGTAACGATGGGAAGGGGATTTTGGCTTAGGTTTTCCGGAAAGGCGCAGGTACTTCCCGTGGGGATTCCATCAAACTCCTGAATCGTCAACGACCACTCACCGAATTGTTCGGCATCGGGAGTATCCAAGAGTAGAAAATAGGGACCGGTGGATTCAGCCACAAAACTCAGGGAAGCGAGAGTGGAGTTTGGGGTATCGTCCGCGCAGAGCACCTCACTCCCGGGATCGCAATCACCCAAATACAAAGCGAGTCGAGTGTCCTGTGTCACTGAAGAAGGCAGTACCCCGGTAGTGATCTCATACTGGGTTCCTGGTATAAACTCAGGAAGAGCAATCCATCGATCCGGGCCGTTCCCGGTGGAGAGCGCACACGAGGGTTGTGCTCCTGCAGGGCCGGCCACAGTGGAAACTTCGATCGAAACGGGGAGAGTGTCCCCCGTGAGATCCAACGGGGATGAGCAATCCGCGGCCACAACGGAGGCCAGATAGGATGCGCCTGCAATCAGGAAGAAACATTCCAGAATGGGTTTCATTAGTCCACCTCCACGTAGTAAAATCCGGTCGCTTCGGGATCAAAGGCTTCTACTTTGTAGAAATAATCTCCAGGGGGAAGAGTTCGGACAATTTTGGACGTTCCACCTCCACCACTGTCGTCATCTTTTTGAATAAACTTCGTTTTATCATTTGGCCCGTAGAGATTCATGTAGGTGTCACTAAGACCGAAATCAGTGATGGTCGATACTCCTGCAATCGTTCGAATGGTGACTGAACGCGTTGTTTTGATTTGGAACCAGTACCAGTCTTCTTCCCCTGGGGCGGCAATATTTCCCACAGTAGGTTCTGCACCGGGATTGGTTCTTACCTCCGGATATTGCTCGATGGTGAATGGCTGACTGGAAGTATCCCGAATGTTAGGATTGGAGAGAGAGGTAACTCTTACGGTGTAGGTACCCGTAACAGGGACATCGACTTCATCCACACTGGTCAAATCAATCAACGCACTCCCATCATTTGCAGTGTTGAAAAGTAGAACGGGAGCGGAGACGTTTTGATTGGAGTTGAGCAATTCAATCCGGACTTGCGCCCCGGGAAATCCCGTCCACTTAACCGACCATTTTTTGCCGAACGTCCAGAACAAGCCGAGTTGATCGGGGTAGGTAATGTAGGCGTAATCGTTGTATTCGATTCCGAAGTTTTTTTGAATGGCCTGAAGGTTTGGATAGTTTTCCAATCCCCTCGCGCCCCATTCCTCATAGAAGGTTTGGTAGGTACACTCATCCTTGCTATCGAAGTCATTGGTGAAGACAGTCCATATTTTTTGAATACCTCCGGACATTGAATCCGGGGAATCATTGGAAGAGTCCCAAATATCCCACAACGCACCGCACACCGCCCCTTCGGAGTCATCTCCCGGTTTACCCACGTTGGGGACTTCGCGATTCGTGATGAAGGCAGGACCGGATTTGTGATCCACATAAAAGCGAGAGTTTCGTACAATTCCCGAGAAGAATGTGGCCCATCCCTCCGACCAAGCCAACTCGGGTGTAAACTCTCCGTACCAGGAGTGATCTCCACCGGGAGTTTTGTCGTAACTGATTCGCTGCGATAGCATGTGCCCATACTCGTGAAGAATCACATCGTCATCAAACTCATCCGGGTCAGCCGCAGTACCCACCAACTTGATCATCGTTTGTGAGTTGTTGTAACTCGTCCCTATAGCAGAGCCCACCGCCCATCGTGCCTTAACCTTGGGGAGCGAATTTTCTCCTCGAGCTTTCGCATAATCATGTCCGCGCCGGAGGGTATCCAGAATGTGGAAGGGACCACTTGTCGCCAGCGGGAGAGTCACCGTTCCAATGTGGAGTGTCCCCCCAGGCCAGTTTAGTTTTGTGGCTCCATCAATATCGTAGAGATTGTTTCCGTGGTCTCCCACGTTGGCGATGGCGCTCTCACAGAGAAGTTGTACGGCGATATCCCGCTTCCCGCCCTCGGGATCATTGTTGTTGGGAACCAGAAAGTTAAAGTATCCGTTTGAATTCGTGGTGGTGGTACCGAGGAGCGTGAAATCCTCATCCTGTTCAAAGATACGAACAGTTGCTCCAATCACAGGGAGCACCTCCGTCCCTGTGAATTCACCATCGGTGTATTTGCGATTGGTGAATCGGTAATAGCCTCGAACATTGAACGACGGGCCGGAAGCTTTGTCCGAATCGGTAAAATTGGCGGTCGGGTATTCTCCCCCACGGATATCCGGAGCACCCACAATCGCTGGCGTTGGTGGTTCGAAGGAATCCACGGGAAGTCCAAAACGGTGGCACGCAGAAAACTCCGCGGCGGATATCGTCCTCTCCGGTACAACGGTGAAAGTCCCGTCTTCTGCCACATCCAAGCAAATCACTTCGCTGATGGAGTCCTGAGCCCAGGCAAATTCCAACCCGGTACTCACACTGAGCACGTACTTCCCGGGACCCGGAGGCGAAAAATGCAGAGTTTGCTTGCTGGCTTTACCAGCTACCAACTCATCCAGAGTTCGCTTTTCCAGTACGTCAAAATCCGTCTCGCCAATTCTGCGCATTCCCAAAATCAGTGAGGACGAAATCGGAGTGTATTTTGGTTCAATCACCCACTCCAACTCGATTTGACCATCCGCCTTGCTTCCCACTAGCGGGGTAAGTGTCACCTCAGCGGGATTGGTTTTGTTACTTGCAGAGAGGCCAAGTGGGAAAACTCCCAAAAGAAAAAAGAGCCATGGTTTGATTGTCATTGCTGGTACCATTCTGTTCTTTTGTGTGGGTTGAGAGATCAAGGTTGGTGAAAAGTGAAATAAACGAAACGTTAGAAGAAAACCCATGCGTCTTTTGCCGCAATTTGTTGTGCCTGTTCATTCGGGTTTGTGCCATCGTTGAACTCGTCCTCGTTATTGACTCCGTCGTTATCGGCATCGTCCTGGGCACCCTGCTGCAAATCTCCGAAGTAGAAGAATTCCCAATCATCCCCAAGATTATCGTTGTCGGAATCAATTTCCTCAGCAAGCGGGGGGAGTTCAACTTCCAGGATATTCGTCACGAGTGCGGGAATGGGATTCAGATTGCAACCCTCCCGATTGATAATCGTTTCCACGGTTACGATCGTGCCTTCGGGCCAGGCTTCGATATAGGATTGAAGTCGATAAACCTCCTCCTCCACTTGAAGGAGAAAACCAAAATCGTTGAGCGAAAGGGTTCCCGTAAGAACGGTTTTCGCCGGGGGGAGATTGCCGAGGAATTGCGTTGTTTCTGCTGCCACGATTGCGATGTTCGCTTGGCGAACACCTGCGGGGATCAGTGTGGGTTCAACGACCCGGCCCGCAAAATGATCGGCCAAAAGGTTGATCATGGTTCGGTCTCCGGGGCTTGTGTAAAACCGAAGGTAATCGCTCACCAAATCAATCATCGCGGGTGTTACAGCGTTTTGAATCTCAAGATACAGTTCGGATTCATTTCGGCTGGCGCGCAGCACCTGAACAAGTTCTTGGGAAGGACCTTTGTTTTCCACGCCGGGGAGATACTCCGCCTCGCCTTCCAATTCATAGTAACGATTCAGCAAAAACGCCTCGGCGGTGGTGCGCGCATCCACGCGGTTATTCGCCGTGGAATGGAATATGGCGTTGGAATACTCCGCCAAATACGCCGCACGCCAAGCGGCGGGAATTGTGGCGGAATTGCAAAGCCCCTGCGGATCGATGCACAATCCCTTGGGTGGCTCCACAGCAAGCAGAATACGACCACTGCCATCCATGGCTCTGGCGCGGATGAGGTGAAATTGTTCCCCACTGGTGCGGTATTGATAGCTATTGTTGATAGTCTCGTTAGGTGGGGACAGAGGAATACCAGAGGGATTTAGTACTTCCACTTCAAAGATAGTTGGCCAAGGTTTCCCGGGTTCTGGTGCAGGAGGTACTCCTGTGCCCCCGATGGCTAATTCTTCTATCGTGCCGCTACGGAAAAGCTCCACCGTTTGAAGGTTGGGAGCTGCGGGTTGCGAAAGAGGATCGTTATCCTGTGTTCCCCGCAACTTTTCATCAAACGCCGTCCAAGTGTCCCCATCGGCATCAACCCAATCAGGCGGAAGTGAGTTGGGGGTATTGGGGAGAAAGCTGTTGGCACCCCGGAGGTACTCGTCAAAATCATCGAGCGTGTTACCGTTGAAGTCGGCATCGGCGGAGAGTGGATTCAAACCCAGAGCGATTTCAATTCCATCGGGAAGTGAATCCCCATCAGAGTCCGCACACAGGGGCACTTCAATATCATAGGTCGCAACTTTCACCGGACCCTGGATGTTTCCCAAGATTCCACGGTACTGAAGAGAGGAGTCTTTGGAAAGAAGTAGGGGCTTCCCATCCCAGGGATTAAACGGGCCGCCATTCAGAGAATAAGAGATCACTGTCCCCGCATCCGGGGTATAAAAGGAGAGCCGCTGGGGCACCTGAAACTTGCCACTGGGTGGATCCACCTCCACACGCAAAGGATCTTCCACACCCACTTCACCAAACCAAGCATGCGCCTCGGTGCTACTGGTTTGATTGAAATAGATAAAGTAATCCAACGGGTTTCCCGGGAGTGTCAAATTCACATCCACACTCCCCATTGGGACAAATCCCTCCGAAGTGGGGGAGAGGCGGCTCACATTGAGGGAGTTTCCATCATAGGGTCCGCCACCGATGGTGTATCCATTCACCAATCGACTAGCCACTACCCGGGCTCTCTCCTGGCCTTTGAAATCTCGATCATACACCACGATGTTTGCGGTTGGTGACTCAGCTCCCACAACACTCCAAAAAAGTGGAGTCGCCAGAAGAATCAAACGAGACAAGAGCGTGGCTTGAGCGGAAGGAATTGTTTTCAGCATCATGATTATCCCGGCAGAACTGTATCGACGACCAAGGGGCCGAGGAGTCGTTTGATTTCGAATGTTTTTGGAACAAATTCCATCAACAGGTAGCGGTAACTGGCGTTTTGTACGTGCCCGGAGTTATCCAGGAAATACGGTTTTTCGGAAAACTGCCCCTCCGGTTGAATGAACTCAAAGAACCCATCATCCAGAAACTCGCCGGTGTAGTTATACTCTTCAATCAATGGGGACACTGCAACCCAGGGTTGATTCGGTTTATCCACCCGCTGGCGCCACACCATAAACGGGAAGTCTGGAGTACGAAACTCCTCAATTCCCGCTTCGCCTCCACCGCTAACGCGCATTTCAATCACCACCCCCTTGTGTTCAGAAGAGAAGAACGCGATGAGATTGGCGGCTACGACGGGCGGAAGCGAGCGCGCATTCCAGCGGTAGTCACCCGTTTCATTCCCTCCGTTGTTTCCGTTGTTGAACGCTTTCCCTGCCCAGGAAAATGGAAGCCTGTCACTCTCTTTTGCCGCATTGGTGATGGTCACCGCTTCCACAAAAACCTCGTAATTGGTGGCGCCGGAAATTGGTTCCCCGTCGCGGTTGATGGTGGTGGTGGAAATGGAGTATTCGTTGAGAGTTTCATCGTACTCCAAATCAGAGATTCTAAACTCCAGAGGCTTTTCCTGCTTTTGACCGTTCTCCAAAAAGTGAACACGATAAAACAAGATTCCGGAATTCGGGCCGATCCAACGGAAGTTGACCGTGGGATTCCCCGGAAGCCCGGCCGCGTTCGCTTCGATCATCGTGGGATTGGGGAACTCCCCGAGATACACAATCGTGGGGGAAAGATACGTCGGCGAACCCAGATTTCCGTGTTTATCAATCGCAACAATTGAATAACAAGCCTCGGTAATCCCTTTGGGGTGGAAATCATCCTGTAGAGCAAAATCTTGTTCGCCGCACAACCGTTCCTGCACCAGTTCATATGTCTTGCAACCATCCAAACTGCGGTAGAGACGGTATGAGACAATCTCACCATCGCAACTGGGAGCCAGTTTGAAAGGAGGCACGTCCCCTCCTGGAATGACCGGAACAAGTCCCGCTTGGAAAACTCCCGAGTTGATGGGGTAACAAAACTCCTCAAAACCTCGGATCGATGCCATCACACGGTAGATCTGGCGGGTGCTTCCTGGTACCCAACCTTCCGGTGCTTCCACATCCACCGAAGCTGTGGTGCCATCCAAAGCGGTGACCTCAAAACGATACGTGGGGATATCCGATGTTTCCTCCACAAGCTGTTCATCGAGTTCAATCAAGACTTCATTATTGGCAAAGAACTCGAACTCGCCCAGTTCCGTATATACTTCACCTCCGGATGGATTCATGGAAATCCGCCCATAACGACCTCTGGAGATACTGGGGGACAACCGGGTGACACTGAACTTGGGTCGCCATGTGGGTTCACGAACCTCTGGCAAATCCGCCAAGCTGGCACTCAAAAAGAGGGACGGGCGAGAAACGCACAACTCATCCAAACGGCCCGCATCCGGGCCCAATACATCGTCCAAAACGCCATAAGCTCCCGGGGACAGGGCACTCTCATTTCCCCAGGAATCCAGTGCGGAAATCGAATACCAGAACGCCGTTCCCGCATCCACGGTGTTGGGCGTGTAATCCTGAAAGATAACCTTGTCCCCTTCCGCAACCGTTGCCGGACGCTGAATCTCTGCAATCAACCCCTCTTTCAATCCGTTGAAATCCGGGAAGGGGCCTTTCTTGCCGGCATGTGTATAATCCTGATACCGGTAAATGCGGTAGGCCGTAACATCTGGAACCATTTGATCCCACAGGACTTTCAGATACGGGATGTTGTCCTCTTCCTGCGCTGCCACCACAAACAATCCTCGAGGCATGCCGGGTTCCTGAGTGTCCCTCACCGTTGCCTGAAGCGGCGCACTTGGTAATCCCTCGCGCCCCAGCAAGTCGCGTCCGACGGCCCAATAGGTATAGGTTTCACCGGGCGTAAGCAAATCCGCTTCATCCAAGGTATCCAACCAGTCGCCGTCATCGGCAAAAATGTACGACTGATCGGGCTGTTCTCCTTCAATGGGGGACGGGGCAAGAATCGGGACCTCGTTGATTCGAACGATTTCATCCTGAACGTCCTCAAAAGACTCGCCGGGAGCAAGTGGGCGCGCCAGCTTGTACACGTTGAACCCAAATGCCGTGGTGGCAAAGTCCTTATAATCGGCGGGTGTATCCCAATTCAGGAAAATCCGACGGTTGTTTCCCAAGGCCGGGGTAACACCATCACGACCCCGGAGGAAAACCTCCCGCAGGTTGACCGGAGCCGGAACGATCTTGATGTTTGTGGGATCCAGAGTGATCTGCGCCAACGGATCCACGGGCATGCCATCGGGGCTTCCCTGCCAAAGTTCATACTTGTAGGGGCCCATCAAGGGATCCACAAAATCCACATATCCAAGCCCTTCCATGATGGCAAAACCGTAGTTGAGTTGCACCATGAAGTTCCGGCGTGCTTCGCCGTGTTCCGAGTTGTCCTCGCCATCAATCAGGGCAATCACCCGTTGGGCAAAAATCTCCGGCGTGGCTGCCGGATTACTGTACACGCGCTCGATAAATTCCTGAGCATCGGCAAGAATCCGTTCTTCACCGCTGCGGTAGAAGATGCTTTCAATCAGCTTGGGGCTTCGCGTGCGCTTCACCAACCCAAGTTTCACGCGGTTGTTTGCTCCATCCGTTCGGTAGAGGATGGCATTCTCCAATTCCACCACGCCATCAAGAGTATCCCAACGGAGAAGAATTCGGCGACCCGCTTCTTCGTCCCCGCCCACTACACCCGCAAAGTAGAGCGGTGTCAGCATTGGCTGGCTTTGAGAGACCGCTACCCCGGGGATCAGGGAAATCCACAAAAGTATACCCCAGAGGAGCGCAATAAATTTGCTTTGATTCATGGTCTGCACTTTCGCTGCAACAGTATTACAATCCACATTCTGCACTGTAGTCCACACTCCATCCTTGTTGATAGATCGCCTCTAGCCAGAGCACACAGGTGGCGCACCATTTGTCTGCCCAAACATTATCCACATTAAACCACTGTTCGGGTTCACACCAACCAATGCCCCCCGCTACCCAGCCTGTCCCCTTGAAGAAGTAACCTGTTGGTTGCTTCCCGCCGATGAGCACAATTTTTCCGCGCACTGCCACAAGGCACAATCCCTCGCCATAAACCCCAGCGGTCATTTTCCCACCATAGGTCGGGCCTTCCACAAAGTACCAGAACCCGGCACCGGCGGTGGCTCCCACGCGCAACAGGCAACCGTAGTCGACTATGGGAATCGCCGCCTCGCCAAAGGCGTAGATTCCGGTAATCACATCTTGGGTGAACAGCCCGCCAACTTCCGGATCGATGGCTTCGAGAATTTCCACGCCATTACATGTTCTACCGAGGAAAATTCCCCCACGCATGGAAGCCTTGCTGAAAACAATTCCGCCGGAGAAAGCGATGTAGGTTTCATTTGCCCCCACACCGGCGGCAAACGAGGGGGAGAGTACTTTGGCCGCCTCGAAGTCCAGCGAGCCGGTTGTCTCAATCAAACCTCCGACATCGCTCACAAAGAAGGGCGCATCGGGGGCGTTTTGATTGAGGCGAAGAATCAACGCGATCTGATCAGCCACAAGGCTCGACCGAGGGAATCGCAACGGGATGCCATACACCGCGATTTTTGTTTTGATGGATTCCGCTCCCACGGGAGTACCACAGACCGGAGCGTTCGAGTTATTCTTGAATCGCTCCATATCGAGGGAGCCTAGGAAGGAGAAATCCTCGTCTGGAACCTTCAAGCTGAAGTCCGCATCGATGTGCAACCGATCCAACGACTCTCCCCCGAAAATGGCATAACCGCTCATTTTGGCCGCCGCCACTCCGGTGATGTCATTGATCTGTTCCGTAATCCCGGAGAGAGATTCTCCGATCAACGCGATGTAGGCTTTGATTTGATTGTTCAACGTATCGAAGAACCCGTTCAGGATGTTTTGAATCTGCATCTTGAGCGGTTCAAAGATTTTGGCCGTCAGCTGGTTCACCTTTTTGAAGAAGAAGGAATTATAGAGTGCATTCACCAGCTTGGTGTTGATGGTATCGGGATCCAAATTCCGCACGGCAGCAGAATTGTTTTTGAGTTGATTGATGATGGCCAGCATCTCATCCCGAACATCATCCATCCCGCTTTCAAACTCGGAGCCGCTAATCAGGGCGTCCAACTCAGGGAGTGTCCCCAAATCGGCGAGTTGGTTGCGCAGTAGTTGCAGTTGGGGTTTCAACTGACCATTGATCAGTTCCTCCACAATATACGCTCGTGCTGCTTCCACATCTCCAAAAATCTGTTGAACACCGCTGGGGTCAGCATCGGCCAACTCAATCAACGCGACAAGAATTTGCTCCACCACTGCGGGATCGAGGCTTTCAATTTTGTTGGCGATGTTTTCGAGGCTTTCGAGAATATCATCAATCTTACTGATGATGGGTCCGGTGCCTTGGGCAAGTTCACCCTTGAGAAGAGTTTCCAGCGCACCAATTTGTGTGTCGATCTGGGCGTTGATCACCGCGAGTTCCGCTGCGCTAAGCGGGCCGTTGGCATTCGCCGCTGCAGTACGGATATTCTTTACCAAGGAAGTAACCGCAGGACGCGTTAAGTCCTCCATGCCGCCACGAATCGACTGACTCAACTGACCCGAGAGCGCGGTGTTTACCACGTTCATGTTTTCTTTGATGGGGCCCATCAACTGTTGCAGTGCAGGATCCGCGAGGTTTTCCAACAGAGAGGAAACGTTGATAGCAGGGACACCGAATTCCGCCGCGAATAATACCTCTGTGTCACTCTTGGTAATGCCTCGAACTTGGGAATTGATATCGAGTACAATCAAATCCCGGCTGTTCTCCTCACCACTTGCCGTGGCGAATCGCTTCGCCAAATTGTCGTACTTCACCCGATATTCCAAATCAATAATATTGGCGAAGCTAGATTTCACCATCGGACGCCGATTGGTGGCGTTCAAGTACTGCTCCACCGTACTGATGCCGGCAGGGAAACCATTGCGATCGGGGTCGATATCCACCACGGGAGTTTGGGCATAGGAGCGGCCATCAAAAACCTGGGGGATCGTGCCCGTATCGAAAAACGCCACCACGGGAGTTGCACCCCAGAAGGGGAGTTTCATGTCCCCCACGACGATAGTTTTACCGTTGATGTTTTGGGAATTGTCCCATTTGGAATAGTAGAGTTCGCGGAGTGTGTAGGGCCAGCCTTGCAACGTATTCTTGGGTTCGCTGGTGATAACGATGTCGGCGATGTTTCCATTCCCAGAAAAGTTGGCATCCACCAGAAGTGCCTTGGATACTTCGGGGACACTGTTGCTGCTGCTTGTCCACAGGGTGCGGAGTTGGGTGCCGCAACTACTCAGAACAGGGTCGCCCTGCTCGTTGAGCACATCGCGAAATTCCAACCCACGAAACTTGAAGCTTCGGTTCCAGTAGGCCAGAATGCTTTCGAAGGTCTTGATTTTTGCCGCCCCGGGAGATCCACACGTATCCAGTTCCAGCGATTTGAATTCGAATGCCACATCGGAAGGGAACGGGAGAGTAAGCGTTCCATCAATCGCACTTTCCTGCCATTGGATGTTATCCAGAAACGAGATATTGAACTTGGTAAGAACCGTATCGTACTCACCGTAAAGTTGAAGGGGGAGAAGGTTTGCCACAGAGGAGGCCGAGGCATCCAAACTGCCACTCACTCCACCTCGACGCACATAAATCTTACAGGAGTCCGAAGCGGAAAACGGTGCGTTGACGCACGCCATTTGAAGGCTGAAATCCACAGATTCCATCCCCTCGCGTTCCAGATTCCAGCCGGCATAATTTCCGAGACCCTCCGTGTAGGCCTGCTCTGGGAAGGAAGCCATAACGAAGTCGCTCGCCGCTTCCACGTTCACCCGCCCTGAGAGCAGATAGTTGCTGGGGAGAAAATCTTCCAGGTTGGTTTCTCCCAATGCTTTGTCCCCTGGAATGTAGACAACACCATCGCGTTTCATGGGGCCGATTTCGTAGGCATCAAAAACGAGTTCCAGATTGGGACCCGCCGCGGAATTGGGGACACCCATAAGCGCCCAATCCGGCCCCACATCGAAGGTCGTGGGGCCAAGGGTGAGCGAGCGTACCTGCGAACCGGGGGAACACGGCTCGCTCAGGTAGTTTTGCACCACACTGGTTGTTGTAATTTGTCCGGTTGTAAGCTCGCTGTTTTCGTAGGTGATGGACCAGTTGGCGTTATTGAGCCTCAACGCTGCGGGGAAGGCCGTGTCGTAATCCTCGGAAGTTCCCTTTTGCTCCGCTTGAAACTGAAGCCCTTGGTGCGTTACCTGAGGCGTGTTGAAGAGAGATGAGCGATACAACCAACCGGTATTGGAGGGGCGTACATTGATGTCAAACTCATCGGAAAAATCATGGAGTAGTGTTCCGGAAACGAGGAGAAAGCCGTTTACGTCATCAAAGGTGGAGAGCCCGGAGACTTGAATGTTAAACGGCTCATTTTCCACGCGGATTCTGCTCAGCTTATTCGTCAAATCCACGGGAGCAGTAACGCGTGCATCCTGATCCAGAGGAACGATGTCCAACCCGTATGTACCCTCACGGTAGAACAAATCGGATTCTTGTTTTTTGTATTGGATGCCCTCGGGGAGAAGTAGTTCAATATCCCCGGAGGCACCGGAATTATTCAGGAAGATCGCCTTTGAGTTGTAACTCCAATTTCCATTTTGGGGTGTGTAGGGTTGTGGAAATTGCAGAGAGGTTGTCCCCACCGTTACCAGTAAAACACCGGAACCGATGTTGGAAACCGTCAGATTCCCCGTGGGGGCGTTCGTGGCGCCGGCCCAATTGATTGTTCCATTAAACTGATTACCGTTGAGTGTGCCGGAGACGATTTGAGCATCAATGGTCCCGTATCGCAGCGTCGTCGGCGTAACACCCCCCTGAGAAAATCCCGCCAATGCCAACAACAGTAGGGCAAGTAGGTATATTTGTTTCCTGAACCAAAGTTGTTCAATCATGGAACGCACTCTCATCGCCAAGGGACTCCTCACGGAATCCACACACTTTGCATGGCCGCAAAAATTATGGGTGTTGTAAGGTCAATTCTTAGGTTGGGATGCTAATAGCAACGCGTCAACTAGATTGAAGGCGCTTCAATCGAAAATCCAAGCCGGAGGTGTCTTGTAGGGAATTTTGCAATTTAATTTGGACGCACCCATTTCGATATTAATCGTGAATTCCCGAAAAATATTTTCTTCCTGTATTTTCATTTTCCACATTGCCATGGGTTACTACTTGAGTAGTGTTCGAATTAGATCCCTCGAAATTCAAACCTTGGTTTGCAAGATGAAACAATCCCTTCTCGCGGTTCTCCTACTGGTGCCACTGGCGCTCAATCCGCTCACGCTCCCTGCTGAAAGTGTGGCGCGCCAGTGGAATGAATTGTTACTGGAATCCATCCGGAACGATTTCGCCCGGCCACCGGTGCATTCCCGTAATCTGTTTCATTTTTCCATCGCGGCTTGGGATGCTTGGGCGATTTACGACGATACCGCTGTTCCCTATTTCTTCGAAGAACGGCCCAACTTGTTGGTGATTGAAAACATTCAGGAAGCACGGGAAGAAACCATCAGTTACGCCTGCTATCGGCTTCTCCGCTCCCGTTTCAGCGATTCACCCGGAGCCAGCAAAATGCTTCCTCGGTATCGGCAGAAGATGATCGATCTCGGTTACAACCCCGACTTTGATGCAACCCAGGGCTCTGTTCCTTCCGCCACAGGGAACCGCCTTGCCATTCGACTGCTCAACTACGGTCTGGATGATCGCTCCAACGAGCAAAACTTCTACTTCCCCAATAATGGTTACGCGCCAAGCAATCCCAACATGATTGTATTTGAAACCTTCAACCCCATCGGGGTGAATCCCAACCGGTGGCAACCATTGGCCCTGGGGCAAATTATCGATCAAAGCGGGAATCTTCTCCCTAGCAACATCCAACGCCACTTGGGGCCGCACTGGGGACAACTTCCGCCCTTTGGTTTGACGGTTTTTGATGAAGGACCGGCGAACGTCTTTCTCGATCCCGGCCGCCCCCCACGACTGAACACCACAGAAACACCCGTTTCACCCGAAGAAGACTTCGAGTATCGCCGAACCTTCACCGATGTCGTCATCAAACAATCCAAAATGTCGCCCGATTTGCCAGAGTTGATCGATATAAGCCCGGCGAGCCGTGGGAACAACACCCTCGGCACAAATGACGGCCAAGGGCGCGAGCTGAATCCCTTCACAGGGCAACCTTACACCCCCCAATTCGTGAAGCTGGGAGATTATGCCCGTTGTATTGCCGAGTATTGGGCTGATGGCCCGGACTCGGAAACACCCCCCGGCCACTGGAATTCCATCGCCAACGATGTGACCGATGAGTTGAAGCCCAATCTCCGCATTGGTGGGGTGGGGCCGGTCGTTAACGAACTCGAATGGGATGTAAAGCTCTATTTGGCCATCAACGGGGCAACGTATGACGCCGCCATCGCCGCCTGGGGCATCAAAGGATATTACGATGGGGTTCGTCCCATTACCGCCATTCGATATATGTCAACGAAAGGGCAGTCCTCCGATCCGGAAGGCCCATCCTACCATCCACAAGGGATTTTGTTGGAACCTGGCGCCATTGAAGTCATTACGGCAGAGTCTTCCGCACCTGGAGAGAGGCATGAACATCTCTCCGGAAACCTTGGGGAGATTGCTGTACTTGGTTGGCCGGGAGAACCCTTCGACAAGGAAAATGAATACAGCGGAGTGCGGTGGATTCTGGGGCGCGAGTGGCTCCCTTATCAACGGGAGACGTTCGTCACTCCGCCATTCGCTGGTTACGTTTCAGGTCACTCCACCTTCTCCCGTGCCGGGGCCGAGGTGATGGCCGCCTTTACTGGATCGCCCTATTTCCCCGGAGGTATGGGGACACGTGACTGCCCGGCAGGAGACTATTTGGTCTTTGAAGACGGCCCCAGCCAAACGCTCCAGCTTCAATGGGCCACGTACTTCGATGCCGCCGATGAATCCGGAATTTCCCGCATCTGGGGGGGGATCCACCCCGATGTGGATGACTTCCCGGGGCGGCGCATCGGCTCACAAGTTGGCCAAAAGGCCTGGGCACGTGCGCAGACTTACTTCAGCGGCACCGTGGGGGAAGTCGGTTCTGGATTAATTGTTATATTTTGATCTTCTTTCAACCAACTCCTAGCGGATTCTAATACAAATACTCCACCAGCGTTTATAATAATAATGACTACGATAGTTATGAATGAATTTGAATGGAGTTCTTTTAGAAAATTATATGCAGAATAATTAGAAATTTCTTCTGTGTTGAAGTAGTTATTTGCCTTTATTTCTGTTATTACTTGTTCATATTTAAGAAGTAGGTAAAATATGCAGAACAACTGAGCTACAAATGCGAATACAAAGACTATAATTGCCGTTATGAAGGCAAAATTTGCAAGAGTTAGTTCCCCTATATAACATTCAAAAAGAATTAGTATGACCATTATTCCAGGTAGTAACAAAAACTTTGAAGTCCTCCTAATCATTTCACGATGAAAAGATTTGAACCATTCAGGCTTTAGGGAATCTTCCATTTTGGTGTACTCCCTTACTTCACGAGCACACCATTTTGAATCAAGAATTCCAGCGTATGCTGTAATGTAAAATAGTGGAAACATAACCAAGCAATAATTGATGTATGAATAAAGTAGATAGTAAGAGTAAGGTGTGGAATAATCTATATAAAAGTTTTGAATCTCTTCAATTTTTAGAGAATCATCTTTGTAAAGATCTTTATGGAGATTGTAAGGAGCCCACGCTTCATGAAGATGGTATGCAGTAAGAATGATTGAAATTATAGTTGTGAAGAAAAGGAAAATGACGATAGATGGATATACAAATTTTTCTGTTTGTCTTTTCTCTAC
>JANRMB010000136.1:0-5005 GCA_033761985.1 Candidatus Sumerlaeia bacterium | reverse complement strand
TGGGAGGTGGCCGCAACGAGGAATGTTTCTCCCTGGGGGACAGGCAACGAGTGGAACGCACCGTTGGAGACGGCGTCCTCAATGGTGGAGCCAATATCATGGGTGGCAAAAACTTCGGGATTTGGCACCTGATATTGCACCTGAATGGAACGGGTAATCCGAAGAAGAAGTCCTGTGGGAATCTCCTCACTGTTTTGGATAATCGTGAGTATTCCGGATTGGGCGTTCTCGGGGACAATAAAGCTGAGATGATCTTGTTGAACGCTGGCCGCGATGGTCGGTTCTTGTGTGCCAATCCTGATGGAGGTTGAGGTGGGCTCAAGATTACTGGCGAACACCTTTACCTCCGTCCCCGGCGATGCTGCTGCAGGGACAAGGTTGGTGATCTCCAACGCGGATAACGGAGTAAGAAAGCAAAAAAGACAAACAACAAGGAAAAGGAGTCCCAGAATGTTGTTGTGAACGCACCTGAATTGGCCTGCTTTCCACACGTTGAATTTCGGTGATGCGATTGGGGGGTGAGTCATCATGAGAGAAACCCTTTGGCGATCGAATTTGGGAGAGTTGGCAAACAAAAGTTCAGCTTTGCCCCTTCTTGAATTTCCAATCCCGCGGGTAACACCCGATCTTGTGGGAAAAAAAGAGACATCTGTTTGGGTGAGTTTTTCAGGCTTCCTTTAGTGTTTGCCATTCGGCGAACTATTGTTCAAGCTGAAACTTAGCGGAGGGCTTCCCGATGTGGTGTATTCCTCCTGATGCCGAACGGGTGATGATTGGTTCGTGAGTACCTAGACCATAGGATGCAGGATCAAACTGAGGTCCTAACATATACAGGATGACCAGAGGGATTGAATTTGCCACATCGCAACCCGAGGCAGAGAGGAGGTAGGGGAAAACCTTTATGGACTTTGATGCCTTTATCCGAATTGTTGGGTTCCAGCGACCAAATTTTTTTTGAAACGTTATTGCCGCCCAATTGCTCTTGGGTGAAAAAGAAGGGTAAGCATCATGAGCATGAAAGTTTAGCACGCAACTCAAAGTCTCCGAACGACTGGCTTGACGTGTTAGACTGAAGTAAATAACAATTACGCATCGTTTTTCGGAGATTAGTCCATGATCAATCGTCAGTACCCCATCGGCCCGTTTGTTTACGCCGGACCGTTGAATGCTGAAACTCGCAAGCCCTACATCTCGCGTATTGCCTCGTTACCCGAGCGTGTGCGCGCGATTGCTTTGCAATTTGATGAGGAAGCTCTGGCAACACCTTACCGCGAGGGAGGCTGGACGGCTCGGCAGGTGCTTCACCATTTGGCGGATAGTCATACCCACGTGATGTTGCGCTTCAAGTTTGCTCTGGCTCAGAACAATGCGGCAATCAGTGCGTATCCCGAGGAATTGTGGGCAAATCTTTACGATGCCAGCGCCCCGATTTCCCTGGCATTGAGTCAGATTGAAGCGATCCATAAGCGATGGGTATGGATTCTGGAGCGCATGACGGAAGAGGATTACCAGCGCACGTTCCTGCATCCAGAGAAAGGACCGGTGGTGCTGGACCGCGCCGTGCAGTCCTACGCCTGGCATGGGGATCACCACCTGGCGCATCTGGAGTTGGTGCTGAACCGATAGTCGATTCAGGTGGCGGCGATGGCCACCCCTTTCATTTGAAGCCGAAGGTTGTTGGCGGAATCGGCGTTGCGGAACGCTTCCTCCTCGCTGATCAGTCCGCGTTGCCATAATTCGTGGAGGTGCATGTCGAACGTGCGCATCCCCTCGTTCCGACCATTCATCATGGCGGTTTTGATCATGCGGACCTCCCCTTTGAGGATGAGTTCTCTTACGGTGGGCGTATCCAAAAGAATTTCCATGGCGGCGGTGCGCCCGCCGGAGATTTTTTTTACCAACCGCTGGCTAATGATGGCCCTTAGGTTCAAGCTGAGTTGCAGGCGGAGCTGGGCGTAGAATTCCTGCGGGAAGAAATTGGTGATGCGTTCCAGCGTTTGGTTGGCATTGTTGCTGTGCAGCGTCCCCAGAACAAGGTGTCCGGTTTCGGAGGCATGGAGCGCAAAGCCCATAGTGTCCGTATCGCGAATCTCGCCGATGTAGATGACTTCCGGTGCTTGCCGCAGGGAGTTTTTGAGGGCCACGTGGAAACTCTTGGTATCGATCCCCACCTCCCGTTGGCTGACGATGGCTTTCTTGTGGGGGTGGATGAATTCCACGGGGTCTTCGATGGTGATGATATGTCCGCCGTGGTGTTCGTTCCGATGGTCAATCATCGCAGCCAGCGTCGTGGATTTGCCTGAACCTGTGGCGCCCGTGACGAGGATGAGCCCCCGGGGTTTGAGGATGAGTTCGGAAAGGATTTCGGGGAGCGCGAGTTCTTTCAGCGTTGGAATGTTTGTCGTAATTCTGCGGATAACCAGGGCGGTGGTTCCCCGTTGTACAAAGACGTTCACACGGAAGCGGCCTTTTCCTTCAATGTTGTGGGAAAGGTTCGCTTCCTTTTCTTGTTCAAAGAGGGAGCGTTCCTCTTCGTTCATCAGCTCATAGGCGTAGTGCTGAGTTTCTTCCGGAGTGAGGACACCTTCAGCGAAGCGCACAAACTGCCCTTGGCGGCTCGCTTTGGGTTCCGTGTGCGCGCAGAGATAGAGGTCGCTGGCCTCTAGGCGAATCATATCCTGGAGCATCTTCACCAGGGGAATGCGGGGGGGCGTCATGGTCATGAAAGAATGCTCCGTGAATCAGGTGTTTTTCTTGGGGGCGAAGGGAAACTGGGGGCGTGGCGCATCCGAGGGGGCACCCGGAGCAGGGGGTGGAGCCATGGGGGGCCGCACCGGCGGGGGAATGGGCGCCCCAGCTTGGGACGGTGGCGGTGGTGGGGCAACCGGGGGCCGCATGGGGGGGGGAGCCATCGGGGGTTGACCGGGTTGCGGAGGTTGCGGAGGGCGCATCATCCCACCGGGGGGAGTCATGCCGGGGGGCATTTGCATGGGTGGTTGTTGCATGGGGGGCTGTTGCATTCCCATGGGATTACCCGGTGAAGGAGGCATTCCACCCGGGCGTTGAGGCGTGGGTGGGGGAGCATTGAAAGCTTGTTGACGGGCGTTCCCTTCGGCTTCCTTGGCGAGGTATTCCTCCAGCCGTTGGATGCCGCCGTTCATAATCGACTCGGGGTTGTTGGCGCGGCTAAGGGCGGTATATTCAGAGATAACACGGCGTTGCAGCAAATCCTTCAGTGCGTGATCCATGCTCTGCATTCCGAGTTTTTGTCCGGTTTGGATGATGGTCACCAACTGGTGGGTTTTCCCTTCGCGGATCAGGGAGCGGGTGCTCGGCATTCCGAGCATGATTTCCATCGCTAGAACGCGCCCCTTTCCATCGGCCTTGGGGACAAGGTTTTGGCAAACGATTGCCTCAAAAGATTCGGCAAACATCATCCGCACAAGCTTTTGTTGTTCGGAGGGAAAGACGTCGACGACGCGATCGCACGTCTTCGGTGCCGATTGCGTGTGGAGCGTCCCGAACACCAAGTGACCCGTCTCTGAGGCGGTGAGTGCGAGGGAGATAGTTTCCAAGTCGCGGAGTTCCCCCACGAGCACGATGTCCGGGTCCTCACGCAGGGCACTGCGCAAGGCGGCGGAGAAGGACTTGGTGTTCGGGCCCACTTCGCGTTGGTTGACGATGCACTTCTTGTTGCGGTGAACGAACTCGATGGGGTCTTCGATGGTGATAATATGATCGTTGCGGTTGGCGTTCACATAATCAATCATCGCGGCGAGCGTGGTGGACTTCCCGCTGCCCGTGGGCCCGGTGACGAGGCAGAGTCCCCGGGGGCGTGAGGCGACTTTCATGAGAACCGGGGGGAGATTGAGATCCTGAAAACTCCGGATTTTTGTGGGGATCACCCGAAAGACGGCGCCTTCACCTTTCATGGTATAGAAACAGTTGGCGCGAAACCGGGCGACATCACCAAGCTGAAAAGCAAAGTCGAGTTCCTTGTTGGCCTCCAGCAGTTGGCGCTTATCATCGTCCAACATGTCGTAGAGCATGGAGTGGAGGGTGTCTTTGGTGAGGGGAGGCATCGCCGTGGGGACGATGGAGCCACTGAGGCGATAGCACGGTGGTTCACCAACGGTGAGGTGAATATCCGAAGCCTCGATCTCCACTCCATGGAGAAGGATGGTGGCGAGATCGTTCCCGTTGGGAACCACGATGGGTTTCAAGTCGCTTCCGGACATGAGGACAAGCTCCACTTTGATGATGATCGCGTTACCTGCTTCTATCAAACGGGAAAGCGGCGCAAGCGTCAGGTTGGCACAAATGTTCCACATGGTTCGGAAGCCAAAAGCACCAAACCTGCAGAAAAATGCTAAGGTCAATGAATTCAGCATTAACCGGTTGCCAAAAAAAACTGCCACCCGGTATGGTGTTTGTTCCATGTGAACTGAAAATCGTGCTCTCAGGAGTAGCCTGTATGTTCCACCCTTTCAAAACGATTGCTTTGGCCACCTCGCTTTTGACTTTTTCCCTTTTTTCAGGGTCCACACCGTTGGCGGCACAATCCACCGACCAGCTTCTAACTCCGCGAACGTTTATTGATGTTTCCAAAAAAGTACTCCCTGCGGTGGTCAGTATTCAGGTGGAAAACCTCCCCAGCAAAGAGTTGATGGAGCGCTATGACGTGGAGACGTTTGAAGAGCTTCAGCGCAAACTTCAGCAGAACAATGATTTGGATGCCTTTGCGGAATTGTGGCGGAATTTTGAGCCCGGGATGTTTGGCTCTTCCGGTTCCGGCTCCGGAGTCGTGGTTCGTCGGGATGGGAATGTAGGGTATATCGTCACCAACAAGCACGTTTTGAGCACCTCCGACCGGGTGTATTATACCTTGATTTTTGATGAATCAATCTCCGAGGAGCGGGTGAAGGTGAAGGGTGAGGATGTAACAATTGTGGGGATGGATGAACTCACCGATTTGGCGGTCATTAAGTTCAATATCCCCGAGGGG
>JANRMB010000135.1:0-7338 GCA_033761985.1 Candidatus Sumerlaeia bacterium | reverse complement strand
TACCATTGTTTGCGCAGGTTTGCCGGGGTGATGATGAGAATCCGGCGTTTACGTTCCGCCCATTTTTGGGAGATGACCAAACCTGCTTCGATTGTTTTGCCGAGCCCCACTTCATCGGCCAAGAGAGCGCCTTTGGAAAGTGGTGAACGAAAGGCAAAAAGGGCGGCATCAAGCTGGTGGGGATTGAGATCCACTTGGGCATCCACCAAGGCCCCGGCGAGCTTCTCCAGGCTATCGGAGGGGAAGCGTCGGGTGAGTTCATAGGCTAGGAATTTGGCGTGGTAAGGGGTAAGTTGTTGACCTTCCAATGCAATCCACTCCTGCTCGCCGGTTGGGGAAACTCCATCGCCATCATCTGTGGGATTATCTGCGGGCGGTGCAAGCATTCATTACGCCGGATTTTCGCTTTTCGGCCAGCGTTCCTCCAGCAGTTTGCGGATTTCGTCGCTCATTTTGACGTCGCGTTGGGTGCAGTCGAGTTTCATGCGGCGGTGGAGTTCGGCATCGAGGTCGAACGTGAGGCGTTTTGTCGGGAGGCTCTCCATCCCTTGGGATTCTTCTTCCTCCCAGAGGCGGGTTGGTTTTTGGCGGATTTGGATTTTCTTGGTCATGCTGATAACTCCATGATTTCGTTAGTGAGTTCGGTGATTTCGCGGGTGCCAGGGTGATCGGCTTCGATCTCGGCTGCGATTTTCCCTGCGGCGGCGCTTTCGGCGAAGATGATGCGCTGGCTGATGCTGGTTGCGAAGACCTTCAGACCGAATCCAGCGAGGCCTTCCGCCACATCGCGACCAATCGCCGTGTTCACGATTTTACGGTTCACCGCAAAGGCGGCGATGAGGTCGGGTTTGCGGATGGAGTATTCCTTCAGGAGTCGGACGATTTCATCCGCAGCCCAGACGTCGTAGGGGCTTGGCTGCACGGGGACAATGACGACGTCGCTTGCCATGATAATGCTTTGCGCCAGCTCGGTGACGCGCGGTGGCCCATCGATGACAACGTGATCGTAGCCGTTTCTGAGCTGATCGATTTCGCGGTGGATAGTGGCTCTTGGTAGGGCGACAACAGGGAAGAGTGGATCAGTGTCCCTCGCAGCGGCCCAATCAAGAGCGCTCCCTTGGGGATCGCCGTCGATGACAAGGACGCGCAATCCACGGCGAGCGAGTTCACCCGCCACGTTGATGGCGAGGGTGGTTTTTCCAACGCCCCCTTTTTGGTTGAGAAAACTGATAATCATGCCCGGCTCCCCTTGATTGCGGCGCACCGGAAAAACGGCTTGCCTTGGAGCCTCATAGCAGGAGTTGCGGACTTCCGCAAGCTAGGTGCTGATCACATTTAAGAGTTTGCTTGGATCTCCTGGATTTCATCCTTATCGGGCGTTGAACGTTGAAAACGGGGAAGTCGGGGACGAATCTGCTGAATCAGACGGAAATCGTTTGGTGGCCTGCTGGTGATAAGGTGGTGGCCTTCTAGTGACCTGCTAGTGGCCTTCTGTGCGAGCTTTAAGGGAGCTTTAACTATCGGAGAGGCGTTGTATGAGAAAGCAGGGGAGTATAGTCCCGCAACATCGGCAACACATCAGTCTCACAACATAGGTAACAGTTTTGACGTGTGATCAGATTCCTGCTATCAATCCGTGATGCCTTTCGATCTCAAACTCGAGCGCTTCAAAACCGACATCAACTTGGTGGAGTATGCCGGTTCCTGCGGTTACGCTTTGTTGAAGCAGGAGAGTTCTCGGAATTCCGCGGTAATGAAGTCGGCCGATGGGGAAAAGATCATCATCGCTCGCAACACGAATGGTCACTGGATGTATTTTTCGGTGCACGATGAGCGCGACAACGGAACGATTGTGGATTTTGTGCTTCAGCGTAAAGCGGCCAATAATCTGGGCCGGGTGAAGTTGGAGCTGAGCGATTGGGTGGAAGGGCGAGGAGAAGTTGAGGCCGGCCATGAGGCGCTTCGCCTTCCCCTTGTTCCGATTAGTCGGGATCGCCAGGGCGTTTTGAAGCGCTTTTCTTCTATGTCCCCAGTGACTTATCATCCTTATCTCACGGCACGGGGCCTTACGGAGAGCCTGCTTTCCTTGCCGCCGTTTCACCGCAGGGTCGTGATTGATGATCGCCGCAACGCCGTGTTTCCGCATGAGGATGAAGAAGGACTCTGTGGCTATGAAATCAAAAACAAAGGCTTCACCGGCTTTGCTTCTGGTGGAGTCAAAGGATTGTGGTCGAGCATTCCCCAGACGGGGGACACTGATCTTGTCATCGCCGAGTCGGCGATCGATGCGTTGAGCTACGCTGCTCTTTTTCAGCGTCCTGCAGTGTACGTGAGCACGGCCGGGGCGTGGAATCCCAAAACGCCTTCGCTGCTTCAAGCAAAGGCCTCACTCCTTCCCAAGGATGGGAAGATCATTCTTGCCTTCGATCACGATCCACAAGGGAAGGTCTATGAGCTGCAGGCGCGTCAACATCTACAAGGGATGGGGCTTGAAATCATCAGCCATTTTCCGGAGCAACCGGGAACAGACTGGAATGATGTGCTGAGGTTACGGGTGGGGACACTGCAAAAGGAATTGCCCTCAAATCGCCCAGAATTTGATCTGCAGAGGGGGGAATGAATGACCAGGCTACCTGCCCAGCAGAAGGATGAATTCACACGTTGCACGGTCTTCCTTGGCCTTTTTTTCCTATTGCCAAAACTTATCCCCGGAGTTTGCTGCATACAACAGGTAAGAGTTTATAGGTAATACTATAGGGATATGGTATGTAGAGAATGCACGTGCGATGTGTAGAGAATACACGGGGTGTTTGTGGAAAACTGCGGTTCTTCGATGTGGAGAGGATACACGTGGATAACTTTCTTATCCACATGCGATATGGACACTGACCTTTTGCAGACTAATTTAAGCGTAATTTGTGTAGTGGATACACGTTCCTTTCCAACTGAGATGCTGGATTGATCCAGCTATTTATCCTGAAATCGATCGACTATTTTTGAATGTGTAGAGAATACACGCGGAATTATGTTTTCGGAATCAACACCTGATGGCTCACCCTCTGCACATGAGGCCGACTCGGCTTCAGAATCAACCCGCCGCGATCCAGCTCGAACTGAAGCTCCGGCCAGATGGCACTGATCTTTACCAGCGCTTGCTTGGCCCACCGTCGAAACTCCCTCGGGTCATTGTAGTCCGAGCCAATATGCTGCTCGATGCTCTTCCACGGAATCCGCACGCGCTTATCCAAGTAGCTCATGCGATGGTTCAACCAGGTGTATATATCCAGGGCGAGGGAAGATTGTTTCAACGCCTGAATGGCGCGTAAATCCACGGGGACAGGGTGCTCCAAAATCTCACGGTGGAACTCCTCATCGAGCCGAACGAAATTCGGGAAAAGGGTCTGCTGCTCGGGGTGGCGTTCATCCCACCAAAACTGAAACTCCCGCGCAATGGGGCGATGCGCCCCGCCCACCAATCGCTTCTTCTCATCATCAAAGCGGAAGGTGATGCTTGCGGAGAAGAGCTTCTGCAATTGCTCCTTCATGCGACGAATGTCTCGTCCGTTGCTGTAGAGGCCAATCTCCTTCATGAATCCTGAGAGGGATGTTCCCAGGTCGATGTCTCGACTCTTCGTGCGCACCACACTTGTGGTGAGATACGCCAACACCAGGCGCGGAATGTTGCCGTAGGGAAACCCGAGCGAATCGCCGGTTCGTCCAATTCCGGGCTGAATGATGAGGGAATAATTTCCATTCGTCCGAATCCACGCCCGAGGGTCGCCCTTGGGTTCCTTGTGGGGCAACGAAGCTTGCACCAACACGCGCGTGGAAAAGCCAAGGGAACGAGCCTCCTGCGCGGTTGTGTTCAAAATCTCCACCGCCCGATCTTCGAGCTTCTGGAGCGATGGAGTGATCATCTTCATGGGGGACAGTGAAGCACAAAATCTTAATCCGATCAAGTACTTCACACGGCAACGTGTAGTGCCGCATCTGCGCTTCGCCTCAACGCCGGTTTTACGGTTCACCGGAAGATCGGAAAGCAGGTCTGCGTTGGGGCCTCAAAGAAAATCCGTGGGATCACTCGATGCTTGAGGAACCAGGTTTCCTCTCCAGTAAAGGCCAAGCACTCTTTTCACTTTTTTGAAGCAGAGCTTCCCGGCAAGCGGGCACGGGCAAGCCCGGCAAAATAGTAAAGTCCTGCGGACTGAAAAGAGAGTGCGCGGGGCGCAGCCTTGACTGGATTCACCTCCTTTGTGGCTTCGCTCGCCGCTGGGCGTCTGCTGCGAAGTTATTCGCAGCACCAAAGGGGACTAAGAGATGTCCGATACCCAACCCCTACAAGCACCTGAAATTCATCCGAACCGACTCTATCGCATGAGTGAACTGGAAGCCCTCCTCGGGCGTCGATGTGTAATGGCTCTTCGGCAAAATGGCCTCCGAGCGGTCGCCGATTGGTACCTTGGCGAAACAATCCTTGAAGCATTCCGGCACGCTGTGGCAGGGAAGACCGGCCAGCGTGTTCCTACCGAAAGGAAAGAACATGAAAACATCCCCCAACACCTGGGTGAAAATCAGCACCCAAAACCACTTCACCCTCTACCAGGACAAGATGAACCCGACTCACTTTCAAGCCAGATTGAAAGGCTCCGGAAATTATCTGAGAAGAAGGTTTCAAGCCCCCGATCTCGAAAGCGCGTTGCGTGAAGCACCGCGAGTCATCGGTCTTGTCTCCGAAGCACCGAAACACGAAATCACTCTCTTCGACGCGTTCGAGATGGCTCTTGAAGCTACGAACCGTCGGGAGCGTTCGCGCCAGGACTGGATTCGCACCACAGAGAAATTCCTCCTCTGGCTGAAGAAAAATCATCCGCTTTGCACCACCTGGGATCAAATGACCCGTCAGATTGTGCGCGGCTACCTCTCCACCTTTGCAGGCAAATCGGCGAACTACCGTCGATTGGCCCTGCAACCTCTCCTGCAGACTTCGGGCTTCATGCACCGGGAATACGGATTCCCGAATATCGGGGAACGCATGGGGATTGGCACCAAACTCCAGAAAACACCCCCTGTGGTGTACCTGGAGGATGTTGTTAGCTTCTGCGACTTCGTGCGGGAACATCGGCCTCACTTGGAAGCGGGAGTCTGCCTTCAAGGCCTCGCCGGACTTCAACTACTGGAAGCCCTTCGCCTCACCTGGGACAAAGTCGATCTCGACCGTGGATTGATTGAAATCTCCGGAGAAGTGAAAAACGAATACCGCAACCGAGTTATCCCCGTCTGCAACCGCGTTCTGGGGGCTTTGAAGCGGGCTAAAACCTTGGGTGATGTTCGAATTCGGGGTAACACACCCGTTGTGCGTGGAGTGCAAGGTTTGGGATTTTTGGACGATAACTCCTATGCTCGGCAAGTAAGAGCACAGTTCAAGTCGTTCAATCCCGATTTGAATTGGTCGCCAAAAGATCTCCGTAACTGCCTTCCGACTTTTGCCATGATGCAAGGAATTCATGGAACTATTTGGGAGCAATATATCGGGCATGCTCCAAAAGGCGTGACCAATCGTCACTACATCCCCCGGCTTTCGGCACCCTCACAAGGGGGCTTCAAGGCCTTGGAACAGCAAATGAACCTTTTCCGTCTGCATGTGACGGAACCGGTTGAACGAGCAAGTTGCAACTTTTTGCAACTTGGTGATTTTGAGGAAACACAAGACGCTTCGTAAGTCTTGTAATTTGAATGGCTCCTGGTGCTGGGCTCGAACCAGCGACCCACGGATTAACAGTCCGTTGCTCTACCGACTGAGCTAACCAGGAACACGGTAAGGGTCTTACCTGCGGCTATGGCGTCGCAGGGAGTCGTGTTGTAGTGAGGGGGTTTTTTCTGCGCAAGGGAAAAATGATGGTGGCGGGAGATTAACAGCAAGTAGCCGAAGAATGTGGGCCCGCGCTTACGGATCGATGTGACGAGGGCTGTGCTTCCCTTTGCATTAGGTTCGGCATTTTGCACGATGAGCGGTTGGTGAGAAATGCGGGATAAGGGGGTTTCGAGGTGGGCTTTCCGCTTGCCAAGTGTTGAATCTTTATTTCATCTTACGTCGGATTTCAGAATTAAGAGATAATTTACCGAAGGATTGCTCCCATGTTTTCGAGTTCTCGAATCAATCGGGCTGGTTCCCATTTCCTGTTTAAGGGCTTTGGGTTTCTGGCTGTTGCGCTGTCTTTTTCCATGGCAGAGGCGGGTCCTCGCAAGCCAACCAAACCGGTGGCTGTGGATGATGTTTGGACTCCCCAAGCCGTTTCAGCCTTCAATGCCCAGCAGGATGCCTTCCGGAAAACCGCTGCCGGGGCGAAAGCGGCGACGGATTTCTTTGTTCCAGAAGTATTGGCCTCCGATTTGGGGAACATTAAGTATGCTGTTACAGCCGATGTGAACAACGATGGTTGGCCGGATGTGGTGTATGCGGCGGAGTTTTCCAACGAGTTTGGAATTTTTCTGAACAATCAAACTTCCCCGGCGACGTTTACACGCCAGGTGCTTTCCAGCAACGAACGGGGCGCAAGCTTCATTGTGGCGCGGGATTTGAACCAGGATGAGCGTGTGGATTTGGTTTTGGCGTCGAGGTTCAGTGGCACAATTTCCGTCTGGTTGAACGCCGGCGGTGGTTTTACTCCCACGTTTGAGCGGGATGATGTAGGGAATGTACGGAACGCCTCGCAAGTGGAGGTGGGTCACTTCAACAACGATGGTGCTCTGGATTTGGTGGTTCCTTCCCCAGAGACTTCCTCGTTGGTGTTTCTTCTTCAACAACCGGGTGAACAAGTGACTTTTGGTGCTCCTCCGGTGGAGTTGATTTCCCTGGAGTTTGAGCGATTTACGTACGCAGCCAAGAACGGTCGACCCACGTTTGTGCGCTCCATTCAGGATACCGACGGACCCGAGAGCCTGGTGGTGAACTACCGCAACAGCAATACGGTCTTTGTCTTCTCCAACCTTCTTTCCACGGAATTGGAGCCGGTGGAACCTTTGCAGGCGAAGGGCACTCCGATTGTGACCCCGGACTTTTTTGAATTTCAGTTGGATAGCGTGCGCCGTCCGCAGGCCATTGAAATCGCCGATATGAATGATTTCGGGTTCAACGAGATCATCATCGCGGGTGAAGCGGCGGATGAGATCATCATCTACTCCTTCGATAGCTTCTTCATTGATCAACCGTTCCCGCAATCACCCGTGGCAAAAGGCCGAATCATTGAGCAACCGGTGACTCCTGAGTATCAGAAAACTTGGGTAACGGCGAACTTTGAAGCCGCCAACCGACCCAACGTGGGCTATGCCGACCGCCCC
>JANRMB010000134.1:0-9595 GCA_033761985.1 Candidatus Sumerlaeia bacterium | reverse complement strand
CCACCGATTCACTTCGTTCATCGGGGGCTGGGAAGAGGGCGCCCTCTGGGCGCAGTGGCGGTGAGTTTCCGGAAGTCGAAACGGTATATTCCGTGGTACAGAAGCATCGCTGGATATATCCGTACGCATCCGGAGATGGTCATTTGGCGGCCGCTGGTGTACTGGCGGAAGTTACCGGAGGTCGGATCGGAATAATATTTGGTCCTGAAGCTTTTCTGGAAAATTCCGGCCGCATCGGGGGATTGTCATTGGGCGGCCGCTGACGCAATCTATGGACGGTTGCGGAAAGGTGAAATGTCCTGCCGTACCACTCTAGCTTTTGTCTCCTTTTCACCCTTGTTTCATCCCCCCACTCCCTACACCATCCCCTTTTCCATCCGCAAATGCGGGATCGTTTTCAACATAAACACCTGACCCACCCCGATGTATCCCAGTTTTTGGTAGAAGGGGATCGCCTGCGCCCGGGCGTTGAGGAAGATCCTCCGCGTACCGCAATCGTGCAGGGCGGCTTCCATCGTTTGCATTAACGCCCGACCCAGCCCCCCTTTTTGGTATTCGGGATGAACCACCATTTGAGCGATTTTCACCCACGATTCCGCAGGAAGCTGAAACTGCCGTTGTTCCGCTTCAAACGGTAAACCGGGCATCGGGAGAATCTCACCATCCGCCGATACAAACCGCGCCTGCACCGTTCCCAACAAACGGCTACCCTCGCCTCCAAATGCCCCCAAATGCCAGCAATGCTCCTCCCCTTCGCGGTACTCCGGAAGAAAGGGAATCCCCAAAGGGCGATGTAGAAATGCCTCCCGCAGGTCCAGCTCTTCCTTGTATTCCGGCGAACCGTGTTGAATGAATCGTAGCGCGGGCATGGCCTTATCCTCAGAGAGTGGGTAGTTTTTCGAGGTCGATCAGATACTGATTTTTTTCTGGAATCTGGTGCAGAATGGCGTTCGGGTTTTGGCGCAGATGGGATTCAAAATCACGGAAGCGTTCCCACTCATCAGGAGTAAACCGAGGTTGAAAATACGCCGCGGTATAGAGACTCAACTCTCCGGCGTCATAGAGCACGAAGCGGACGTTCTTCTCCTTCCGCAACCAGACAATCAACTCCGCCGTGTTCCGGGTTTGCCGAATGCCATCCAGTACCGGAGGGCGGTCGAAAAAGTCTCCGGAGACAATCGGAAACCGTGCATGGAAACCCTGATAATGGCCCAACAGAAGTATCCCTGGTTTACTGTCTTCTCCGGATTCCGGTAACGATTCCCACTCCAACATCGCCAATTGAAAGATCGTGTACAACCGCACGTTGCGTTCCCGCACGGCCTCCCGATCCTGAAATCCCAAAGCGGTGTACACCGGGTTTCCGCGGGCGCTTCGCCCCGGCACGGTGCTCCCGTGGTATTGCAACACCCAACTGGCTTGCAGCGTGGCGAGCAATCCCATCAATACCACTGTAATCACTCGAACGATTTTTTCCTGTTCACGAGTCATTGCTTGAAGAAACACGCCCCCCGCCAAAATCCCCAAGCCGAGCGGTACCACCAAAAACCGCACGCTTTGGTAACTGGCGTACCACAACCCCCAGGCGAATAGCCCCTGCATCACGAGCACAGCCAAAACTCCCCACTGTCGCTTCAAAACAAAAAGTCCCATCAACCCCAGCGCGGCCGGAAGCAGCGCCAAAAACCCCGGTCCGGGATTCTGGTCCTCAAACCCCGGACTCACCGTATTAAAGAAGCGTTGCACCACCGGCACGGCAGCAGGGTTTCGGTAGGCGGCAGGTTCTACTCCCTCAGGTACTCTCCCGAACCGATCCGTCACCCAGCGGGTCGTAATGTCGAACGGCGTCATCAAAAGATTCGGCAATCCCAACGGCTGGAATCCCTTCTCCCGCACCTTGTCTTTGTAGAATGCATCGGTGGATTCATCCCACTCCGGGCTTCCAAAAACCGAATACCCCAGCGGGTGAACGGGGTTGCCGTGATGCATCGCCGCTTTCGCAAACCACGGCGCGGGAATCAGTAGCACCAATCCGGCGTAGAGTAGAACGGGAAGGATGGATTTTCGCCGAACGCTCAAAAACAGAATCAACACACCCGCCCAAAACGCCGGAACCAGTGCCGTGGTCTTAGTGGCGATGGCCCCCCCGAATCCCACGGCAGCCCAGAAGGATTCGGTCATTCCGGATTGCGTTGTTGCAACCCAGCTGATCAGCGCCAAGCAACCCCCCAGTGTGAGAACCACCGTGAAGAGATCCACAAACGGCCACGGGGCGATGCTTGCCGCCACGGGAATCGTTTGCACTACCGCCGCCGAGGCCGTGGCCCACCGGATGGCGTCGAAGTCCTCGGCCAACCCCAGCGTCCCCTGAAGCATTCGGGCCAACCCGTACGCCAGCGGCCCCAACAACATCCACGCTCCCACATGAAGTAATTGCGCGGCGGAGTCTCCGTAGGTCCCCCCCCAAGCAAGCGCCACCACCGTATGCATCTGCGCCAAAAAGGGGAGATTCGTCAGCGCATTGTGGGGAATCAGAACAATTCCACCGGCCTTCAGATATTCTTGCGGACCAAAAAGATGATAACGCAACCCGTCGGACTCCAGCGCCGGCCCCAACGCCGCCAACACCAGCACCGCGCCGAGCACCCCACTGGGAATCAGCAGCGGCCACGCCCCAATTTTCAGGCTTTTCTGCAGCAACCGGAGACAAAGTTCTCCATCTTTTCCCCACTGACGCCACACCATCGGAAATCCCAACGGCACCACGAGAAGCAGCAATCCCCAAGGGTACAACTGAAGCACACCCAACACAAAAATCACCAACCCCTGCACCACGAACCCGAGCAGAAGGCGGTTCACCATCCCCATGAGTTCCGTTTCTGCTTTCCTAAGTCCATTGAAATCAGGCTCTCGAACCCTCAACAACTTCACGGTGAGCGTGCCAAATCCATGGATTCCCGCCACCATCAGAGCAAAAACCGCCAGCGGCCATACCACCCAAAAGGGCGGATTCCATCCGTTTCCGGGGATCGTGAATTCCGGTGTTCCCAGCTTCCAGCCGAAAACCACCCCGTACAGCACCGCGGCGATTCCCCAGAATAGAAGAAAGACCGTGAACAGGAGTTTCAATCGGTGGCTTGAGTCGGAAGGAGTCTTTTGCGAGATCATGAGAAAATCGTCAGGAAAGGATGAAAAAGGGTAGCCGACCCCACAGGCACGTCGTAAAGTATTCTTGTGTACAACAGGGGTGGGGATGTGCCATGAGTTGGTTTCAAGGCGAATCAAACCCCCTTTTGAACTCCGGGGCGGGTACAAAATCGCCTGAGAGGATATGAAAACGTTGCCTCATCCGTTTCTGCAACTGCTGTTTCTCCTCACACTCGTTGGATTTGGTTTCTGGGTTTTTCAACTCAAGAAACGACTCTATGAATGTTACGTGTTTGTGCAGAATCGCGAACGCGAACGCGAGATGACGTTCAGTTTCCTCAACCAGATTGGTGAGAACATCAACGCCGATCACGATCTGGAGACCACCTTCTCCCTTGTTCTTGATTTTTGCCGCATGGCCACCAAGGCTGATGCCGGAAGCATCTGGGTGCGCGACCCCGAAGACAAAACCATTCTGCGCCCCGTGGTGGTGCAGGGACTCTTCCCCCCGCTGCATGAAGTTTCCAGTGAAAAGCTCTACAGCAAGCGCAAATACGTCTCCGAATTGGTCAAGAAAGAGACCGTCCGCCTTGGCGAAGGGATCATCGGATTGGTGGCGGAAAAAGGCGAATCCCTCCTTATTCCCCACGCCAAGCAGGACTTCCGCGTACCCAAAAGCTCCGGGGAAATCGTTCCCCTCGAAGGCCTCATCCTCGTTCCCCTCGTCATTCAGAAGGAAGTGGAAGGCGTTCTCGTGCTCATCAACAAACGCGATGAGCGGAACCCCGAGGAGACATTCGATGAAGTCGATCTCGATCTGGTTTCCGCCCTCGCGGATCAGGCTGCAGTGACGCTGAATCTCGTGAAACTCTACGAACAAGTCGCGGAAAAGCAGCGCATCGAACAGGAACTGCGGCTTGCCACGGAATTCCAGCAACTGCTTCTCCCCCAAAAATTCCCCGAATATTCCGAAGTTGCCCTCGGTGGCATGAGCCAACCGGCCTTGGAAGTCGGCGGCGATTACTACGACTTCCTCCCCATTAATGATCACTACTTGGGCTTCGTTATCGCCGATGTTTCCGGCAAGGGTATCCCCGGGGCATTGGTAATGGCCACTCTCCGCAGCACGCTTCGCGCGGAAGCACGTAATGGTGCCTCCCCCAAAGAGGTGCTTTGCCATGTCAACGCTCTGCTGGTCCAGGATACCAAGGAAAACGTCTTCGTCTCTGTGCTTTACGGCATTCTGGATGTGTACACCGGCCGCGTTACCTACTGCCGAGCCGGGCACGAGCCGCTGATTGTCCTGAACACGGAACAATCCAGCATCCGCGACTACGAACCCGAAGGTATGGTTGTTGGCATGGTGGATAACGATCTGTTTTCCTTTCTGGAAGAACATACCATCCAGCTTCAGCGTGGTGAGACCTTGGTTCTTTACACCGACGGCGTTACCGAGGCCTTGAATGAGGCCGGCGAGGAATTCGGCATGGAGCGTTTCCACAATTCCCTTCGCCAACTCGGCGACTCCACTCCGCAGGAAATGGTGGACAGTTTGGAACAACAAATCCGGACTTTTTCCGGCGGGCGGGATCAGCATGATGATATTACTCTTGTCTTATTGACTTGGAATCCCCAGACTTCGGTCGTCGATTCCAACCCGCCACCTCAACATATTATACAGGAAACGAGGGTCTAGCGCATGAAAAACTACGACTTGGTGATTCATGAAAAGAACGCTGCCGATGCGTCACAAAAAGTCGATGTTCTGGGCTGCCTCGACAGCCACACCGTCGTGGACTTTGAAAAATCCATGCAGAACGTCTTGGCGGGAATGCCGAGCCACCTCATACTCAACCTTTCGCAACTCACCTATATTTCCTCCGCCGGCATCAGCGCCCTCATGGGCCTCACGCACCGCCTTCGTAAGGATAATGGCGAGTTGATTCTCCTCAAACCCTCGGAAAAAGTCTTCCGAGTCTTTCGTACCCTCGGATTCACCGCTATTTTCAAAATCGTTGAATCCGACGATGCCCTTCAGGATGCCCTGGCTTCCCGCCTCGGCTGATGTAGCCCTTCCCACTTCCACCAACCACCTCCAGCCATTCCAAAAGGAACTCAGGTATCATGATGAGCGCTGACGAAACAACCGGAGGGGGGGGTGCCGACGGGGGTTTCGAAGACGAAACGGGCTTCAATGAAGAGGTCGTGGACCTCGATCTCTCCTGTCGTCCCCACTCACGAATCCTCAGTACCATCCGTACCATCGTCACCGGCCTCGCCGATCAACACGGCTTCCCCGATGATATCATCGGCCAGATTGAAATGGCCGTGGACGAAGCCTGTGCCAACGTCATCCGCCACGCCTACACCGGGGTCAACCTCCCCAATCATCAACTCTACCGCATCCACCTCCGAATCGTTCTCTGCAACCAAGCCATGACCATCCACGTCATCGATAACGGCATCGGCCTCCACAACAAACCCAAAGGCGCCTCCAACGTGGAGGAATACCTCCAGCGCGGCGCCAAAGGGGGTCTTGGGCTTCACATCATGGACCGATTCATGGACGAAGTCAGCTACCAGTACCCCGAAGACGGCGGAACTCACGTCATCATGAAAAAATACCTTCCCACTGCCGCCACGTCCTAAGCAGCATCATCAACCGATACCCTGACCAGAATCTTCGCAAAGCCCCCAGAACCCCGTGGCAACCTTCTCAGACCTGACCCCCCGACCCCTCCGCAATGAACTCACCCCCAACTACAACGCCGAAAAGCTCGGCCGGTTGTTGCGTCAGGTGCGCTGGGTTACGCGTATCTCCGTGGCCCTCAGTTCTGCCGCCACAGAGGACGACATCTTTTCCGTCCTCGTCTCGGGTCTGCTCTCCCCTATGGGGCTCTCCTACACCCGCACCATGCTCTTCGTGCTCGACCACACCAACCGGGTCGCCCGCGGGCGATTCTCCTGCGGATACGATTCCCCAGAGCAAATGACCGCCCTGAAGGAAGACCTCGAACGCGACGCCAATTACCTCGAAGCCCGACGCCAGCAGCTCTTTCAAATGGCCCTCGAAAACAACAGCGACGCCATTCGCGAGCTTCAGCTTCTCAACATGGGAAGCCAGTGGGTCTCCGTTTTTCAACAACTGTCGGACGATAACGAAAACTCCCAGCGGATTGCCCGGCTTCAGTTTCCCCTCTGCCCCGCCGAATCACCCGGCGCCGATTGCGCCTTCTTCGAAACCATGGAGCGCCTCCAAAATCCCCTGCTCCTCACGGCGGAACGCCGCGAACAACTCCTCATTCCCAAGGAACTCGAGGAACTCCTAGCCCCCGTCTGCGCCGTCGTTCCTCTGCGCGTCAAAAAACACGTCAAAGCCATTCTCATCCTCGACCGCAGTCTCCTCAACGAACCCATCGACGATGATGACATGGAAGCCCTCGATTGGTACGCCACCCAGGGGAGCCTCGCCCTTCAGAATAACGAACTCATCCACGACCTCGAACGCGCCTACGAGGAACTCAAAGCCGTCGATACGCTCAAATCCAACTTCCTCTCCATCCTCAGCCACGAGCTACGCACCCCCCTGACCGCCATCACTGGATTCGTGGAACTCATCCTCCACGATAAAGTCGGCCCCATCAACGAAAGCCAGCGGATGCTCCTCACCCGCGTCTCCAAAAACACCGGCCACCTGAACAACATGGTCAACGATCTCATCGAGATCGCCGAGATCGAGTCCGAAGGGATGACTGATATCAACCTCGGCCCCATCGATCCTCTTCTAACCCTTTCCTCCACCCTCCCGAAACTGGAATACCGCCGCCGGGATTACACCGTGGATGTGCACCCCATCTTCGTCAACAACCTCTCCGTCCCCCACATCATCTGCGACGAACGGGCGCTCGAACGCATCTTCTTCCACCTCCTCGATAACGCCGTGAAGTTCTCCCCGCCGAACACCCCCGTCCGTGTGGAGTTCGAACTCTTCGACGACGCACATCTGGCCATCACCGTATGCGACAAAGGCAAGGGCATCCCCCCCGATAAAGTGCAGCGCATCTTCGATGAATTCTATCAGGTGGACAACACCCTGACGCGCAGCCACGAAGGGCTCGGCCTCGGCCTTACCGTCACCAAATTCCTCGTGCAAGCCACCAAAGGCGAAATCCGCGTCAACAGCATCGAAGACGAAGGCTCGCGATTTACGCTCCTTTACCCCGTCGCCAAACTCGAGGTCCCAAACCCCTACGCGGGTGCGTAGAGACCGCCTATTGAATGACACATAGGTTGTCCACCATTGTAGCTATCCCTCTTCCCGGGACAAATCCCTTGCCCCAAGCCACCGCCAACAGGCTTGATGCCCGCGCACTAAACCTCCTGAATTTTCCCAAAGGAACCACCCCCCAAAATGGCACTTGAAACCACACTCGTCCTCATCAAACCCGATGGCGTTCGCCGCAACCTCGTTGGCGAAGTTATTGGCCGCTTCGAGCGCAAAGGCCTTCACCTTGTTGGCTTGAAGCTCATGACCATGAGCGGCGACCTCGCCGATAAGCACTACGCGGAACACGTTTCCAAAGGGTTTTATCCTGAGTTGAAAGCCTTTATGACCGGTGGCCCGCTGGTGGCTCTTGCCGTTCGTGGGGAAAACGCCATCGCCATGGTTCGTGGCATGATGGGCAAAACCAACCCTCTGGATGCAGCTCCCGGTACCATTCGTGGCGACTTTGCCACCACTGTGGGTGAAAATATTGTTCACGGTTCCGATGGCCCCGAAAGCGCCGCCAAGGAACTCGGCCTTTGGTTTGCCGAGGGCTTCGTTACCCGCACCTAAAGGATGAGTTCGTTTTCCCGAATGTCTGTGTTGTGCTGCGGTCGGAAGCCTCGGTCGCGTACTGGAGTACGCTCCGCTTCGGTTTCCGCCTTGCACGCCCTGACCTCGGAAAAACGCTCCTCATCCTATCGCTCAGCCAACTTGTAACTTTCTGCTTTAAATCGGTTTCCTTTTCAGAGCGTGCTTTCCCCGCTTGATCCCGTGGAGCGGCGTGGGTACGCTCTGGATCTGTATTTCCCTGCTCTTTCTTTTTCCCATTCCGCACCACCTCCCAAAGGAACACCCAGCCGCCCATGAACTCACCCGGTGAACAAATCATCCCCGTCAGCATTGAAGACGAAATGCGCACCTCCTATCTGGACTACGCCATGTCTGTGATTGTGGGGCGCGCGCTTCCCGATGTTCGGGACGGTTTGAAGCCCGTGCACCGCCGGATTCTCTACGGTATGTATATCGGCGGATACCGCGCCAATCGCGCCCACAGCAAGTCTGCAAAAGTCGTTGGTGAGGTCATGGGTAAGTTCCACCCCCACGGCGACTCCGCCATTTACGATACGCTGGTGCGTTTGGCCCAGGACTGGAACCTTCGCTATCCGCTGGTGGACGGCCAGGGGAACTTTGGTTCCGTGGACGGTGACCCCCCCGCGGCGATGCGGTACACCGAAAGCCGCCTGCGGCCAATCGGCGAGTACATGCTTGCCGACATCGAAAAAAACACCGTGGACTTTATGCCCACTTACGACGGCAAGGAGACGGAACCCACCGTTCTGCCCGCCGCTGTTCCCAACATGCTCATCAACGGGGGCGCCGGTATCGCCGTCGGCATGGCAACGAACATCCCCACGCACAACATCTCCGAAGTTATCGATGCTCTCGTCCTCCTCATCAACAACCCCAAAGCCACCCTGGAAGAAGTGATGGAGCACATTCCCGGTCCGGACGTCCCCACCGGCGGGTATATTCTGGGCAACCGTGGTATCATTGATGCCTACCGCACGGGCCGCGGCAAAGCCATCATGCGCGCCCGCGTACTGACGGAACAACTCAAGGGTGGCCGCGAAGCCATCATCATCTCCGAGATTCCCTACCAGGTAAACAAGGCGAAGCTGGTGCAGGACATCGCCCACTTGGTGCGCGATAAAAAGCTCACTGGTATCAGCGAAGTCCGCGATGAATCCGACCGCGATGGTTACCGCGTGGTCATCGAACTCAAGCGCGGCGAGCCCTCTCAAGTTGTCATCAACAACCTCTACAAACGCACTCAGATGCAGACGAGCTTCGGTATCATTCTGCTGGCGATTGTGCGCAACCAACCGCGCTACCTCAGCCTGCTGCGGATGCTGCAATTATACATCAGCCACCGGCGCGAGGTTCTGCTGCGCGGCACCCGCTTCGATTTGAACAAGGCTCTTGAACGCCTTCACATTGTTGAGGGTCTGCTTATTGCGCTGTCGGACATTGATGAAATCGTCCGGATCATCCGCAGCAGCCCCGATACGGATACCGCCCGCGAACGACTGATGGCCTCGGGGTTGATCATCACGCTCAAGTCACGCCCGGGAAGTGCCGCCCTCAAGGATGGCCTCTTCGAGCGGATCACCTCGCTTTCCA
>JANRMB010000133.1:0-3283 GCA_033761985.1 Candidatus Sumerlaeia bacterium | reverse complement strand
CCAAAACTGTTACCTATGTCGTGAGACTGATGTGTTACCGATGTCGCGAGACTATACAATTAAAACGGGGAAGAATCTGCTGAATCGGACGGGAATTGCATGGTGGCCTGATGGTGACCTGCTAGTGACCTTCTGGTGACCTTCTGGTGACCTTCTAGTGGCCTTTGGTGGGCCTGCTGTGGGAGCTTTAACCATCGGAGCGACGGAGCTTTTTTGGAATGGAATCAAGAGGTCGTTTCACGGCCACCCGTCGGGTCGGACTGATAACGTTGCACGCCTCCAAGGCTGATGGTACCGTTGGTGGCGTCGTAAGGGATCCCGTAGGAATCCCCTGAGCGCTCGTGTCGAGAGCCATCGGGCCCGGCGGAGCTGAGCCGCCATTCCCCCGAAATGGCAATCTGGACATCTGCGGCCTGCTGGGTGAAGACACCTGAGGCCACCGCCATTCGCCAATTCACGTACATGTATTGGGCGTGATCGCTCAAGGCATCACCGTATTTTCCAAGTTCCTGCTTGTAGAAAGGGTCGGGAGGGAACTGCGTCAGATAGGCAATCGGCGTGGTGATGGTGGGTCCGCGGCGTTCCTTGGGTAGGGCAGTGACGGCAAATCCCTGATCCACCGCACCGCCCATGAAGTGTTGGCGAAAGTCACCGTAGTGGTAGGCTGGGTAGCGACCGTTGTCCAGAAGGTACATCTCCACCCCGGTGGCCACAGCTCGGAGGTCGGACTGCACCCGGGAGACTTTTGCCCGGGTTTGTGCTTCCAAAAAGTTGGGAACAGCGATGGCCGCAAGAATCGCGATGACCAACACCACCTCCAATAACTCCAATAAAGTAAAACCTCTTCTTGCGCAGAACTCCAACATGGCACCAATCCTTCCTTGACGTTTCCAAATCAGTTTCTCACATTTTTTTCATGGTTCAACGAGTTCTTTTTTCCCTCCTCTTCTTTCTGCTGATTTCTGGCTGTGCCGAGAAACCGGTGGAGCAATCTTCCACGGGTGAACGGCCGGTTCTCCGCGTGGCTTGTAGTGGAAAGTATCCTCCGTTTAGTTTCTACGATGCCCAAGGTGAACTTACCGGGTTCGACGTGGATGTCTCCAAAGCAATCGCCGAAGCCATGGGCCGCGATGTGGAGGTCATCACCACCGAGTGGTCGGGCATCATCGCCGGACTTCAAGCAGGGCGCTACGATGCGATTATCGGCTCCATGGGGGTCACCCCCGAGCGCGAGCAGATGGTTCTCTTTTCCGAACCCTACTACATATCCGGAGCCCAGTTGTTCGTAAGGAGTGCTGATCAGGATCGCTATCGCTCCATCGAGGATATGAAAGGGAAATCCATCGGTGCGGGAATTGGTTCCACGTATCAACTCTATGTGGAAAAAGAATTTCCGGAAATCACCGTGCGGAGTTACCCCAGCGAACAAGCGATTTTCGAGGATATGGCCGCAGGCAGGCTGGATGGTTTCGTCACCGATCGATTGGTGGGGATGTTCAATGCCAAATCCGCGGGGCAGGATTTTGTCCCCGTGGGGGATTTGCTGTATGATGAACGTGTGGCCATTCCAGTTACTTTTGCCAACGCGGATTTACTGGAGGAAATCAACGCAGCGCTGGTGGAAATTGAAGTCAACGGCACCATGCAGGCACTGCGCGACAAATACTTCGCGCTTCCCCAGGAACCCGTGGTGGTACCGGCAAATGTGGTGGCGGAAAAACTCGGCAAGGGTTTCCTGATCACCATCTACGCCAGTGCTTTGGCGATCGGACTGGGGTTCCTGTTGGCAATTCCGTTTGGTATTGGGATCAAAAGTGCCCCGCAGCCGTTCCGTACGATTCTCCGGCTTACCAATGAATTCATCCGCGGCACGCCCTTTTTGGTGCAGTTGCTTTTTGTCTATTACGCGCTTCCCAAGTTGGTCAGCCAGTGGACGGGGCTTGAGGGAGTGGCGGAGAACTTCTCCCCCATACAAGCAGGGATCGTGACGCTGATGCTCAACACTTCGGCGTACATGGCGGAAGTCGTTCGCAGCGGATTGATTGCGGTGCCGGCGGGTCAGGCGTTGGCAGCCCGGGCGTTGGGGATGAACAAGTTCCAAACGTTCCGCTACGTGATTTGGCCTCAAGCGTTCCGCGTGATGATCCCTCCCCTGATGAACAGCGTGGTTGCCACCATCAAGGATACGGCGATGCTCTCGGTCATCAGCGTGGCGGAAGTCGTAACGGAGGCCCAAAAGCTCATCAGCGTTACTTTCGATCCCATGCAGTACTACCTCTACGTTGCCTTGTTGTACTTCATTCTTTCCTGGCCATTGATGAAAGCGGCACAACGGCTTGAGGAGAACATTCGGAAGAAGGGGTTTACGGAAAATGCTTGAGTTTCGGAATGTCTCCAAAGTGTACGATGGCGGAAAGATTGCGGTGGATAACATCTCCCTCCTGATTCCACCGGGGGAAAGTTTTGCCATCCTCGGAACCAGCGGCGCCGGAAAAACCACTCTTCTCCAATGCCTTGCCAAGATTCTCTCCCCCACCACCGGAAAGATCCTGCTCGATGAGCGCGATATACAGGAGATCGAACACCGGGAATACCGGCGCCGTTTGGGCGTGGTGTTTCAGGCCCTGAATCTTTTCCCTCACTTGACTGTGCTGGAAAATCTGACGCTTTCCCCCCGGGTGGTTTACGGGGAAAACCCCACAACCGTGGCAAAGCGCGCCAAGGAAATTCTGGAGGAATTAGCCATCTCCGAGTTGGCCAACCGATACCCGGCACAGATCAGTGGCGGTCAGGCGCAGCGCGTCGCAATCGGCCGGGCACTGATTCTCAATCCGGAGTATCTTCTGCTGGATGAGCCGACTTCCTCACTCGACAAAGTCACCACCATCGCCTTCTCCGATTTACTGCATCGGCTGAAGACGAATACCACGTTCATTTTTGTGACGCATGACATGGAGTTCGCCCGGGCCACCGCCGCCAAGGGGGTGCTGATGGAGCACGGAAAAATCAAAGCGCACGGTACCATCCCTGAACTGGAACGTTCCTGGGACGGACAACTCGGGGCCGAAGAAATTATTCAGCCCCGATAACGGTTTCGAATTAATCAAGTCGCGTTCGGTAGTTAGCTCTTGAAAGTGAAGGCGGTTTTCCCGGGATTCCAGGGATTTTCCCACGTTACATTGGAACGGTTTACAGCCAAGTGGCAGAGGATGTGGTAAGCTTCCTCGGCTTTCTCAGGTGCACCAATAGCAGCGGCCCACCCTTCGGCGTTTTTTGCCACTCC
>JANRMB010000132.1:0-12302 GCA_033761985.1 Candidatus Sumerlaeia bacterium | reverse complement strand
AGTACATTTCTTGGTAGTTATGGCACAATAAGAAACTGTATAATATGGAATAATACTTCTGGTGATAATTCCCTTTTCGGTGAAATTTTAATAAACTTACCGGAATACTCTGTCATTCAAGGCTGGGAGCCCGACGACCGTGGTAATATCAACGCTCCTCCAAGCTTTATCGATCCCACCCTTGATGCCAATAACCGCCCTCGCAACTTTCGTCTCCGCCCTGATTCCCCCGCCATCGATCGCGGTCTTAGGGTTTTCGATTCGGGTACCAGCGTTAGTCAGGCGCTGCAATTCGACGCCGACGGCAACCCCCGCCCGATCGTCAACTATCCGACAGATATTTTCAACCGAGGAGACGGCTTTGGCACCGACATCGGCGCCTACGAACACCAAACCGTGTACGAGGAATTACCCCGCACGGAACTCTGGTTGTTGCGATGAGGCCACGCCGTTGGCGCTAAGGGTTGGTGAATGTGATGACTGGTGATCATCGTATTGTGAAGGGAAGGAGAATTCTGAGTGTGTCCAAATGGCCCAAGTGTGTTTTCCTGCCTGCGGGAGACCAAACCCACTCACCCTCTCAATCGTCTGCTAAATCGTGGAATTACAGGGACTCAACCCATTTCGTCTCCGCACCTACCCAAGCAACAAGGGGGACAGAGCCAAGGCATGGAACTTGGTAGCCGACTAACTGGATTCAACCCCCTTTAAGCGGTTAAGTTCTGGTTTTACAGTCCTTGAACCAACACCAATTTTTCAAGCACCATAAAGAGGAGCTATGGAAACACTTGTAGAAATCACCGGACTTCGAAAGGACTTCGGGCCCATCAAGGCGGTTCGCGACGTCTCTTTCAGTGTCAAACGAGGCGAGGTCCTCGGCTTTCTCGGCCCCAACGGCGCCGGAAAATCCACCACCATGAAAATGCTGACGTGTTATCTCACCCCAACGGCGGGAACAGCAAAAGTCTGCGGTCACAGTATCCTCGATGAACCCCTCGCGGTACGGCGTAAAATCGGTTATCTTCCCGAGGGAGCACCCGCTTATGCGGATATGACCGCCCTGGGATTTCTGCGCTTCATCGCCGATGTGCGCGGTGTTCGCGGAGCAGCGAAGCAGAAAGCAATCGATCGTGTAGTGGAACTCGTGGGGTTGCAGGATGTCCTGCATCAACCCATCGAGACACTTTCCAAAGGTTTCAAACGCCGCGTGGGATTGGCTCAGTCCATTCTGCATGAGCCGGAAGTGCTGATTCTCGACGAACCGACCGACGGTCTCGACCCGAATCAGAAGCACGAGGTGCGCAACCTGATCAAATCGATGGCCGCCAATAAGGTCATTATTCTCTCCACGCACATTTTGGAAGAAGTGGATGCCGTTTGCTCCCGTGCTGTGATTATTGCGGCGGGGACGAAGATATTCGACGGCACGCCACAGGAGTTTCTTTCCAAGTCTGCCGACCATAACGTGATTCTGGTGAAGGTCTCCAACGATACGGCGATGGGTCTTCAGGGAACGTTGACCGAGTTGGAACAAGTTCAGTCGATCACGAAAGTGGAGGACTGTTCCGATGGTCATAAACGGTACCGCATTACTCCGAAGCAGGGGCAAAATATTGCGGCGCTGCTGACCAAAGTAGCTCAGGACAATAAGTGGTCGTTTGCGGAACTTCAACAGTTGACCGGCCGCTACGATGACGTGTTCCGCCAGTTGACTCTGCCCGAATCCACCTCCAAGGGAGGCAAATCATGATTTTCAGTATTATCAAACGGGAACTCGCGGGTTACTTCGCCACTCCGGTGGCCTACGTGTTTATCGTGATTTTCCTACTCCTCAATTCCTTGTTTACGTTCTTTTACGGTCAATTGCTTCAAAGTAACCAAGCCGATTTGTTTCCGTTCTTTGGCGGGCATCCCTATGTGTATCTGTTCCTGATTCCCGCGCTCACCATGCGCCTTTGGGCGGAAGAACGGAAGTCCGGCACCATGGAGCTTCTGATGACACTCCCCATCCGCACGTGGGAAGCGGTGCTCGGCAAGTTCTTCGCCGCCTGGATTTTCACGCTCCTCGCGCTGGTTTTGACGGTTCCTCTTTGGTTCACGGTGAACTACCTGGGCGAACCCGATAACGGTGTGATTGCAGCAAGCTATTTGGGAAGCTTCCTGATGGCGGGGGCTTATTTGGCGATCGGCACATGCCTTTCCGCGCTGACGAAGAATCAGGTGATCGCCTTTGTGATGACGGTGATGGTCTGCTTTCTGTTCGCGATCAGTGGTCCGATGCAATCGTTGGTCTCCGCTCAGGTGGACTTCCCCCGTCCGGTGGTGGACTTCTTTTTGTCCATCAGCTTCGACTCCCGTTTTCAGGAGTTGCTTCGCGGGGTGTTGGATGTGCGTACCCTCATTTATTTTCTCTCCATGATTACGGGTTGGCTGATGCTGAACACCGTGGTTCTGGAATGGAAGAAAGGCTAGGGAGGTTTCGAGGAATCCGATCATGAAAAACACGAATCTAATAATCAGCGTTATCCTGATCCTGCTTGTAGTTGGGGCGGTAAATATTCTCTCCACTGTTGGGTTGAAAGGCGTGCGCGCCGATTTGACCGAGAAGCAGTTATTCACGCTCACCCCGGGGACTCGGAATATCGTGAGCACTCTGGAAGAACCGATTACGTTGCAGTTCTACTTTTCCCGGAAGGTGGCCCAGGCCGAAGCACCCGGGATTATCACCTACGCCACCCGCGTTCAGGAGGTGTTGGAAGAATACACCGCCATGAGCAAAGGCAAAATCAAGTTGGTGGAAATTGATCCCATCCCCTTCTCTGTGGAAGAAGAGGAAGCGGCTGCCGCGAGTTTGGAATCTCTTCCCATCAACCAGTTGGGAGATCGACTCTTCCTTGGTTTGGTAGCGAAGAACAGTGTGGATCAAACAGAGGTTATTCCGTTCTTTGACCGCCGCCGTGAGGCTTATCTGGAATACGATCTTACCAAGCTGATCTACAACTTGAACAACGCTGAAAAGCCTGTTCTTGGCTTGATCACGGAGCTTCCTCTAGCTGGTGAGCAGGACCCCATGGTGCGGTTCAGCAATCCGGAAGCAGCACAACCCTGGGTATTCTATCAGCAACTGCGCGAGTTCTATGAGGTTCGTGATATCGATGGGCTTCAGCCAATTCCCGCCGATGTGGACCTTCTTTTGGTGGTGCATCCCAAAGGGCTTCCCGAAGTGGTTCAGTACCATATTGACCAATTTATTCTTTCGGGTCGGAATGCGTTGATCTATGTGGATCCCCATGCAGACGCTGAAGTGGTTCCGCAGGATCCGCAAAACCCCATGGCAGCGATGTTTGCCAGCAAGGCTTCCTCTCTGGGGAATTTGGAAACCACGTTGGGGGTGATTCTTTCTCCGGATGTGTATGTGGCGGATGAAGAAAACGCCCTGACCAGTCAGTTCCGCGATGCCAAGGGGATTGTCTCCGCTGCGAAGTTTATCCACGCGTTGACGCTGGATCCGGCGACCTTCACGAAGGATGTAACGACCGAAGCCCTTGAGCAGCGCATGAACTTTATCGCTGCAGGAAATCTGGCAAAAAAGGAAGATGCCACCACAGAATTCACTCCGCTGATTCAATCGGGCAAGAAATCCATGCTGATGCCGGTGGATGAAATCAAGGTTTCTCCCAATCCCGATAATCTGTTGAAGAACTTCACTTCTCAGGACAAAAATCACACCATCGCTGTGCGCATTTCCGGAACCACAAAAACGGCCTTCCCCGAGCGAATACAGGAATCTCCCCTTTCCAAGGAAGAGCATTTGATGGAATCCAAATCGGGGATTAACGTGATCGTTGTTTCTGATGTGGATACCCTTACCGACCGGTTGTGGGTTCAGCGCCAACGTTTGTTCGGTCAGGAAATTGCCATCCCCGTGGGTTCTAACGGAACGTTTGGTTTGAACGCCTTGGAGAATCTTGCAGGCAACAACGACTTGATCAGCATCCGGAGTCGTGGCGTGAGCGAACGCCCCTTCACGGTTTTTGAAGAGATCGCCAAAGCGGCAGGGGAGAAGTTCCAGAAGCGTGAGCAGGAACTGCAAACTCGCTTGGAAGAAATCACCACAGAAATTCAGGAATTGAGCCAAACGAATGACGGCACGCTGAGCCTGACCGCGGAACTCAAGACCCGCCAGCAAGAGGCTCAGGAGGAATTCCTGAAGGCCCGCCGCGAGTTGCGGGAAGTTCAGCTCAACCTCAATCAGGATGTGGAGAAACTCCAGACCCGCCTTATGCTCCTCAACGTGCTCGCCGTTCCCGGCGTGGTGGTGCTGGTGGCGATTATTCTCAGCATTCTGCGTATTCAACGCCGCCGGAAAGCCTAAGGAGTTTCACAGATGAAAAAGCAGAATCTCACGCTCCTCCTCTCCACTGCAGGGACGATAGCCCTCCTTGTCGCCACTATTTTTGTGGTTGGTAAATCCGAACAGCCCGCACCGCAAAGCACCGCTGCTGCCTTGGGGGAAACGCTTCTCCCCGGCGTGGCGGAAGCCCTGGACGATGTGACGCGTATTCAATTCAACACCGGTTCGACAGATCCCTCCACCCCGGCGACCCTGACCTTGGAAAAGAAAGACGGAAAGTGGACTCTTGCCGAGGCTGATTCCTACGAGGTGAAGGGAAATCAGGTGAACGAGTTTCTGGTTACCTTCCGCCAGTTTAAACCTCTGGAGGAGAAAACCAGCAATCCCGCTCGCTACTCGGAGTTGGGTGTTCAAGATCCTGATGGGACAAACCCTGATGGAGCGCTCGTCATTCTGGGCACGGAAGAAAAACCCGAACTGGCCGAAGTGATTATTGGGAAGCAGGCGCCCGGGCTTGGGAATAGTCGCCGCCGGTATGTGCGCCTGCCCGAAGCCAAGGAAAGCTGGTTGGTGGAATCACCGATTACGATCAACACCACGGAAAGCTACTGGTTGAACACGGATTTGGTGGATATTGCCCCGGCGGAATTCTCCTCGGCGATTTTGACCACGCACTCCGGTGACGTGCTCTCCATGGATCGGCCGACGAGTACGTCCGCCTTCATTACGGAAATCCCCGAGGGGATGCAGATCAAAAACCAACGGGACTTGGATAACATTACCCGGACATTTCAACGCTTAACGTTTGAGGATGTAAAGGCGCTGGAGACCTCCGGTTTCGACTCCATGACTTCCGAGACTCTCGTCTTGGCCAATACCTTCGGCGGGCTTGTTCTTAATACCACATTGAGACGAGATGACGTGGAAGAGCGTTGGTGGGGAACAATTGCCGTGGAGCACGATGCAACGCTTCATACTCCGGGGGAAACTGCTCTGGACGTGGAAGCTGCCACGAAGCTTGCCGAGGAGTTGAACACCAAGCTCTCCGGTTGGGCGTATAAACTCCCCGCTTGGAAAACACAGAATCTGACCAAGGAAGTGGCGGAGTTCTTCCAGCCGATTCCTGAGCCAGAGCCGGAACAGGGAGAGGGCCAACCCAGTTCCCAGCCATTGGAAAAGACGTTGAATCTTTCTCAGGAAGAGATAAATCAACTCCTCAAACAAGCCCAGCAATAAACCACTCAACGGATAAATGATGATGATCGGCATCGGGGGAAATTCCGATGCCGATTTTTTTTGGGGGGTCAATCACCCTAAATCTTTTCGGGAACCCGTCTTCTGGCCTGACGTTTGTTTGAACAAATATTGATGAGTCAGAGTTAGTTTGTTAAAGGAAAGCGAGCAATTATGGAAGCCACAGAAAGTACATCAAGAAAGAACGCCAAGGGTTCGGGAGCACCTCGGTTGGGGCATGTGCACCTCAAGGTTCGGAATCTGAATCGTGCTCTGGAATTTTATCACGACCTTTTGGGGTTGGAAATCACCGAACTCGTGGCGGGGAAATACGCGTTTCTATCCTCTGGATCGGCCCACCACGAAGTTGCCCTTCAGGCGCTTGGCAATGAGGGAGTCTCCCCGTTGCCCTACTCCGTTGGTTTGTATCATGCCGCCTTTGAAGTGGAGACAGCCGAGGAATTGCTGCGTGTGTGGAAAAGCATTCGAAATCATGGGCATCGGTTGAATGCCGTAAACCATGGAATCAGTTGGGCGTTGTACTTGGAGGACCCCGACGGCAACGGTGTGGAGATCTATTTGGATCGGCGCCGGAGTTCCGGGGGGCGAGAGTTTTGGAATGGTGTGGTAGAGCAGTTAACGATGGCGGAGGTGGAGCGGGAGACTGGCGTTGTTCGAGTCTAACACCAAGGCCGAGAATACCGTTGTTGGGGTTACTTAGGGGGCTGTGAAATCGGTTTGAAGGAATTTCCCTTGTTCCGTGACCTCTTTTTTAGAGTGTTGGTTTATCGCTTGTAGGAACAAGGAGTCGAAATGTTCGCATTTTTCGATTGGCGCATGGCTCACCCATCGTTTCCATACAAGCTATACTGTGCCTAAGCTGTCCACTATGGTTAATGGGGATTGAAACGCGTCACACTCTATGACTCCGCCACGTTCCGGCTCTTCTGGAGCCAATGAAAAGCCCTTCTCCCTTGATTCGTTGGTTGGTGAAACCATCGACGAACGCTATTCCGTTATCAAGCTTCTGGGCACTGGTGCCATGGGGGCAGTCTATAAAGCTCGTCAAACAAGGTTGAATCGCGAAGTAGCCCTCAAAGTCCCTCGTCCCGAGCTTTGCCAAAAGCCTGACTTTATGGAACGGTTCAGCCGTGAAGCGCTGGCCATGGCGAAGGTGGTGCATCCGAATATTGTTCAGGTGTACGATGTTTTTCTTTCGGACCGCCCGAGCATTCCCAGCTTTTTGGTTCTGGAGTTAGCGGAGGGGATGCGCCTTGATGATTATTTGGATAAAAACGATCATCAGCTACTGGTAAATGATGTTCTTCATCTCCTTCGGCAGGTGGCTCAGGGGATTGATGCGGCGCATCAAAAGGGGATTATTCACCGGGATATCAAACCGGCAAACATCGTGGTGCTCCCCAACCGGATTCCCAAGGTCATGGACTTCGGGATTTCCCGCTCCCAAGAGCCTGATTTGGAGGGTTCCGGGACGGATTACCGCACGATGGGGACGCCTGCTTTCATGGCTCCCGAGCAGATCACCAACAACAGTGTATCGCATTTTTCCGATATCTATGCCTTTGCCATGACGCTGTACCACATCATGTGCCGGCGCTCCCCGTTCTCTGCCAACACCGTGAGCGGGATGACGTATGCGCACGTGAACGAGCGTCCTCTCGCCCCGAGCAAAGCCAACAAAAACCTTCCCAAAAAGCTCGATCTCGTGATCCTTCCCGGGCTTTCCAAAGAAGCTGACATGCGCCCGGAATCCGCCGTGGAATTGGTGGATCAAATGGCAAGCGCGATGCAGAGCATTGCGGATCAAAAATTTGGAAGTCTTTTCGTCGGCCATGAGCCTGCCGTCCCCACTCCAACGCCCGGGCGTCCTTCCACAGCCAACAGTGAGGACATTACCGGGAACTTGAGTTTGGAGACCAAGAACGAGGACGATACGGCTAAGGAAACGAAGAAGTTCCGCATCCCGGATTTGAAAAACGTCAAGTCACCCGTTAACGATTGGCCGGATGCGGGTTCTCTGATGTCCCAAATTCACTGGCTGAGCAAAGATAACCAAGAGCCCGTGAGCCCTGCAGCCAAACCCTTCCGTGGGTTTGACAGCGTTACTCGGCAGGATTTGCGCATCCCCGATTTCAGCAGAATCCCCGATACGTTGGATGATCTGGATGATTTCGATGATTCCTCCATGGATGATTCCGCCGAAGTCCCGGATTACAAAAAGCCACTGCGTCCGTATTCGCCTCCCCCCAAGCGGGATCCCCGCACGGTGTTTGTGGATCAACGCATCGGCCCCATCACTCTACGCGTCTCTCAAGCGTTGCTCGATGAATTCTACGGAATTGATATACGCGGGGTGGCGCTGAGCATTCTGGCGGTTCTTATCGGTTTTGGTAGTCTTGTTTATCTCAGCCTCTTCGGCGGAGGAGATTCCGAGGATGTGCAAGTCGCAGCGGTGGAAATCACCCCTACCCCTTTGCCTCTTCCTGAAGAAACTCCAGTTTTACAGCCGACCCCTGTTGTGGTGATTCAAACTCCTGCGCCCACTCCTGAACCCACCGTGTCCGCAACGCCCAAACCAGAGGCCACTCCGGCACCAACACATTCGCCCACTCCTGTTCCAAGCCCCACACCAGCGCCTTCTCCCACACCGAAGCCTACTCCAGCCCCAACGGCTTCACCCACTCCGGCTCCGGAACCTACTGCCGCACCCACTCCTGTTCCAACGGCTGCTCCCACCCAGCGGCCAGCGGCTACTCCAACAGTTTCCGCTCCCCGCCAAACCTCATATAACCCAGCGCTGTTTGATGTATCGCAGTATCCCCCCGATGCTCAAGGCTTTCAGAAAAGTGAAATCATTCGCCTTTTGGATGAGTACATCGACAAGGAAATCGAAGCACCCACACAACTGGCCTCCTTCCTTCCACTCAACAACTCATTGGTGAATGTTCGGACGAATGATGCCGATTTGCTGGTGGAACGGATCAAGACCCTTCAGTCCCAGTACGAGGACGTTGCGATCCTCTTCCGCGTCTTGGAAACAGAATCGATTGTTTGGAACGACAAGGCTGAATTGAAGTTGGAATTCCGAGTGGTGGGGCGTCCACCAAACAAGGTAAATCCCAACTACCGTGAAACGTTTATGCGTACCGAGCAACCGTTGACGGCCCGCTTTATTCTCAAGCGTTCCACTTGGGAGATGGTCGATTTCTTCGGTCCCATACCCGCCGCCGCCCCATAAGTGGCCAAACCGGCTGAAGCGTTCCCATGATTGAAGCCACGCTTCCTGCATTCATTTTTTGGCTCTTGGTTGTTTTGGCGATTGCAATCGCGTGGTGGCCCCTGTGTGGGGCGCTGTTTTCACGCTTACCTGATTCTGGATTGGCATTGCTTCCCACCTTTTCGGGATTGTGTACCACGTTACTGATTTGGTGTTGCTCCCAACAGCCCATTTGGAGTGGGGAACCGGCCTCCATTTGGCGGGCCGTGCTCTTATTTCTTTCTTGTAGCCTTGGCTTCAGTTTGGTCTTTCAGCATAAAGTTCCACCGAGATTTTATCCGGCGGCTTGGGTTCTTGTATTGGTTGCTGGATTGATTGCCGTTCTTCCAGCCAGCTTTTCGTTTCTCTGGTGTTGGGTGTTGGTGATTGCGGTAGGAGTTTTTTGCTGGGTGTTGGGATGGAATATTGAACGGGAGATTTTGTTTCCGAAGCGAGACGCCTTGGTTCTGGGCGCGGTTGGACTCCTGCTTTATTTTGTCGGCTTTGTGGGCTTTGCTTTGATTCGTTCCCAACTCCCGGAGATTACCTTCGATCCCGGGAGAAGCGGTGCGGAAAAATTCGGGAACTTGATGCATCTGACTTCGGTGCTTCGTAGCTCCACGTTTCCTCCGCAGGACGCTTGGGCAGCGGGATTCGCCACAAACTACTACTACGGCACGCACCTGAGTGCTGCCATCCCGTCACGCATGGCAGGGATTCACCCCGCGGTGGCGTTCAATCTGGGATTATGCCACACCGTTGGGTTGATTCTCTCTTCGGCGTATGGGTTAGGGTTGTTGTTGATTCGTTCGTTTGATCCGTGGTGTTCACGAAGAAGGCTGATTGCTCTTTCCATTCTGATGGCTCTCGGTGTGGGAGTGTTTGGAAATGCGGATGCGGTGTTTCAGGCGATGCGCCAAACGGTGGATCGCCCGGCATCCAGCGGGGTGAATTTCCTGCCCGTAGTGGGTGCCTACGCTGAGTTGCTGGATGGCGATGAATCATTTCCGCGGATAGATTACTGGCAATCGAGTCGAGCAATCCACGGCGCTCCGGGGGACAGCAAGGACGTGGGAACCATTACGGAGTTCCCGGCGTTTTCTGCACTTCTTGGGGATTTGCATCCGCACCATGTGGCGCAACCGTTCCTGATACTCGCCCTCGCGCTGACGTTGATGCTGGCGCTGGGCCCGGGAATCTCCCTCGGGATGGAGTCATGGCATTTGGTCATTTTGGGAACAGTGGTGGCATCTCTGTTCTTCCTGAACAGTTGGGACTTCTTGTTCATGATGTCCCTGCTGTTGGTGTTATGGGTTTGGCGGGGATTTTTTCCGGTTGCTGTTGGAATGCAAGGATCAGGGATTCAGGGGATCTCCTCCCGTGGGGAGCGGTTGATGCATGGTATTACTTTGGGGCTAAGCCTGATGCTGCCTCTGGTGTGGATGCTCGGATTGTTCTTGCTGCATTTTGAGAAACCCTCCACTACTCCGGATGCGGAAGCAACGGGGGTGCTGTTGGTTCTGCAAAAGATTGGATTCAACGTGGTCAGTGCCGAGGTTCGAACACGGCCGCTGGAATTCCTGATTCATTTTTGGCCACTGTGTGTCCCCCTGTTTCTGAGACTGCGGCATTGGCAAACGTGGGCTCATTTGGGGGCCCTTTGTCTGGCGCTGTTGCTGGGGAATATCCTTCTGTTTTTGACTGTGCTGTTCGGTGGGTTGTTTTGGCGGTACTTCCGCACGCCCTGCTTCCCGTTGTTTGTGATGATTTACTCCACCACGCTGGGTGTGGAGCTTTTGGTTCTGAATGATTCCTACTCCGGAAACTACGAGCGCTACAACACGGTGTTCAAGTTCTACTATGCTGCCTGGCCACTGGTGTGGGGCGCTTCCCTTGTCCCCCTTGTAACGTCGCAACGAGCTACCGCAATTGTTGCAGGTGGGGTGATTCTATCCGTGGGGGCGCTTTACCCGCTGCTGGGGACGCTTTCCCGTTTGGAGGGCAAGCAGGGACAGGGGAGTACTCTTAACGGTCTGGAATGGATGGAAATCGAGGAGAAGTGGAAGGGCGATGCGGAGTTCGCGCACTGGGTTTGGAACATGCCGCTTCCCGAGGGGGTGTTGTTGGTGGAATCGCCAAGTGCGGCGTCGGCTCTTTCCTACAGCAGCGATGGGCGGTTGGCGAGCATCTCCGGAATCCCCGGGTTTGTGGGGTGGTCGCATCACGAAGCGCAGTGGCGGGGATGGGGTGCAACGGTTTTGGATCCGTTTACGGGGGAGGAAAGAGATCTTCTTGATTTGATGGAGGAGCGCCGCCAGAGTGTGGTGCAACTCTACGAAACAGGGAATGTGGAAGTGTTCCGTCAGCGATGGATGCTTCAAAATCAACCGTTGCTGATAGTTGTTTCCCAGCAGGAACGGGAAGCTCGAGCCTTGTCTCCGTCCCTTGAGGAGCTTCCGTTGTTGCACGAATCCCCCCAACTGAAAGTCTATCTCCATGCTCCGTGATTTCCATGGTTTTCTGGATCGGCAGGAACGTCCGATCCTGTTGCTGTTATTGATCGTGTGTGCGTTTACACGACTTTTCATGCTGGGCGACAAACCACTCATGCATGATGAATCGCTTTTCGCCTATTACGCCGAGATGAATTTTCACCGTAGCCTGAGCTACAACTATATGCCGATACTGCACGGGCCGCTGTTGCTAATTCTTCAGGGATTTGTGTTTTGGTTGTTGGGGGCGAATGATGCCACCATGCGGTTGGTTTCCGCGTTGAGTGGAATTGGGGGATTTTTGTTATTGGCGCAGTTGCGGCCTTGGGTTGGCGGAAAAGGGCGATTAGTGATGTTGGCGTTGTACACGTTTTCCGCTCCGTTGATGTATTATCAGCGCTTTCTGCGGGGCGATCCGTTGATGATCTTCCTGAACATTTGGGCGTTTGTGGCGTTGCTCAACTTGTGGCGAACCCGTTCGCCGTTGTGGCTGTTTCAAAGTGCGTTGGCCCTAACGCTCATGTTCTGCACGTTGGAAAGCGTCCTCTTCTTTTATTTTGCCTTGGCTACATTTGGCATACTGTTGTTTTTGGAAGACCTGATCAAGTTCCCCCTCTTCGCTCGTTCAGCAGAAAAGCTTACCATCAAACCACTGCATGTTGTGGGAATTATTTCCTACTCGTTGATGTTGTTTGTTCTTCTCTTCACCTTCAAAACGCAGGTAATGGAAGGGATTAGTTATGATGCGGATGTGCAGGCTGCGCTAGGGGCAAACACTCCACTCGCCACAATGAACACCCCCAAAGAGTTGATGGCGGGGAGCATCACTGCATTTCTCAAAGTTTTTGTGCTGTTGGGATTCTCCTGTGGCTTTGTATCGATGGTGTATTACGTGTGGGTTCGGCGCATGGGGAAAACCCAACTGCTTCCCCGGGTAGTGGATTAT
>JANRMB010000131.1:0-8215 GCA_033761985.1 Candidatus Sumerlaeia bacterium | reverse complement strand
GTGGCGTGCGTATCTCATGACTCATGTTGGCAAGGAAGGCCGACTTCATCCTCACAGCTTCCAACGCATCGCGACGAAGTCGAGTTTTTTCTGCATCAGACTTCCGACGCAATTCCGCATCTCGAAGTGTGAAAAGCCCTGCAGGCTTACCATTCCACTCCACCATGTTTGTCGTAATATCAAACAAATGATTTTCACCGTTGGCCTTGGTGAACACCTGATTCAACAGTACCGGACCTTGCGAAAGATCGGATGAATCCAACTCCGCCGAGGCACTCGCCACATCCTCCCATCGCGGATTGTAGATCGATTCCAAATCACAGAATAACAGCTGTTCATTTTCGAATCCCAACATCTGGTGCAACGCGGGATTGGCCGCCACGATGGTGTTCTTATCCAGTTCCACCAACATCAAACCATCAAGCGATTCCTCAAAAATCAATCGAAGCAAATCGCGATTCCGACTGCTCGCCTCCATGAAGTCCTGAAGTTTGGTGGAGATGCGCTGGACCTGATCTTGCAGGCGGGAAATCGGGACATCCATGATGAGTTCACGCACTTTCCAACGATTCTGAATCATCGTTGCTTCAGAATAAATCAACACATCCACATCACGCAAAAGACGCACTCACGCGTTGATATTTGCAAAGGCTAAGCGCCTCGATTGAGACTCCAATCACGACGATTTTCCGGGATAACGACATTCTGTATTCCGATCGGCTGATCCTGTTCCACGGCATTTCGCAAAACCACCCCCTCACTTAGGCAAATTGGAACACCAGATGGGCGTTCACCCGAGCGAATGTTTTCAATCATGCCATAAGCACAGTGTCCCCCGATGCCATCGAGAATGTCCCCCGGCTGAAGCGGCTTCTTGGCGTAGGCAAAAACATTCGTTTGGTAACCCTTCAGCGGGGCAAGCAATGGCTCCCCTTGTATTGCTTCCCGAATGCACCGCATTGCCTCCACATGGCAAAGATGATATGGGCGATAGAATACGTAATACGGACCTTTTCCCATTTTGTAGTAATGCAGTAAATTGCTTTGAAACGGGTGGGTTTGTTTACCTACAACAAACACTCCACCATCCGGTTGCGCCCCCAGGAGATAATCCACGACCCCCTCGGGATGGTTTGCGTGCAGTTCCTCCAGATTAAAAAGACTCAATGCCTGCTGAACGTTTTGCGCGCGCGGACCAATCATCCCGGGCACGGGAGTCTTCAGCCCGAGTGCATTCGACAGCAATGCCATCTCAATATTGAGCTTCGTGCCATCGGTAAAGGCCGTGCACATGGAGTAGCTCAAACTGCGTTTATCTGCCTCGGGGACGATGGAGACAGGATTCGCCCTTCTATTCAAAAACCCTTTGATGTTCCCGGCCATCACCAGATCAAAACCCCAGTCCTGAATTTCGCGGATCACGCGAATCAACACCCCGTGCTGATCACCGTCGCAACTGGTGTAAGTAAGTCCAAGCTGTTCCGCTTGTTTATACAAATACGGCCCGAAGGCGAGATCCACCTCGGAGTTCATCAATACCAGATGGTGTCCTGACTGCAGCGCCGCTTCACAGAATTCCAAGCCTTCCAGAATCGCGGTGCTGGATTCCAGCAACACATCAATCTCCGGGCACTCCGCCACCAATCGCCCTTCCTCACAGAGGGCGAATTTCCCTGATCCTATCACGCGCAAAACGTCTTCGGGTGAATCACAAATTTCGTAGGGGATTCCAAACTCCTGCAGTATCTTCTCCGCCTTTGGAAGATCCAGATCAGCCCCCACACCGCAGAAGATATCCCGTGTGTGATGCGTTTGAAAGAGCAGCCCACTCCCCATCCGGCCCAGACCAATAATTCCCACCCGAATGGGTTGCTCCCCCGTTAGGGAACGTTTTTCTGCGAAGGTATAGCGCACTATGCACCGCCTAATAGATTGGTTGAACAAAGGCTACTGGCGAGAGAAAGGGGATCAACGAAAAACGGAAATCGCGTGGGAAATCCTGTTAATCCTCTTCATCCTTATGAATAACTACGCCAACTCCACATCCACCTCAAACCGCAAACCGTCGTAAGAAAGCTCCATCCCCTTTGGCAGTTTGGCGTTGGTGCTGTGGTGCTCCAGCAGATGCGTCATGTGAATAAAATAGGTCTGTTCCGCCCCGACACGCCGAGCGGCTTCCACCGCTTCCTCCAAATTGAAGTGCGTGGAGTGCGGTTGTGGCCGGAGCGCATTCAGCACCAACACTCTGCACCCCGCCACCAAATCGTAGGTTGAATCCTCAATCCGGCTGGCATCCGTGATGAACGCCAACTCCCCGAAACGGAATCCCAGGATACGCTGACTCCCGTGGTAAATCGGCAAAGGAACCACGCGCAAATCAGCCACCGAGAACGGCTCCTCCCCCACTTCATACATATCGAACGAGGCGACGCCACCCCCTTCACTCGGAGGATTGAAGATGTAGGCATACCGCAGCTTCACATCCAGCAGGGTTTCAATCTTTCCATAAACTGGAAGGGCGTGCCCCTGACGGAAATTGTACAGACGCAGATCGTCCAAACCGCCGATATGGTCGAAGTGGGCATGTGTCAGCAACACCGCATCGAGTCGATTGATCTGGTGCCGCAACGCCTGCATCCGATAATCCGGACCGCAATCGATAATGATACTCTGGGCGGTTTTGGGGGTTTTCCCCACTTCGCGCAGAAGAAATCCGGCGCGCATCCGGTTGTTTTTCGGGTCATCGAACGGGAAATCCGGGTCTTCGTAACCAATGGGGGGAACTCCTGTGGAAGTCCCCGAACCCAGAATGACGGCTTCCATGCGTTTGGTGGCGCCTTTGGTTTCCCGTCCGGTGATGGACATCAGTAACTCTCCCCGGTGCTGCCTTACGTGACGCTATACACAAACTCATCCACCACGCGCCGGATTTTGGTGGCCGGCGAGTAATCGATGGATTGCGTCAGGTTAACACAGTGCGTGCAACTGCACCGGCAATCATGAATCCATTGGCGTTGGCGAACCGCCTCGTTGCTGAACCACACGCGGCGGAAATCGAAGTCCACATCGCGTAAATCCCCCACCACATCGAGCAGTTCGCAGAAGCGAATCCGACCATCAGGCTCCAATACCGCCAAGTTGTTCCCGGCTTGGCACGTCATTCCGATTTTTCCTTTAGTGATGTGATCGCGCTGGTTGCGGTACTGACCCCGTAAAATGGCGAGACGGTTCGGGCGGTCCTCCGGGAACCGTTTGCGATACAAGGCATCATTCACGGCGATGGACTTTTGCACAATTCGATCGAACTGCTCCGGAGTTGGGGGAAGAAGATTGGGATCCTTCGGTGTGCCGCGCAAACACTCGAACATCATCCCATCAACATCATGATTCGTCGTCACCCAATCGGCGAGCGCCTCCACTTCGTGGATATTCTGGTTGTTGATACAGGTGAGCGTCAAAAGGCGAAGCCTGGGAAGTGGGGCTTTCCCTTGGCGATGCAGCTCCATCCGCCGACTCCGCAATTCGGTGAGTGCCTCAAAGGTATCGAAGAGCTTTTCAAAGTTATTGGGAACGCCACGCAGGCGGTCGTGGGTTTCCTTGAATCCATCCAGACTGTGCCCAACCGTGACCATCACATGGGGATTTGTCTCCAAAACTTCTTCCACCACTTCCAGCACACGTTTTTTCAGAAGCCCATTCGTGGGAATATCCACAGTTTTGATGCCATTTGTTTTGGCGAAGATATCCACAATTTTCGCCAACTCCTTGCGCATGACCGGCTCCCCGCCACTGACGAGAAATTGCTCGAAGGGGGGCATGGTGCTCGCCAATTGCTGCAACTGCTCGAGCGAGAGATTCTTCTTCTCCATATCGTTCAGGTTCATCCAGTAGAAGCAAGTCTCGCACTTGGCATTGCAGAGATTGGTCACAAACATGGTGAGCATGCGGAATTTGCCCAGCACCTGCTGCTGGGCGGGCGTCAGCGCACCTGAGGGGTACTCGAATGCCGTGGTGGGGGGCGGGGGTTGCATGATCATGAGCGGCGACTTTCCGTGACTACCGGGAATCGGTTGAGAAACACCATGGGGGATTTCCTCCCATGGTCAAGCGAATGACGCACCAGCGCCGTGGATGCAACGGAATGCACCGAAACTGTTACCGATGTCGTGAGACTATACAAATTGCTGATTCTCAATTTTGCCCTATTTTAACCGAATTCTGCGCGGCTTATCGGGTTCGATTCGGTTCAAATGGGAGTTGAATACTGCTATGATTGGGGGATGATTGGATGAAATAGGGCTAAAATAGGGTGGAGAGGGTTCGAACCGTGGAAAATTCCGGATTTTTGGGTTAAGATTGCGACGTCCCCTGCGGGACGAATTCATTCGCGTTCCCCAACCATTATCAACCTGTTCATCCTTTTGAATTTCAACGAGCGAGACGCTCGTTCTCCCTTCTTTCATGCTTGGCATCGATGTGAAATGCCCCCTTCCCCCTCAGTAACTCATCAACCCTCGAATGCTCGCCCCATGGCTCGGGTAGGTGAACAGCATGTGCTTAATCTGTGTGGCGGTGATGTTGAACCGAATCGCCATGGCAAAAACGTTGATCCACTCGCTGGCCTCGTAATCCAGGGCATGGGCACCCAGGATCAGATCCGTTTTTTTGTCGAACAAGACCTTCACCATCAAGGCATCCCCGTTCACCCGGTAATTCATAAAATTGGGGGTGGCATCCTTGAACGTCACGGCATAGTCGAGCCCTTGGGTCTTGGCCTCGGCTTCGGTCATCCCCACGGCGGTGAGTTGCGGAATGGTGAACGCCACGGCCGGAGTTCCGCGGTAGTCCGGCGTCAGAGTTTTACTGCCAAACAAATGATCGGCCACCACAAGACTATCAATCGCCGCAACACTGGTGAGCGCCGGAGCACCGTTATCGGCGCAATCTCCCACGGCCCAAACATGGGGATTCCCCACGGCCTGAAGATTCGGCCCCACGCGGATTCCCCTCTCTGCCGTAAATTCCACGCCGGCAGCCTCCAGTCCCAAGTCCAGTACATTGGGGTTACGCCCCGCACCGTGCATCACCAAATCGGCTTCAAAGGGCTCCAAATCGGGGTTGGTGGTTTCCACTCGATAACCCCCTGAGGCGAGCTTCTCCAATCTCCGGACTTCCGTATTTTTCACCACGTTGATCCCCTGATGACGACTCACCACCAGCAGCCGCTCCACCAAATCACGGTCGAATCCACGCAAGGGGGTATCGCTCCGGTGTAACACCGTGACCTTGGCTCCCACCCGCGCGGCGATGTGGGCGAACTCCATGCTGATGTATCCCGCCCCGATGAACACAATATGCCCCTTGAGTTCCGGAAGAAGAAAAAAGTCATCGGAAAGGCGCACATGCTCCGCCCCGGGAAAGTGCAACGGCGCAGGAAGCGCCCCCGTTCCCAGCACGATATGCTGCGCTGAGTACCGATTCCCCTCTACTTCCAGGGTATTGGGACCCACAAACCGCCCATGACCCCGCAGCAGGGTAATCCCCTTGTCCGTGTACTGCCGACTGTTGATGGGGGGAATTTTGTCGATAAACGCATCCTTGTAGCGCCGCATTTGGGCCCAATCCAGCTTGAGGTTGGGGGCTTCCAGTCCGTGTTGATTCATCCGCCGGGCATAATCGTAAGCCTCGGGGGCAGCCAAAAGAAGCTTCTTCGGGGTACATCCGCGCAGAGCACAGGTTCCCCCCACGGGGCGATCCTCCACCACGGCGACGCGCATTCCGGCCTTCACAGCCTTGGCGGGAATCCCGCCAGTCGCGGGACCCGTTCCCACGGCGATGAGATCAAAGGATTGGGGTGAAGGGCTCATGGCGAAGGGTACTCCCGAAAGTGCAAGAAATCATCGTTCAAACAGAAGTCGAGAGAACCCCGTGCCAGAATGGAAGATTAGGGGGTTGCTGGAGGAGCGGCGTCGGCTGGTTGGGGTGCAAGTGGCCAAGTTTCCACATTACAAAACAAACGACGCTGCGGATAGCTGATCAAAAACTCATGGTATTTTTGCTCGGAGGGCCGCCAGAGCATCACCCGGAAATTGTGAAAGAAGTTCAGGTAACGTAGATGCTGGTATTGGTTAGCTTCGTAATAGGGATATCCCCCAATTGCGATGATGATATCCTCGGGTTTAAGGGGAAGATCGGCAGGAGCATCTTCCGCCAAAGAAAGGATGCGTACTCCCTTGGTTGGCGGGGCTTGAGGAATCTCGGTGATTTTGTCCATCCCTTGGGGGAATGCCTCGGCGATCACTTTTCTTCGGCGATCCCCATAGCCTTTCGATTCAATAAACTGCTCCGGTGCCTTGAGGAGAAAGGAATCGAAGTACCGCCCCTCTTGCTCATAGCGATTCTGAATCGCCTCATAAGTTTCCAAGGCTTGTTTGTAGTTTTTTTGCATCACGTAAGCAACTGACGCGGCCATAAGTCCATCGTAAGAATATACTCTTTCACCTTCGTTCGCATATCTCTTAACCAAACTCATTTCTCCACGATGGTAATGCAGGATCACAAGAGGAAGCATCAGATGACTCACAGCAACTCGATCTGAAGTTTCTCTGAACATTTGCTCACCATACTTGGCAAAATCATCTTCTGGAATAAGTGCCCAATTATTCCAAAGGTATTGATAAAGCATGGAAGAATCTTTTTCCAACAAAATTTTCCACAGTTCAGATGTGAGCCATGTAAACTCTTCCTGATTTTTGTATTGATCAATTACTTGATATACCATAGTGGGATACTTGTTATTATCTTTAATGTTTGCCAAAACCTCTTTGAGGTACTCCTGCTTTTGTTCAGCCGTTGGAAGCGCTCCATTATTAAGGTAAATTGAGTCCATATAAATAATTACTGGCGCCTTTTTCTTCTGGGGTGGATAAAATCCTGCTAGTCGTCGATTCCATAAGTCATTCATGTCATCCTTTGGATGACGATAAATCAAGACCTTAAATAAAGAGCCGGGAGGTGAAGAAAACCAGAAATAGCGGATTCTCTCAGGATTTTCAGAGAATCCCTTTCGCTTGGGATCGTCTTGGTAATTTTTATCCGGGGCTTGAGAAACCGTCCAGTTTTCCGTAAGCCAAGCAGCAGGTGGAAACAACTCAGGGGTATCACGAAGTCCTGTGGCAAAATTGGTTCTATATTTCTCGTTCATCGGCTGAACATTCAGAAAATGGAAATAGCTGAATAAATACAGATCGGAAAAGGAATCTTCCAAATCACTCAATAAAGCAGAGGCTCTGTCTGGATCACTGAAAGATTGACTCCAAAATTTATACTCCTTCTCCATGGCATTGATCAGCTGACGTTGATGCAAGTGGGCCCACATACCCCAGTCAATTACTTTCAAACTCAGCTTTTTTTCTTCATCAAGACCAATCACTTCCTTGGGCGCGGCGTTCCAGAAAACAGCGAGTTCTTTTGCATCTCCGTTTGAATGAGTTGTTCCATAATATGCGTTAAGGGATTCCGTAAACTCCTCGGTTTCCATCTTGATCGCTCGATTATTCACAAAATGACCCAGAGATACTGTTGGTTGTAAAGCGATCATGAACCGAAATGATAATTCTGGTGAAACGTGCGGCATATCATATTTATTTTTCAAGAGCTTATCGAAAAATTGACCGCTAAATTCGCCCTCCCTCTGAACGCGTGCTTCCGCTAGTGCAATTCTTATATTGCTACTGAGATTTCCCTCCGCATCCCTTCCCTTATTCTCTTTATCCGAGGATACGTTTAAATATTCCAGAAAGTCATATTCTGGTTTTATGAACTCTGGATATTCCACAAATAACGTTTCAAAAGCTTTGGTGCTTTGTATGTAATCTGTTCGAATGTACTTGCTATGCACATCCGAGAGTTTTACTTCCCAAGAAATTTCAGCAGGAGTAAAATTCTTCGATAACAAATACTCTTGTATTGCTTGGTGAAACGTCACCCGATTCCAGTAAAAGTGTCGTTCAAATAAGTGAATCAAATCTTCGTAACCCATCATCGCCTCCACCAGAATCACCGCTCTGGCGTGGGCGTTTACGTCCAAGGGATTTTGAGTCAGATAATCCGAGAGCCTTCGGTTGGCCTTGATCAAACTCACATTATCCAACGTGCGAATCGAGGCAAGAAAGTCCTCCAAGGGTTCCAACTCCCCCACTTGATTCCCGGGTTT
>JANRMB010000130.1:0-30708 GCA_033761985.1 Candidatus Sumerlaeia bacterium | reverse complement strand
CCCTCAAGGTAATCTGCGATTCGCAAGGAGGAGCTTGCCCAACGCTTCTTGGTATTCGTTACGGAAAACCGAACAATTGCCGGTTCCAACATCACCGCCTCACGGGGGAGATGCCGCTTTATTTGGAGGCGTCGCATGCTGGCATCAGCAAGAATCGCAGAGAAAACCCAGAAGGCGCACATCATGGAGAAGACAAGGAAAAGAAGTTGGGCGCCCGTGTTCATAGCGGCGAGCCCGATGGCCAACGTTACAACAACGAAAAGAATCCCCTCCAACGTGATTCGGAAGCGGAAACTCTGCTCCTGAATCGTTCGTTGGAGTTCCCGCAATTGGGGGATCGGGAAGGTGGACTCCAGTTGTTGACGCCATTTTTGCATGTGTGTTCAAACCTGTTCTGCAAAGGGAGCAGTGGTGATGCCAAAATCCCATGGTTCCTCAGTTCAGTCCCCAGACGAGCCACAACGGAGAGTTACCACCCTATGAGATTACTGGTTCAACGAGTGAAACGGGCAACTGTTGTTGTGGAACAGCGCGAAGTGGGAGCCATCGGCCACGGCCTCTTGGTGTTTATGGGGCTCGGTTCCAAAGACGATGCTTCGGTTTTCCCAAAAATGATCGATAAACTGTTGAACCTTCGCATCTTCGACGACGAAGCCGGAAAGCCGAACTTAAGTGTACTGGATGTATCGGGGGAGCTTCTCCTTGTTTCACAGTTTACACTTTATGCCGACACCCGAAAAGGGAGGCGCCCTTCCTACACCGATGCCATGAGACCGGAGTTGGCGGCTCCGTTGTTTGAGTTGTTTGTCTCAGAAGTGAAAAAAGCTGCTTCAATCAACATTCAAACCGGGATTTTTGGCGCCATGATGTCCGTGGAGTTGGTGAATGATGGTCCGTTCACAATCTGGCTCGACTCCAGCGAGCATTTCGCCACATGATCAACATTGTTAACGTTTAGCTCTTCTCTCCGGAAGGTTTTTACCAATGCCCAAGAAATCCGCCAAATCCACCCAACCACTAATCGCCTGCCTTATTGAAAACATCTATGAGGATTTGGAGGCATGGTACCCGATTCTTCGATTCCGTGAAGCGGGATATGAAGTTCACATCATCGGTCCGGAAAAGAATGTGGTTTACACCAGCAAGCACGGTTATGCGGCAAAAAGTACCCATGCGATTGCTGATGTGAAAGCCTCTGACTATTTGGGGGTTGTGGTGCCCGGCGGTTATGCCCCGGACAAAATGCGCCGAAATGCTGCAATGGTTCAATTTGTGAAGGATTTAAATACAAAGGGTCGTTTGCTCACCTCCATCTGCCACGGGCCCTGGATGTTCTGTGAAGCCGATGTTCTGCGGGGGAAAAACTTTACCTGTGTGGGTGCAATCAAAACCGATTGTGTGAATGCAGGAGGAACGTTCCACAATGCCGAAGTGGTGGTTGATGGTAATCTGATCACCTCACGCACACCGCCAGACTTGCCGGCGATGATGAAAGCTTGCTTGGAGTTCTTGGCGAAGCCTGCAGAGGATCATTCGGCCACCCCGGCACCCGTTGCGGAAGTTCCCTCGGCGAAAAACGGGAAGAAGACTAAATCAAAAAAATAAATCAATTCGGGGTGGTTGTATGGGCTCAATTACTCGGGAAAACCACCCACTTCCACCCCTTCAATTGACAACCCAGTTGCGGGTTGGGCATTCTGGAAATCCATCCAAGAGGTTTGGCGAAAGAGCGTTCTCGATGAATCAGGATTACTACCGTTTGTTGGGCCTCTCCAAAGAGGCGACCGAAAAGGATATCAAGAAAGCTTACTACGAGCTTGCCCGGAAGTTACACCCCGACAAAGCCGAAAACCCTCAGCAGGCTGCCGAAAACGCCAACATCCTCGCTCAAATGAGCAAGGCATACAACACACTCAAGGATACGGAAAAACGGAAGGAATACGATTCCCTGCTGGAAAAAGGGAAGGCGCCGACGGTGAGTGTCAGCACGCCCACCGCTCCGGGAGCAGCACCTGGCACGACCAGTTCCCAAGCCACCACACAACGCGTGGATACCTCCGAGCAAAAGAAGCAGATGGCTCAAAAAGCCTTTGTTCGCGGGATGCAGCTCTTCAAACTGCAGAACTTCAAGGAGGCCAAAGGCTTCTTTGAAGTGGCCGTTCAGAATGATCCCGATTCCGAGGCCCAGTACCACCTGAAATACGCTCAAACCTTGATGAAGATTAAATCCTCCTTCTCCAAAGCAGTGGAGCATGCGGAGCGGGCTTGTGAGATGGACCCCTATAATATTGAATTCAAGCTGGTACTGGCGAGTGTAAACGAAGCCGCCGGGGTGAATAGTCGCGCCAAAGCCATCTATGAGGATATCTTGAAGTGGGAACCTGAAAATGTGAACGCCAAGCAAAGGCTCCAATTTTTGAACGGCGACACCGGGGCGAAGAAAAGCTTTCTGGATGTTCTCAAGAGTAAGCTGAAGATGGGCTAATCATGGCAAAATCCATCGGTATCGACCTCGGAACCACAAACTCCGTTGTTTCCTTTATCCTGGATAGCCGGGTGGAAACCATCGCCAACGCCGAGGGGAGTCGCCTGACTCCTTCCGTGGTTTTTTACAACGGTGATGACGAAAAGATTGTTGGTGAACTTGCCAAGCGGCAGTACATTCTCGATTCCAGTAATGTCCTCAAATCCATCAAACGGATTATGGGTAAGCGCTATTCCGAGGTTGTGGCCGATGGATTGGATCTTCCCTACAAAGTGGTGGAGCTTCCCGGCGGTATGGCGGGGGTGGAACTGGGCTCCGGGAAGGTTCTGAGGCCCGAGGAAGTCTCGGCTGATATTCTCCGCAAGTTGAGAGAAAACGCTGAGGACTTCATTGATGAGGACATCGTGGATGCGGTGATTACCGTTCCCGCCCACTTTAATGATCAGCAGCGCACGGCCACCAAAGAGGCGGCCCGCCTGAGCGGCCTTAATGTAACCCGCATTCTTAACGAGCCCACGGCTGCAGCTCTTGCCTACGGTCTGGGAAAAAGCTTCCGGGGCAAAATCGCCGTCTTCGATTTCGGCGGCGGCACGTTCGACGTCTCCATCCTCAACATCTCAGAGGATATCTTTGAGGTGATCTCCACCAACGGTGATAATCATCTGGGCGGAGATGATATTGAAAACAACCTGTTCAATTTGTTTTGTGGCGAGATTCAGGAGAAGGCTGGAGTTGATCCCCGAACAGACCGCACCGCCGTGCAGCGCATCCGAGAGGCGGCGGAAAAAGCCAAGCATGATTTGAGTACCTTAACGAGTACACAGATCAGCCTTCCGTTCATTATTGCCAACGAGAAGGGCCCCCAGCACTACGAACGAAGCTTTTCCCGCAAAGAGTTCAATGACCTGAACGAAGAACTTTTCAATCGGCTTCTGATTCCCTGCGAACGTGCTTTGAAGGATGCCAATCTGGAACCCTACGATGTGGATGAAGTCCTCTTGGTAGGTGGAAGCACACGCATTCCCCGTGTTCGGGAATTGGTGGAGCAATACTTCGGGAAAAAGCCCAATACGAGCGTCAATCCCGACGAAGCGATTTCCGCCGGAGCAGCGATTCAAGGAGCGGTGATTACAGGTGATATTCGTGAAGTTTTGTTGCTGGATGTTACACCGCTGACGTTGGGGATTGAACTCGCCGGGGGGATTTTCAAACCCCTCATCGATCGAAACGCCACGGTGCCGTGCCAAGCGAGTAAGAAGTTCGCCACGGTGGTGGATAATCAAACCACCGTCCTCGTGCGTGTGCTTCAAGGCGAGCGCTTGGTGGCCAAGGAAAACCACTTTCTGGCAGAGTTTCGCCTGAAGGATCTCCCACCCGCTCCGAAAGGGTTAATTGAGGTGGAGATTATCTTCTCCATTGATGCAAACGGTATTCTCTCTGTTTCAGCCACGGACCTGACCTCAGGTCATCGTAAGGAAGTCGTGGTGGACAAGTACGGCGATATTGGAATGCCGAAGGAGCAGATCGAGCAATCCGTTCGGGAAGCCGCACAAAAACGCGAAGCCGATTATCAATACATTCAGTTCGCCCAAAAAACGACCAAAGCCGATCTTCTTCATAAAAGGGCGAACAGAATTTTCGATTTCGCCGTGGATTTTCTTTCTGAAAAGGAGATCAAAAACCTCAAGGAACAACTCTTCAAGGTTGATCTCGCCATCAACGATCAAAACCTCCGCGAAATTGATATGTTGATCACCGCGGTGGAAGAACTGCTCGATTCCCATGAGCAAAACCCTCGTGTGCAAAAAGCGTTGATGCTGAACCAAAGCCAGGAATTTGTTCCGATGCCCGAGTTACCAGCTCCTGCCGGTAAGCCCAAACAACAGATTCGCATCTCTTTGGATTCGAATCCCAAGTGGGAGGAGGGGCAGGCAAAAATAGAGGGCGAGCAACCGGCCGAAAATGCCCTCCCTGAGGACCTTTCTGCGTTTATTCCGTCCTTGGAAGAACTCGAAACCATGGCGGCTCAGGAAATTGCTGAATTGCACGAGGCAGAGGTTCGCCAATCGAATATCATCAAACGGCCTGAAGTGGATGTTCGCGTTCCCACTCGAAATACACCGATCCCAAGTGCCGCTCCCAAATCTCCTCTCTCGGCTAAACCCGCATCTGTTCCAGCACCGGTTGCCGCTGAACCGCCAAAACGCAAATTCGCCTTTGCCCCACCCAAGGTACAAACCGTGACCGAAGAGGATGCTCCCGGGTTGGATTTGAACAAGCTTCCTCCTCCCAAGTAACGGGTGGAGCCCTGCATGGTGCCTCGGTTTCTGCTTGGTTTGATGAGGGGATTGCCTCTTGGGTTTTTCCTCTTCTGGCATTCCGCTAACCCCCTATTTGCACAAGAATTTTTCCGAGCAAGAACCACCGGTTCTGAGCTCCCTACCGCATTTGCCTATGATCGGCAGCGCGATTCTCTGCATGGGGGAAAAGCGGAGGGAACCTCACTTGTGGTGCGTGTGGCGGGGGAGCGGTTTGATTATGACGGTGCAACCATCACGGACTCTCGATCGCTTCGACTAGCTCATCCTCAGGAGGCATTTTGGGAGGATGTGCCGTTGGAGGGGTTTCTTCGCGCTTTCACCGACCCCACAATTATCTTGGAGTATGCCCCGGCCTTTCTTCAAGCCGATCCCTGTCATCATGGATTCCTGCTTTCTGAGAGTCGATTGCTGCAGTGGCCACCCGCCCCTGATCAATTGGTTTTCTCATTTCTACCGGAGGGGGAGATTGTCGCTCTCAAAGGAGACGAATTCCCCCCGGCGACGCTTACGCTGGAAGACGGCAGTGTGTTTCCCCTCAACCATCTGAATACCTTCCCGGTCGATTCCAGTACCACGGATTCTTTGGTTCTTCTCACCGGATTGGGAAATCGCCGTGGAGACATTTCCGATCGTTTTTCTCCAACAGTCATGGCCGCAGTGTTGGAACCACAGAGTCCTTTTCCTTTTGAAGGAAATGGATTTCTGTGGGATGGAACACTGCAGGATTCCCTCCGAGTTCTCCGGTTTTCATCCTCGGGCAACCTCAGGGAACTTAGCCTTCGGAATTCCAGTTTGGTGCTGATGTTTCAACCGGAAGCACACCCGGAATTGGCATCCGCCGTTGAACAGAAGGGGTTTGTGCTCGTGCATTTTCCCCTCCCCGCTGATGTCGTGTTCAGCCATGGCTCCACCTCCATCGGTATGGTCGGCAATGGTTCGGACGAACTCAGAAACGTAGTTTTCTTCCATCGTGAAAAACAGGAATTGGAATTTTATTCTCCCACAAATCCCGTATCTCCAGCTCTTGGCACTCGATGGTGGCAGGAATTGGCCACTCGGTTGGATATGGAGACGTGGTTCCCTGTAGGTCACCCGCACCCCTACTTATTTTCCAAAAAGTGGGGTACCAAAGGGGTGGAAGGTCTGCGTGTTCGCCGTGCGTTGGTTCTGGAGGGGAATGGGAAAGGTTTGCTATTGGGGGGTGTTTCAGGGCTGGCGGAAGTGCGTCCCACGCGGATTACGGCAGGAGGACATTCTCCGATTTCCGGATTGGAGGCTGCGGTATTGTTTGATCGTCTGCCGGTGGGGGAGCAGAGTCACCGGGAGGAACTTTACTGGAGTGCCCCACTTGTGGATCAACCCGATCAACTCCCTTGGGTGGAGTTGGAGTTCGCAGAGCCCGTTGTTCTGGAATTTGTTGATTTGATTCATGCAGAAACCGCAGGCTTTTCCCCCGAGTACAACCTCAGGGGAGTTCGCCTGCTGACGAGATTAGGTTCTCGAGACCCGTGGGAAGAGAGACTGGAGCATTCCGCCGCCTCACCCTCAGCGAGAGAACGGTTGAGGTTGAATTTTTCCGGGGCCGAGGCCGAGCCTGTGCGTGCGTTGCGGTTGGAAGTTACGGAGCCAGCGTTTTTGAATTCTGTGCGCTCTGTTCGGTTGGCGGAAATTCTCCTTTGGGGAAGGGGCAAGCTGTGAACTTCCCTTTCTCCAGCGACGTGCTCGATTTTGGAACACGTGATCCCCGACGGATGCGGCAATTCTCTCGCGGATTTTGGTTGTTTTGCCTGTTACTCACCGGCGTGGTAATCTATGTGAGTAAATCCACAAGCCTGAGCGACTACATTGGGGCATTGATCCTCATTCTTGCCTGCCTTACGCCGGCGTACCTCTGGACGAGACAAGTGGCGCTGGGGCTTCCTTTTTTCCCGCTACTCACCCTCAGCCATATAATGTTCTATGCCATTCCGCTCATCTCCGCCCACCCGGGAACACATTACTACTCGGAATCGGAGAGGTTGGGAGCGGCTTTGTGGCTGGCTTTTGCCATTTTGGGTGGGATGATTGTTTGGCTGCAATTTGTGACGAAGGTACCCACTCCCCCCAAAAAACTCATGCAGTTTCAGCTACCGGGTGGACGTCAGTTTCTTTTGGATTTTGGAGTCACCTTCCTGCTGTTGGGAATTCTCTTTGTCCATTTGATCCTCAACCACGGTTTTCTGGCGTCGTGGCGAATGTTGCTTCCTTTCGGGATCATCTCCCTGATTCGGATGGCTTCCGGAGCCGTGGCGTTTTTGTGCATCTTTTTGGGTTTCTATCGAATCGGTATGGGGCGAATGAGTCTGGTGCTGCGATTGATCTTTCTCGGTGCATTTCTCGGATTCGTGGTGGATCAAGTGGCGGGACTCATCCTGATGAGCGCGGCGTTGTTATGCATACCAGCGTTGTTTGGTTATATACTGGCAAAACGGCGAATTCCGTTCTTTACATTGGTGGGTGTGGGGGCACTCTTTGCCTACTTAAATATTAGTAAAGGCGAGGTACGTTATCTCTTTTGGAGCGAACGTGATCGCTCTGGCGACCGCGTCTTTATTTCTGATTATGACGAATTATTTTTGGAGTGGAATCGTCAAAGCTGGAGTATTCTAACAACCGGTGAAGCCACCTTCTATAATCCGGATGTGAATTCCCTCTCGGTGGTGGAGCGGGCAAGCCTGATGCATATTTATTTGATTCCGTATACGCAGTCCCCCACGATGGTGGACTTTATGTGGGGTGGTTCCTACAAAGTTATACCACAGCTTTTGGTGCCCCGATTTCTCAATCCCAAAAAGCCATTCGCCCATGAGGGCCAGGTACAGTTGAACATTCATTATGGTTTGCAGGACCGGGAAACAGCGCAACGAACCTTTCTCGCTTGGGGACTGGTGCCGGAAGCGCAGGCCAACTTTGGGACTTCCGGAGTTGTGGGGCTCTTTTTGGCACTGGGTTTAGGGTTGGGTTGGCTGACTCGCTGGACGATGAACGTGCCGATTCTGAGTTATAGAAGTTTGGTGGCCGCGATTTTTCTTTTAACGATGATAGATACGGAGACTGTGGCGAGTTTGTTTGTAACCTCCACGTTTCAATCACTTGCTATCGTTAGCACATTTGCTCTCGTCTTTATGCGAAGTATGGAAAACCCGGAATACAGGCGTTTGCGGGCAAATCTCGATTTTAGACAAGATGAGAGTCCGCAACGTGTGGAACAACCAAACTCGCCTGCTGTAAACCATAACTATAATTAGCCCAAAGACGAAATAATGCGTCTTGTGGGATATCTCGTTTGTTTATTGATGTTCGATTTTTGAGGTTGTCAATTCGGCTTGATTTGAGCATTCCCCGATGGCTAAACACGCTCAATTCTCAATCTTAGAAAAAACTTATTTGGTACATATTCATGAAATACGATATTTTCGCATCCGGTGAAATACAGTCGTCCATGCGCCGATTGGCGGTCTATGGATTGGCGATGATTTCTCTCAGTTTTGTTCAGCCGATAGTTGCCCAGTCCGGGCAGATGGCGCAGCAATGCCTTTCCGGTAGCCCCACCCGGCTTCGATTCTACGGGGAGCAATTCGCTTCGGGCTTTTATCGCGTGCTTCAAGTACCCGGGAACGTGGTTTTGAATCCAGGGGGAACAACCAACGGAGAGTTTTTCGAGGTAAACGGAACCCTGGGCACGTTCTATTATGTGGAAGACCTAACCAACCCCAGCTTGGATTTTGGGCCCTTTATTCCCACAGCTACGGATTGTACTGATGAATCCTCCTGCGATGCCGGGGGCACATTTGATCAAGCCAACTCGGGATTAACGGGGGCGTTTCTGGAGACTGGTACAACGCTGAATGGTGGATTCAACGCCATCGTGGGGGGGACTTTCAACTCCGACGGTACGGGCGATTCCGAGGGGCGTTTGGCGATTGGTGGAGATTATATCAACCCCGGTGGAGCCTCCACATTCACCGTTGGTGGTGGTGCCCCCACGCTGACGGGTGGCCCCAACGCCCCGATTGGTTGGGATAACTTTATCGTATCTGGAACGGTATCGGGCCGAGTGGGCGTGCGTGGAAACTCCATATTTGGGGCGCAAGGGGGCGGGTTTGATCTTTACCCCATCGGGATTGCCAATGCCGGTTTGGAGGTGGAAACCACGGAGGTGGATTCCGATTACCTCGATATTCAGGGTGTGATCACCCGCTTTCAGGAACTGAGCACCTGTCTTTCCACCACATCCATCGGAACCCTTGGCACCGTGACTCCTGGACCAATTGTTACGCTTGATGGTTTGAATGCCACTGGTTTGGTGAGATTCAGTCTGACGGATGCCCCGGGTGCGGTGACGTATAACTTTGTGAATGTGGGGAACGCAGGGGCCATCCTCGTCAACGTGGGTGGTGCAACGGCAACCTTTACAGGTGGGCAGATTACCGTGGAGGGAAACAGTTTGATTTTTCCCTACACCGGTTCTGAGTTGGATTTCGTCAGAAAAACAGTCTGGAATTTCCATTCGGCCCAAACGCTGAACGTTACCGGTTATGCGGTAAACGGCTCGGTGATCGCCGCATACGCGGTCAATTCAACGCTTCTGGGTGGTAGCATCAACGGCCAGGTTGTGTTGGGTGGTGATGTTACCCAAGGAACAGGCTTTGAGTTTCACAACTTCTGTAACACCAGCATGATTCCCGTGTGTGGGGCACTTTCGTGTTCTCCCACCATTAGCTCCCCCAATCAAGTTCTCAATACTTACTCTCCTCTTTCGAGCAACGTTTCGGTTGGGTCGTTTAGTATCCAGATTCCGGAAGTTGCCGCTTTGGGCGGTCTGGAGACGGGCGATCGGTTGATGATTTACAATCATCAGGGAGCAGATTCCGGAAACGACAATACCAGCAACTACGGCGTTTTGACCAACCTGCAAAATAGCGGGCGGTATGAAATTGTGGAAGTCTTCAGCGTTACGGACCGTGTTGCTCCACAAACAGATATCATCAGCTTGAACCCAAGCTGCGACGGAACCTTGTTTGCCTACACCGCAACCGGTTCGTTGGCTCAGGTGGTGAAGGTACCCCGGTTGTGTTCGCTGAACATTCGAGCGGGGGGAAGTTTGACGGGCCAAGCGTTCAACGGTACTTCCGGTGGTGTGGTCGCCTTGCTGGTGGATAACACGCTGACGGTAAACGGTCAGGTGGTGGCAACCGGACTTGGTTTCCGTGGTGGTGTGGTGGAAAATACTTCCGAAGCGTTTAGTGTATCCCGAACAGATTTCCGCGCCAGCCAATCGGAGCGTGGTGCAAACAAAGGGGAGGCTATCGACCGTACCCCGGGTACCGGCAACTTCATGCGCGGTGCTCTGGTCAACGGTGGGGGTGGGGGCAACTCTGGTAACGCTGGTGGTGGCGGCGGTGGAAATGGGAACAACGGAAACACATGGACGGGCCAGGGGGTGATGACAGGGTTTGCATCAGCTTGGGCCTTGGATCCCGGGTTTATTGCCAACGGTAATGCACTGACGAACAGTTCCGGCGGTGGGCGAGGCGGCTACTCGGCTTCTTCTTTGGATGCAAATGCTCTTGCAGTGGCTCCTGGTAACGTTGCTTGGGGTGTGCAGCCTGCTGCGCATCAGCGGCGTGAACTTGGGGGATTGGGTGGTCGTCCTGTGGCCAACGATGCCAATAGCCGACTCTTCCTCGGAGGTGGCGGTGGTGCCGGTGAAGGAAACGATGGCACGCAGGGAGCAGGTGGACGCGGTGGTGGTTTGGTGTTGCTGATTGCTCCCACAATCACTGGAACGGGAAGCATTGTTTCCAACGGCGCTGCAGGAGGAAATTCCACCGGGCTTGATGCTGCCGGTGGCGGTGGAGCCGGGGGGACGATTGTCCTTGAATCACTCTCTCTTGCCAACACGTTGAATGTGACAGCGCTAGGTGGTAGGGGAGGAGATCAGGTGATCGCTGTGCCTGGGCTGTTTGCACAAGGGCCTGGCGGAGGCGGTGGCGGTGGATACATTCAAATCAACGGTGGCACACCCATAACCAACGTTAATGGTGGTTCGGGTGGAGTAACGAATTCTCAATCGCTGACAGAGTTTCCCCCCAACGGGGCGACCAACGGCGCCAGTGGTCAGGTCGTTTCCACCAACTTTGTGGTGCCCACTTGTTCCAGCACTCCGTTTGTGGATTACGCCTATGTTTCTGGTGTGGTCTTCCACGATCAGAACAATAGCGCCTCACGTGATTTTGATGAACCAGGAATCGGATATGTGACGATGTTCCTGACCCAGAATGCTCTGCCAGTGCGTCAGATTATCGCCAACGCCGATGGCACCTATGGCCGCACAGTTGTTCCCGGAACGACTCAAATCGATGTGGAGCCCAATCAGGATCGCATCTGGCCACTGGTGGATAACACCACCAGCAATCTGATCCAATCCGTGAATGCCGTTACGAATGGAACAAATAACTTTAATCCCATCGGGTTCTTCCAACCCTCGTCCCTTTGTGTGATTGATTGGACAGGTGCTTACAACGCCAACGACTTCTTTGGTGGATACCCCTCCACGGGTCCGGCAAGTCCCACTCAGGACGGTCGTGAGCCTCGCAACTATGCGGAACTTCCTGTTGGTACGGGTGATGTGATTTTCTATCTTGAAAATGAGCACATGTTGGATGGCCAGAATGACGGGACACCTGATCTTCCGGCAATTCTATCCGGTTCGCAGGTTTATGGGTTCGGCTATCCCGTTCCCCCACACGTCTTCTACCGTAAAGCCTTTGTCTCACTAATTGTAAATGATGGCCAACAAGACGGTTTGGATCCCGTGGATCAATTGGATATCAACTACTACTTCCCGTTTGAAAACGGTGCCAGCAACGTCCGCTTTTTGGTCTATGACGTTGACGATGCGGGCCAATGGATTGACCGCGTTACGGTGACTGGTGTTGGTTTGAACAATACTCCGGTTATCCCCACGGTTACGGCGCTGCGTGGTGCAAGCACGATTTCTCTCTCCGGAAATCAGGCAACCGGCGTTGATCCAGCCTCTGATACCAGCACGGTTCTCTCTTTGGCGAACGCGGGGAACCTGCTTGTTGATTTCGGCCCCACGCCGATTCGCTCCATGCGGATCTACTACGAGAACACCTTGTTCAACCCGGCTGGAAGTCAAGGCATCGGCTTTACCAACATCCTGTTTGAGGGATGCGATGCCACTCCCGGCCGTATTGCAGGTAATGTATTCCGCGATACGGACAACAATGGTGTCCAAGATTTTGGTGAACCCAATCTCCCCAACGTGGACGTAACCATCACCACATTCGATGGTGTACCTTTTGTTATTCAAACTGATGAAAATGGTGAGTACAACATCGGAGTTCCACCGGGGCTAACGACTGTGACGGTGAACTCTTCGGACTCGGATATCCCGGTATCGTCCTTCAACTCCACGAATAATGCCACGCAATCGGAAGTGGTCACCGCGCCCGGTACAACCTCGCTTGCGCCCGTGGGATACTCTCCAGGCGGGCCAACTCCCACGATCGATATTACCTCCAGTCGCTCGTTGGTGGGGTCGTTGACAACCTATCAGTACACGGTGACATGGTCGAACATCGCCCCGAACGATCCGCTGAACATCGCTAAAAATCCGGTGATTACTGTTCCGTTGGATACCCGTCTTCAATACTTGAGCGCTGGAATTAATTCTGGCTTTACGGGGACGATTACAAGAAACGGGAATCTGGTTACATTCACCCTGAATGAAAGCATCGAACCCGGTGAATCCGGCTCGGCCGTGATCAACGTGCGCACTCCGAACCCAGTGGGTACCACGAATATTCTGGTCTTTGCTCGTTTGAATTCCAATAACTTCTTCGATGATCCTGTGGCCCAAGTGCAGGATAGTGTGCTTGTTCAAGTGCAAAATACGGTCTTGGCGGCGGTGATGGACAATGTGGAAATCATCCACTCAGGTGCGGGAAGTCTTCCCCGCGTGGTGTGGTCCACGGCCTCAGAACTTGGTACCGCGGGATGGGATGCCTATAGGCTTTCCCCCAAGGCAACCACGTTGATCGGCGCAACCAAGCTGAACAAAGGAATGATGGAGGCCACCGGCTCCGAGGTGACGGGCGGAACGTATTCAGTTATTGATCCGCTTCCGCTGATCGCCGGGGAGACCCGCTCCTATATTCTGGTGGAGACGGAGTTCAGTGGTAACACTCTCGAATTTGGACCGTATTCCACAACCGTTGAAGGCGGTACCAAAGAAGGAACCGCTCCCACGAGTGTGGAAGAATGGATGGCGCACGAATAAATAAGGGTTGGTGGGCAGAGATAAAGTCAGGTCGGCGGATTACTTCTGCCGGCCTTTCTTTTACTTAGGGGTTTTCTGTTTTGTGCGATCTGAAGTATAAGGATTCCATGAATAGATGAGCAATCGTGCTCCGGGGGGTAGTGTTTGTGCCACTCGGTTTGCCATGGAGCCTCGCAATATATTTGTTATGGCGGTTCCTGTTGGTGCTCCCATAACCACCCAGTTGGCTTCATATTCATTGATGATCTTCACAATCATCTCTGGTACATCCTGCGCTGTGCGATAGATCAAATCCACGGGTACGTCTCCGGCGGCCTCTTGAACTGCTTGAAAAACAGTCATGGCGTGGGAGTCTCGTTCCACATCGGGTTGGGTGGGGATGATCGTTTTCACTTCACGAATAAAGAGAACCCCCAATCGCCCACCTCGAGTACGGGCTTCCTCGATGGCAAATGCCAACGTTTCGGTTACCCCACGCAACGCCACCAAAATTCTGGGAGAGTCTTGAGGGATTTGCGATAGAGTGAACCCCTTTTCCAGCATTTCCTTGAATGCGCGGTCTTCCGAGGTTTGGCGTCTTTCCTGAACAAAAGAACGGGCAAAAAGTCCACATCCCAGAATGACCAAGGCAAAAATCAACGCATCATGTTTCTCGTAACCTATAGTAATCCAGATCAACATCATGATGAGGGCGGTACCTCCCATAATGAATCGCTCGTGGATTCGCATGGGAAGTTTTTTGTTCAAGGTGCATGCACCGAGATTGATGGTGATGGCGCCCACCACACCGATGGCATACAAGGCTGCGAGTTTCCCGGTTTCTGTAAAGAATAGCAGAAGAATACTGGGCGCTGCAGCGGAGAGGAAAAGCGGCAACAGGGGGACACCGTGTTTGTTGAGTTTGGCGAATTGAGAGGGCATCTCCTTATCACGAGACATCATGTAATAGACGGAGATCATCCCAATAACAGCGGTGTTGCCTGCGCTAAAGAGAAGAAGAGCCATAACAACCCCAACTGCAGAAGCATAGATTTTGGAGATGAAAATGCCTAGTTCCTGCCCTTGGGGAGCGAAGGTTTTTTCGCCGAAATAGGTCGCCATTTGCCCCAGCATTGCCTCGGTTTTTCCCTGATCCAGCGTGGGGACAGCATGCATCGCCCAGGCAAGAAGTACCGTGAGAACGACAACCTCCGTGGCTACGATACCGATCGTTAGTGCGCTGGTGCGTTTCACGGTGACGGGGTCTTTGGGGCTGCGTTGTTTGTCTGCCACCATAACACCCGTCATGTTGGAGACTGCTTCCACACCGGAAAGCGCCAGTACAATACCGGAAAACAGCAACCAGTTTTCCATGATTGTTCGATTTGAGGGGACAAACTGAGCTTCTCCCAGAAACGGAATGGCAAGCACCGCAACAGAAGCGGCGGCGAGCGCGGCAGGGACGGCGAGGAAAACCGCGAGAGTGCCGCTGTGCCGAGGGCCAAACCAATTCAGCCCCCCAATTCCCATTAGTATTCCAATCGCCCAATAACTTGGGTTTGGAATGTTGAAATCCATCACTTCGTGCAACAGGTGGCTAATATAGTTTACACCTTCCAAAACGGAAAGTGAAGCAGTTACAAGGTAGTCGGCGATGAGTAATAATGCACCTATGGAAGCAATCATTCGAGACCGCTCCCTTACCGCGCTGTACACGCCACCACCATCGGGGTAAAATTTACAGACCCAATAGTAATTCAATCCCACGAGTGCGGTGAGCACTGCCATGGCGCAAAGAATGGGAAAACTTGAAAACCCGGCGACGGAAAACGCAATTCCCAAAACATAGGCTTTGGAAGTGCCCCAATCCCCATACAAAATGGCGGCGGCCCGGGCAGGACCAACCGAACGCGGTCGTTCTCCAGCGTGCATCTCAGATGATCTCTCTTCTTGTCGACGAGGTTAGCTGACGGGCTCGGCTCAAGAGATAGCCGGTGATGGGCTGCCATCACTACGCCCCACTTCGTGGGTCCCCCGCTCGCAAAAAGAGTCGTGTTAGTTTAATGACTCACGGCTTTTCAATTTGCGATTAGACGTTTTGGTGTCTCTCTCCGAATGTGATTTGGGAGCAATTCGAAATATGCTTCGAACACACAATACCGATAAAAATCCCCTTAGGGTATGTTTTGAATTTGCGGCAATACGTCTGCATTAAAATGTTCACGGCAAACAGGAACGTAGCTTTCATTTCCGCCAATCATCACTTGTTCACCGTGGCGTACGGGTTTCCCGTTGCTGACGCGCATGTTGAAGAGGGCTTTGCGATTGCAGTACCAGCAGACGGTTTTTACCTCTTCAATTTTATCAGCATAGCAGAGCAGTGCCTCGCTTCCGGGAAAGAGACGTGCCTGAAAGTCCGTCTTCAAACCGTACACGATGACGGGAATTTTATCCTCATCGGCGATTCGGCAAAGTTGGAGAACATGGTCCCTGGAAAGAAACTGCCCTTCATCCACCAGAACACAATGCAGCGGAAGATGTTGGCGAACAATCTCGGCCACATTCGTGGAATCATCAATGGCAATGGCATCGCGACTGGGGCCGATGCGCGAAGTGATTTTCCCGACTCCGTAGCGATTATCAATCACGTGGGTGAAAAGTAACACGCGTTTTCCCTGTTCCTCGTAGTTGTTGGCAATCTTGAGCACCTCGATGGATTTACCGGCGTTCATGGTACTGTAGCGGAAGTAGAGCTGAGCCATCGGTGGTGTGGGCCTCTTTGGTGAAAAAATAACAAACAGTATGAGTGCGCTTTTCGGAGGGGTACAGGGCATTTTCTTGATTCGAAGGAATTCTTCCCGGGAATCGTTTCCCTCCAAAGAGGGGTGGTATTATTTCGCACTCCGGGTAAAACCGGCGTTCTGTGTGCTGTATCTCACCATGCAGAATCCTTTTTGCCCAAGTTTCATTTTTTAGGTCTTTTGTCTTATGACTGTTCCTCCTTTTCGTGCGCTGTTCGCTTTAGGAACGCTGATTCTCCCTGCGGTGGCACCTTTGGCGGCGCAAACCGGTTCGGCGGTGGTTGAGCTTCCCACAGGAACCTCTCCCGCACCCCTTCTTGTGACATCCGGTTCAGATGGCGCCAGCACCGATACGCTGGAGTCGATTTCCTCCGCCAGCACTCCCAGGGCGGTGGAAACCTTGGAGCGCGAGGCTGCCCAGCTTCCCAGCGTAAAACTTCGTCAAATCTCTGATTTGCAGGGGGAACCGCTGAATTTATCTGTTCGTGACGTGGTTTTGGCAACACTTGGGCAGAATTTGAGTGTGAAAGTGGTGGAGCAGGATCGCGAAATTGCCGGCTACAGCGTGTGGGAGCAATTCGGTGTCTTCGATCCGAATCTTTCCTTGGAAGCTCGCCAGCAGCGGGTGGATCAGGAGACAAGCGTTGTGAATCCTTCCACAAACAAACCCGTGGTTTCCTACACGGATACTACCACCGTGGAGTCCCGGCTTTCTCAGCGGACCCCGCTCGGTACTCTTGTGGAGGTGTTTGGTCGGGATTCACGCGCCACGGATCGCAATTTTTTCAATCCCAACGGAGTGGGACAAATCAACGCAGCATATGGAACAGAAGCGGGCATCAGTGTTACACAACCGTTGTTGAAAAACGCTGGGCCTTTGGTCAATTATGCTCAAATCCGTATCGCGAAACATCGGTTGGGACAATCCAACGAGGCGTATCGCCAAGAGTTGATAAACCGTTTATCGGATGTCATTCGCGCCTACTGGGAGCTTGACTTCGCGCTTCGTAATGCGGAGGTCCAGTATCAGGCGCTGCAATCCGCTCGTGAACTCGAACGGGTGAACGCCGCTCGTGTGGAGGTGGGAACGCTTCCCCGTCTTTCCCTCTTCCAGGCGCAGGCTCAAGTAGCAGAGCGTGAATCACTTTTGGTGGCTGCCGAGGAAGTAATTCTGGAAGCTCAGGATCGCCTCTTCGAGCTTATGAACTGGGAGGATTCCCAACGTGCCACGGAATGGAATCGCCCGATTCTCCCGACGGATCTTCCCACAACCTTTTATGATGTGGAACTCAATGACTCCCGTTTGACGGATTTGGCGATGGAAAAACGTCCGGACCTAAAGAGTGCCCGGCTGGGGTTGGACATCGCCGAGATTGACCGCAAAGTTTCCCGCCGGCAGTTGCTCCCGGAACTCGATGCCTTCGGTACATACAGTGCCGTGGGTTTGGGTGATGACCGTGGCGATGCCTATAGCGACCTCGATTCCGGTGAGTTCATCAACTACACCGTGGGCGCACGTTTGAGTTACCCGCTGTTCAACCGGGCAGCACGGGCGCAGTATCGTCAGGCGCTAAGCCGTTACGATCAGCAGGCCATTCGAATTGAGCAAACCGAGTTGCAAGTTGTGCGCGATGTTCGTAGCTCCACGCGCAACATCCGGACGGCACTTCGCCAAGCCGAGGCCACAACCCGCCAAGTGAAAGCCGATATTGAGAAGCTGGATGCGGAAATCAAGCGTCGCCAAGTGGGGGATCGTACCACGTTTGATGTTTTGGACTTCCAGGATGACTTGGCACTTTCCCGCGCCAACCAAGCCCGGGCGTTTGCCGATTACCAAATCTCCCTTGTGGATTTGGCGCAATCACTCGGCATCTTGTTGGATGTTCAGGGGATTGTGGTGGAAGATCAACAAAGCCCACAGGGGTGGTCGTACAGCTTCCAAACTGTTGAAGGAAGCGTGAACGATACCGGAGCGAAATCGCTCGATGATATGCTGACTATTCTTCCGGTGAAACAGGAAGCGACTCAGTAAGTTCTGTGCTGGAATCCGGGGCCGGTTCAACAATCGGCTCCGGATTCTCCATCCATTCCAACAATTCTCGAATGAGTGGCGCGGCAATTTCCCCGCCGTGGGCGTTTGCTTCCTCCACGTGGGCCACAAACGCGTACTTGGGTGCGGTACGGGGATAGTAGCCCGCAAACCAGGCGTCCAACCGGTCACCGCCCTTCTCTGCGGTTCCTGTTTTCCCTACAACTCCCCATTCCTTGCGGAAGCCCACTTTGTAGGCCGTGCCTCCGGGTTCATTGGTGGCGCGCCACAAGCCCTCCACAATGCGCTCTCGTTGGCCTGAGGAGAGCACGGGCCACTCGGTTTGTTCTGTCGCCGGGGTGAAGGGATTCTCGCCCACGCGCTCCACCACATGTGGGACAACAGGTTTGCCGCCGTTGGCCAGCAGCGCGAAGGACTTTGCCACCTGAAGCGGTGTGCAGAGGAGTTCCCCCTGGCCGATGCTAAAGTTGAAAATCTCGGCTCCCTCAGGAAAATCCTTCTCTTTCTGAAGCTGGCCCGTCGCCTCGCCCTGCAGTTCGATTCCCGTGGGAATGGCATACCCAAATGCCCGAGCGGAGTCTCCCAGTATCTCTCCACCGAGCGTCTTGCCCGACTCAAAAAAGTACACGTTACAGGAGCCCTTCAGGGCGGCTTCCATTCCAATGTTGCCATGGCCAGCGCGGTTATCGCAGTGGAACGGGCGGAGCCACCCCGGCCATTGCGAGGAACCGGTGCAGACTTCCTGATCGCCAGAAAACTTTCCGGTGTTTTGCAAGCGAGCGGTTGCCGTTACAATTTTGAAGGTGGAGCCCGGGGGATAAAGACCCTGTATGGCGCGGTGAAAGAAGGATGGTTCCTGACCTTCGACCACGGGTACCCCCGGTTGCTCGGGGTTGAACGTGGGGGTGGAAGCCAATACCAAAAGCGCTCCGGTGTGGACATCCATCACCACGATGGAGCCGGTTTTTTCCCCGAGCAACTCCATGGCTTTGGCCTGCCACAGGGCGTCCACGGTGAGGTGCAGGGCGTCTCCTGCTTGGGCAGATTCCAGCATTTCCGGTGTGGTGATGAGTTCCCGACGTGAGTTCACTCGTTTCCGTAGTTCGCCTCGTTTTCCCACCAATTGAGGCTCAAAGGTTTTCTCCAAACCGGATTGACCGATGAGCGCATTTGGTAGGTAAAGGGGGCGTGTGAAATCAGACGCCTGATGCTCCTGAATCGGCCCCATGTGACCCACAATCATCGCCAAGTGATGTCCGAAAGGGTAACGCCGCCGGTCGGATTTCTGGAGTCGAACACCGGGGTAGAGTTCGGGATTTTCCTGTATGGCGAGCACTTCTTCCAGGGTTTTGCGTTTGGCTAATTCGTGCTCCCGCCAGGGATCGGAGTGGGCCAGAATCGCCTCGCTATTGGGGGAGAGATCCGTGTTCCACAACCGCGAAAGGCGATTGAGCGAGTCCACAATTTCCTCTTCATTCAGCCCACGCTTCACAAACGTAACACGGTAACGGTCTTCATTGTAGGCCACCAGAATTCCGTTGCGATCGTGAATGTCGCCCCGGGGTGCCTCAAGTCGGGTGATGACCTCGGTGTTGCGGATTGCCTCGGCGGAAAGCTTCTCGTGCTGAAACACGGCGAGGTAAGTGACCCGGGTGAGTACGATTCCACCGAGCAGCGCCAAGGCAATCAACGTCCAACGCTTTTTTTGGCCAAACGTGGCATCCTTGGACAATGGTTGGGAACGGTACATCGGGTTCTGGGAATCCTGAAAACAACGGCGCTTCACGGTTCGGTGGAAACACCTTACACCATCAAGCCCCAACTCGGCTACGGTGGAAAAAATGTAGGACGTTCCCAAAGTCGTCGATCTCTGTGTTGCGCTTCGGTCGAAAGACTCGGTCGCGTACTTTAGTACGCTCCGCTTCGGCGTTCGCCTTGCGCGTCTTGATCTCGACGATTTGAAAACGTCCTGTTACTTTGAGAACGACCTGATTATCATGTTGCCGGTCTTGTGCCGAATTCCGTCTTCTAAAGTTGTCGATTTCACCCGGGCGGTATTGGCCGATGCAGTTTCAAAAAGCTCTCGATGCCTACATGCAGTGGTTGCGCGTGGAACGCAACTTGGCGCCTCGCACCCGCGAGGCGTATCGGTATGATTTGGAGCGCTTCCAGGCATGGCTTCAGGAGGTTTTGGGGCGCGACGAGTTGGGCCTTTGCAATCAGGAGGTGATTCAGGATTACCTTCGCCACCTGCGGGATGATTTACTGTGCAAGTCCCCCACGGTGAACCGTTGTTTTGCTTCTTTGGAGGGATTCTTCGCTCACGCCACCCGCGAAGGCTGGATTCCCGAGAATCCCTTCCAGCTTCTTTCCCGATGCAAGCTCCCCCAAAAGCTCCCGGTGTATTTGAGCGAGGAAGAACTCAACCGGCTCTTCTCCGTCCCCGATGTAAGCACCGTGAAGGGCGCGCGGGACTTCGCCATCCTGAAGACGTTGGGATACGGCGGTCTTCGGGTTTCGGAATTGGTGGGAATCAATACCCAGCATTTGGATTTCAGTGGTGACACTCTGCGTGTTTTTGGGAAGGGGAGAAAAGAGCGACTCGTCCCGCTAAATGCACTGCTCGTTACGGCGATCCGCCAGTATTTGGAGCATCCGGATCGTGTGCCCGCGCCGGAAGAAAAAGCCCTCTTTCTCAATCAGCGCGGTGGCCGACTCAGCGTTCGCGCCGTGCAGTATCTGGTGGATGAATACGCCCTGGCGGCGGGGTTGGACAAGGATGCCCTTTCCCCGCACAAACTCCGGCATACGTTCGCCACGCTGCTTCACTCGAGAGACGTGGACCTGATTGATATTCAGGCGCTGCTGGGGCATGCCTCGCTTGCAAGCACGCAAATCTATACGCACACCGATACCCGACGCCTGAAACAAACGATTGCTCTGCTGGACTTTGAGGGGAAGTAGGGGAGGAGATTTAAATTAGTTTTAGAATCCCTATACTGGAACCACAATTTGGAGAACAAATTCTGTTGCGGGTTCTGGGATTGGAAGCCCCGCTTCACGATTTGCTTCGGATATCCCCTCCAACGCTTCCAACAAATTGGATTTCAGTTCCTCCAACGTTGAACCAGTTGTAAAGCAGCCCGGTACGTCGGGAATACTTGCTCCAAAAGGGATTTGTCCCGGCTCTCCTAAATCAATTTCCACGAGATATTTCATGAAAGTCTCTCACTTCAAATTTGCTTGCTTGAGAATTTTTTGGAGTGTACCCGTAGGTAAATCACCCGGATGGAATGGCACACAGATATGTTCTGAATTGCTCGGATGACGAAGAATCCTATGGGATCCTTTGCTTCTGCACTGAATCCAACCATTTTGCTCAAGCAACTTCAACAGTTGTTTTGCTGTCATCTGATAATCTCCAATTATTTTGCGTTCACAGTAGTTATACACCAAATCCGGGGATAGAATTTTCACGACATGATTTTTTTTCATTTTCCCCAATCACTCATCAGATGACATGCCTTATGCTCCCTCGCTTTAGCGCTCTTGCTCTCCTCTTTCTGCTTATATCCCTACCGTGCTTTTCTACGGAGCCTTTCCACAAGGGCATTTGCCTGGAGGGGGGGCCGCAGGTGTTGGATTGTCATGTGCAGGAATTGCGCGGACTTGGGGCGTCACATGTTTCGTTGAATCCGTTTGGTTGGGTGCAATCGTTGAACTCCCCTGAGATACACCTTTCCACGCATAAAGGGGATCAGGCGACGGGGCGTTGGTGGGGGGAATCGGATGCGGGGTTGTTGCAGTATGCGTCGGCGGCAAAAAGCGCCGGACAAGGGGTGATGCTGCGTCCGCATTTGTGGGTGCGGGATAACTCCCACCCCAAAACGGGTGAGGCGGCTTGGTTGGATAGTTTGGATTTTGACTCGGAGGGGGAGTGGCTGAAGTTTGCGGAAAGCTACCGTGCGTTTGCGTTGCATTACGCCCGTGTGGCCCAGCAGGGGGAAATGGAGTGGTATAGTATTGGGGCCGAGTTGACGCAGTTGACCAAAAAGCATCCGGAGTATTGGCGAGGGTTGATTCGCGATGTTCGTGCGGAGTACTCGGGGAAATTGATTTACAGTGCGAACTGGTACAACGAGGTGGAGCAGATTGTGTTTTGGGATGATTTGGATGCCATCGGGGTGCAGGCGTATTTCCCGCTAGCCTCGGTGGATTCCGCCACCACGGAGCAGCTTCAATTGGGATGGGAACCGCATTTGAAGATGTTGCAGGGGGTGAGCGAGAAGTATGGCAAACCGGTTATCTTTACGGAGATTGGCTACAAATCAACCACTTGCACCGCAAAATCTCCGTGGGATTGGAAGGGGACAGGCGGGCGAGACGATGAGTATCAGGCCCGCGTGTATGCTGCTACGCTGGAGGCGTTGAAAGACCGCCCGTGGTTTTCGGGGATGTATTGGTGGAAGTACCATGTTCAACCGTGCGAGGCGGTGGAACTGGAAGGGATCCCTCGACGTCAGGAGGCGAGTTTCGCGTTTCAGGGGAAACCCGCCCAAAAGGTGCTTCAATCGCGCTGGCTGAAGAATTGAAGCTAAGACGCCGAGTGATCCAGAGGTTAGAGAATGGTGTCGCTGGGGAACGACGAACTTTGCAGACTTAAGGTTACTTTTTCTTTGCCGCAGCTTTGGGCGCTGCTTGCTGATTGGGGTTCAGTTGTTTCCCTCTATTGCCTTGGTTTTGGTCGTGTTGTTTGTTTGTACCAGCAGTTCCTTTATTGGGGTTGGAGATATTCGCTTGGTTATCTTTTGGTTTCATACGGTTCTCCTTGGGGAATAGTGATGCATTATGGCCAGCACATTTCGAGTAGAGCATCAGATTTGCCAATTCGTATTCGGTTTTGTTCAGGGCTTTTTTGCCGAATCAGCTCGGTTGTTTGTCCTCTAGATAAAGGGAATCGGAGAGGTGTTCTGGACTTTTTCGAATTCCACCCACATTTCCCTTTTCCGCCAGCCTCATTGTGCGCTAACAAGCCGCTCTTCTTTCGGACAAAGGAAAATTTATGGTCACCATTTCTGAACACCTCAGCAAAGATCGTCGCTTCGTGCACCTGGTGGAAGCTTCCGCCAATCCCCGGAATGCCAAAACGTCTCGGGGGATTCTCTTGTACTCCAAGTTTCCCTCTGTGGGGTTGATTGATACCCACACCGCGGGGAAAACCTCTCAGGAGTTGATGGGTTGCGGTGGAAACATCCCCTGCAAAGCCACGCTGAAGGAATTTCTGAATGATGGCTCCAAACCCAATACCTTGGTCGTGGGTGTCACACCGGTGGGTGGCAAGCTCCCAGCCGCGATGCGTGCGGTTGTGATGGAAGCGATTCACCACGGTCTGGATATCTGGAGTGGATTGCATGAGTTTTTGAATGACGACCCTGAGTTTGCTGCCGCGGCCAAAAAACACAACGTCAAGATTTGGGATGTGCGCAAACCACCAGCGGATCTTCCCGTGGGTGCCGGGCTTTGTTTGGATGCCAAGTCCTACATCTGCCTCTTCGTGGGGACAGATTGCGCGCTCGGTAAGATGACTGCCGCGTTGGAGCTTCAGAATGCTCTTCACGCCTCCACCAATCATAAAGCCGAATTCATCGCCACAGGCCAAACCGGGATGATGATCTCCGGATGGGGACACCCAGTGGATGCCATCCCCGGCGACTTTATGTGCGGTGTGGTGGAGAAGGATTGCATGAGCGTGGACGGCAAGTGCGACTTCATCCTTGTTGAAGGTCAGGGTTCCCTCCTTCACCCCGGATTCTCTCCTGTTACCCTTGGTCTCATGCACGGTTCAATGCCTGACGGGATGATTATGTGTCACCAGCCGAGCCGGACGCATATTTCCAAGCGTGAACGTTTCAAGATCCCCTCTCTCAAAATCACCGGTGATTTGTACTTGGAAATGCAAAAGCCCATGAAGCCGAGCAAGATTGTGGGCGGCTGCCTTAACACCTACGGAATGACGGAAGCCGATGCTTTGGCCGCGATCAAGGCTGCCGAGGATGATCTTCAGGTTCCGTTTACCGATCCGTGCCGTTTTTCCAACACGGCGGTTTTGAATGCTCTGATTGCCCATGCCAAAGAAGTGGGTAAACTGAAGTAATCACTCAAGCAATCCGCTCCTACTCCGGAGCCCTTTTGATACGGAGCAATTCGTGAATGCCCGTTCTGCCGCTGAAAGCTTCCGACTATCGGTTTCCACCCGTCGAGCTTGCAGAGGAGGACGGGCTTCTTGCTTTTGGGGGTGATCTTTCCCCGGAGCGGTTGCTCAACGCCTATTGCAGCGGCGTATTCCCGTGGTTTGGCCCACAGGGGCCAATTCTTTGGTGGTCGCCCGATCCTCGCACCTTTGTGACGCCGGATCAGTTGCATGTACCGACCCGACTGGAGAGAACAATTCGGTCGGGGAAGTTTGAGGTTCGGGAGAACAGCAACTTCCGTGCGGTCATCACCCACTGTGCGCATGTTCCCCGACCAAAACAAAAGGGGACGTGGATTGTGCCAGAGATGATAGAGGCCTATTGCGAGATGCATCGACTGGGGTTGGGGTATTCGATTGAGGCGTGGCGTAATGGGGCGCTCGTGGGCGGAGTGTATGGCGTTCAGTTGGGGAAGGTTTTTTTCGCAGAATCGATGTTCAGCCTGGAACGCGATGCCTCAAAGGTGGCGCTGGTCCACTTGCTACGCTCGCGGTTCGAGGCGGGGTTTCTCTTTGTGGATGCTCAGGTCTATAACGACCATCTCGGGCAGTTTGGATTTTTGGAACGCCCCCGTAGCGAATTCCTTCGGTTGTTGCGGCAGGCGATTGCCTGAAGGGGATTACTCGAACTTCGCCTTCATGTTGAGGAAGTGGCGCTCATAGTACGTCATGGAAACATGTGCCATGAGAACCGGTACGGGAAAATAGAGAATCCAAAAGAGGAGTTGTTCCGCAAAGCTTTCCACTGTCCCCCATGTGTTCAGGTAAGCCCACAACACTGGCATGTGGTAGATGTAGATGCCGTAGCTCAAACGGCCCAAATAGCGGAGTGGTTCGGTATCCACAAGGCGACTGATCCAGTGTCCCCGTTGCAGATAAATCCCCATCAACAGTGTGGTGTAGAACAAACTCAACAGCGGGAAGTACAGCAGTTGAGCAGTGGGATTGCTGAATTGCCGAAAGCCATCGATGGTTCCGTTGACGATGCTGGATTGCGTAATGGGGACGGAGAGAGCGAGAATCAGAATACCGAGTAGAGCGCTCAGGGAAAACCCCCAACGGCGACCATTAGCAATCAAAGTGGGATTCGTGGCATTAAGGCCCACGAGGCACCCCATCAACAGGCCATCGAACCGGGTGTGGGTGAATTGAAAAACCTTGAACTGATTTACCACAGCCTCTTGTGAAAGTTCCCATCGGCAAACAAAACTCAGCACGATTCCCGCGATGCACAAGAAGCTGAGTTGTCGTTTGTTCAGCCACCATACCAGAAAAGGCCAGATGAGGTAGTATTGTTCCTCCACCGCCAAGGACCATACATGCAACAGCCAGTAGTTCTGAAAGCCATCCAAGGCGTTGAGGTAGTTGCTGAAGTGGAGGACAAATATAAGGACGCGGAACGGCGTGGGGTCTTCAAAAAATAAGGGGGGATTGTATGTTCCACCCCGGAGGAGTTCGGGAATTCCAAAGGCGAGAATCAGATAGAGGTAGTATAATGGGAAGATCCGGAGAATCCGGCGCATGTAGAAGTTCTTGAAATAGTGCGGGCGTGTTTTGGCTTTGAGCAGGATAGAGGTAATCAGGAATCCCGAGAGAACGAAAAACATATCCACCCCGCTCCAGCCCAGCAGAATGATGGAGCTCAGCGTATTGTGCAGAATACCTCGATCGGGAAAAAACACGGTGGCATGATAGAGCAGTACGAAGAGAATCGCCAGCCCGCGGTAGCCATCGAGGATTGGCTCATGACCAGGGAGAACGAAGTCCTTCGGATCAGCCGTGGTACTAGCCATCAGTGTCCCTCGAATCGCTTCTTCAACTTCAGGAAATGCTTCTCAAAAAGTTCCATGGAAAGGAAAGCCAGCAGAAAACTAATGGGGACCACGATCAATTGAATCTTGAAATTCTCCCAGAAGGTGTGGGGATGAGGGATATAGTTATAGCTAAACCAAAGCACAGGCCAGTGCCAGATGTAGAGTCCGTAGCTGTGTTTGCCAATCCACACCATCACGGGGTTCCCCATCATCAATCGGATGAGTTGATGCCGACTTGTGAGAACCACTACGAGCATACTGGCGTAGAGAATCGCAAACCCGGTATAAAGGGAGATTTGGTGCCAGAAGGGGATGATCATGCTGTGCTGAAGAACTCCGCTACCTGCACGAAAGGAACGAACTTCAAGGTGTAGCTGAATGAACAAACCGGCAAGAAAAAGTGCCATGACCGCCGGGGCCCATCGAATAATCCGAGCCGACCATTTCTCGTTGGTGGCGGCAATTGCCAGTAAAGCGCCGTAGGCCAAGGTATCCCATCGCGTATGGGTGAGGTGATAGATCAACCACGTGTTGGCCTCATGATCTTCAAGAGTGTATTGAAGCCGGAAGAGATTGGCGGAAAGAATCAGGGCAAAGCAGATTCCCACCAGAGTTTTGCGTCCGCACCAAAACACAAGGAATGGCCACACCAAATAGAATTGCTCCTCGATGGCGAGGCTCCAGCAGTGCAGAAGCCAGAAGACATTTCGGCTATCGTAGAGTTCGAGAAAATTGGTTAGGTAAAAAATATAGAAGAGCTTTTCCCATACCGGAACATAGTCGGTGAAGATATGCATCTCCGGCATGGGAAAAGGGTAACGTGGCCCTAGAAATAGGGAAATCCCCACCAGGAGATAGTACACCGGAAAGATTCGGAGCGTTCGCCGGGCATAGAAATTCCGAAAGTAGTGTGGCTTCCCTTTACTCTTGAGCAAAATTCCCGTGATCAAAAATCCGGAGAGTACGAAGAACAAATCCACGCCACTCCAACCCACCATGACCACCGTGAGATAGATACGCTCCCACTCGGTATTGGGAAAACTCCGGGTATAGTAATAAGTTGTATGCGTGAGCATGACGAGGAGCACCGCGATGGCTCGGAAACCATCGAGGTACGGGTTGTACCCGGAGAGCTGCAGTGTGTTGGTTTCCGGTGGGGGAAGGTCTTCCTGAGTCATCATTCCGGGAGGTGTTACCAGTTGGTGGGTTGGTCTCTATTGGCCAAGGCAAGCAACCCGTGGGCAAGTTTATAGAGAAGAACTGGAAAAAGCCGAATTCCCCAACGGAACACGTTTGACACCAAGCCCACAGGCGCAAACCTTTTGCACGCGGCTTTTTGCCCGGTTTCCCCAAAAACCTATCCCGATGGAGTCATTCCTCACATGGCCAAGCTTTCCGTCAAGAACGTCGATGTAAAGAACAAAAAAGTTCTCGTCCGTTGCGACTTCAACGTTCCCCTCGATGACAACCTCAACATCACCGACGATGCCCGTATCGTTGGCGCTCTTCCCACCATCCAGCACTTGCTGAGCAACGGAGCCAAAGTAATCCTCTGTTCCCACTTGGGTCGTCCTGAAGGTGAACGCGTCCCCGATATGTCTCTCGCTCCGGTAGCCAAGCGCCTGACCCAGCTTTTGGGTTTTGAAGTCCCCTTGGCCAACGATTGCATCGGCCCCGAGGTGGAAACCGCCGTGGCGAAACTCCAATCCGGCCGTGCGATTCTTTTGGAAAACGTTCGCTTCCATAAAGAGGAAGACGCCAAGAAGGACAAAGCAACCAAGCAATTCTCCGAAGCTCGTTGGGAATTCACAAAGAAACTCGCCTCCTTGGCGGATCTCTATGTGAATGACGCCTTTGGTACAGCTCACCGCGACCACGCCTCCACCTGTGGTGTTACAAAGTACCTCAAACCCAACGCCTGCGGTTTCCTGATTGAAAAGGAACTCAAGTACCTTCAAGAGGCTCTCGATCAGCCCAAACGCCCCCTCGTCGCAATTCTCGGTGGCTCCAAAGTGGGCTCCAAAATCGGTGTCATCCGCGCTCTTCTGGGTAAAGTGGATTACCTGATCATCGGTGGCGGTATGACGTACACCTTCTACAAGGCACAAGGGAAGGAAATCGGCAAGTCCCTGTTCGATGCTGAATCCTTTGAAACCGCTCAGTCCCTACTGAAGGAATTTGCTGCCGCCAAAGCGGAAGTCATCCTTCCCGAGGACGTTCTCCTCACCGATGCCTTCAAAGCCGGCGCCAACACCAAGGTGGTGAATGTGGACTCCATAGATGCCAACCTTGAAGGGGTGGACATCGGCCCCAAAACAATCGCCAAGATCAAACAGATCATCGATGGCGCAGGCACTGTGGTTTGGAACGGCCCCGTGGGTGTGTTCGAAATCGAAGACTTTGCTCGCGGAACCAAGGAAATCGCCCACTACCTCGCCACCAAAACCAATGTGATCAGCGTCATCGGTGGGGGAGATACCGCCGCAGCCGTTGCCCAGTATGGCTTGGTGGAGAAAATGACGCACGTCTCCACCGGTGGCGGTGCCAGCTTGGAATTCCTGGAAGGTATCAAACTTCCCGGTATTGAAGCCCTCGACGAAGCCTGATCTCTTCACATTCCGAACCTGTAAAACTGAAAACTCCGCCTCGACGTTTATCGGGGCGGAGTTTTTTGTTTCTTAGGATATCAAGGCTTTGGAATAGAGAATCAGAGTTTACGCTCCCCAAACAGCAGGGACGAACTCAAATGCCCCGCCGCTGGTGCGGCGCATATACCCAATTCCCGGGAAGGGGAAGTGATACGCGAGAAGTTTGGATTTTTCCGTGGCCAGTTGATCAAAAATGGCCCGGCGTGTTTTGACGGCCTGAGCGGGATCAAGATCGTAGCTAAAATGGTAATCCGGATTGGCGGGGAAAAGAATGTGGTGGTTTGCGGTATCCGCGGTGATGAGAAGTTGATCGTCGCCATCAGCCACACGAACCGCGCAGTGCCCGGGAGTGTGACCAAACGCCTCCACCACCGTGATACCCGGAGCGATGGCATTGCCCCCTTTCACGGTCTTGATGCGATCCTTCAACGGAAGAAGGTTGCGCCCAACACCTTCAAACAGAGCTGCAAGGGGCGCGATGGAGTTGGAGGCATTGCCGAAGAAGTTGTACTCATTTTCGTGGAGGATGATCTCCGCGTTGGGGAAGAAAGGCTTCCCTTCGCCATCCATCAACCCCCACAGGTGATCGGGGTGCGCGTGTGTGATAAACACTGCATCCACCTCAGTGGGGCTGATCCCTTGACTTGCCAAAAGCGCCTGTTGGAAGCCGTTCGCCTCAGTTCCTTCCTCACCATACCCCGTATCAATCAGGATGGTCTTCCCGCCAGACTTTAGAACCACGGTGTTCAACGGGGCGTTGACTTGTGCGGTGGGGAGGAAATTGCGTTCCAACAGAGCGGCAACATCGGCGGCGTTTCCATTGGTAACGACTGCTTCGATCGGTAACGCCACGGTACCGTCAGAGAGGACAGTTCCTTGAATCGAACCGATTGTGAAGGGATAGAACCCCGGCGCTTGTGGGAGTGTTCGGACGAAGTCTTTTGCTACAGCGGTGGAATTCTTTACAGCCGAGCCTTTGGCGCAACCGGCCAGAAGAGCCGAAAGACCGAAGGCCATACCGGTGGCAACAGAGCCCTGCAGCAACTGGCGACGGGAAAGGATGGATTGGGACATGGGTATATTTCTCCTCAATTTGGAATTGATGTAATGATTGGCGTACTTGAAGTCCTACAGGAGCAATCAGAAGTCCAAAACCGTTGGGACAATTACCCTACAAAGACGTAAAGAATAAAGGTCACCAACCCCGCAACAGTTGCGATGATGGCTGTTTTGCGGTAGTTGGGGACACTCCAGGCCAATACGAAACCGGAGACGAACATCGCCAGCAGACCAACTGACCATACAATCGAGACAGCTTTGGAAAACGTGCTTCCTTTGGCTTTGTGCAGTTGAACCAGACGGCGGTGAATGGTGGTATCTTTCACCGTGAGTTTGTAGGTAAGCGGATTGCCCGTGGGTTGGAGTGATACATCACGGTTTGCACCCGTCCAATCGAGGGAGGCGGAAGCACCGGAACCTTTCAAGGATGCCGATCCAGTGGGCGGGCTGAGCGTTCCCAATTCTTTTTCCACCAAGGCAACAAAAGCTGAAAGCTCCGGTTCCAGCGGTTGGGCAAGGGTAACCTCCCGGGTTGTCTCCTTGTAGGAACCACGAATTGCCACGGTGTAGAGGGCCCCCGTGACGAGGAACATGACGGCGATGGGGAGGAAAAAGGCCGCAAGAATCACGTGAAATTGGATGATGTTTTTGCGCATGGGAGGTGGGGCGTAATCTTTCCGGAAATGAGTTTGCTGAGGATACCGGCTTTATTGCTTGGGGAAAGCGAATTCCATTTCATCGAGGCGGAGAGTACGTTGGGAATGGAGGTACTTTTTGATTGCAGAAGAGCGGCTTGCGTAGGAGCGTTATCGATATCATAGCTCGTCAGGATACTGATTCCCCATGGCCTCCGTCACCCTTTCCCACGTGAGTAAAATCTATCCAAACGGGGCCCGTGCTGTGGACAACATCAGCCTGCAAATTAACGATGGGGAGTTCTGCGTGTTCGTGGGT
>JANRMB010000129.1:0-7397 GCA_033761985.1 Candidatus Sumerlaeia bacterium | reverse complement strand
CACCCAAAAGATGAATCAAGTCCCCCAAAGTTGGGCTCTTACTTTCGGAATAAAGAGATTCCAACTGGTCAAGAATCGTGTTGAGTTGTTCACCCAGGGGCTTCTTTTCAAGCTCTTCTGCGCCGATGGAAGGGGTTGGTTGCAAAACAATCTCCTGATGATGACGATCTACTGAGTTAAATCTCATTCAGTCGTGAGAAAATTGGTACAATAGCCGTGGAACGGTGTGAAGCCTTTTTGTTCCGGAGGATCAACGCCCCATTTATCTGTAATCCTCCATTTTAGTATGGTTGTTCAGTGATATTATGGATAATTTATTGAGAACAAAAACTGAAAATGTAATAATTTGGCCTTGCTCCGATGACTGGGGTGATTAATTTAAATCAGTTTCTACTTTTTAGGATTTATGATGCGCCTTTTTACTTTCCCCGTTTTGGGGATTTTAGCGGCAAGCACTTTTGCCCAAGCAGGTTTGACAGTTGTGGAACGCCCTGCTCCTCAAGGAAATTTCGACTATTTTGGAAATACCGTGGTTGTGGTGGCAGACCAAAACAGCGACGGTATTCGGGACATCGTGGCAAGTTCCACCCCTGCTGCTCTTACTACCGGCACTTTGATCGAGCCCGGGAGAGCAAATGTGCTCTCAGCAGTTGATGGCTCCCTTATTTCCACCATTACTGCACCCACCCCAAGCGACTGTGGGAACTTTGGCAACGTATATCCTCTTTCAGATCTTACGGGTGATGGGTTTCCCGAATTTGCTGCAACAGAGCTAAACTTCTGCTTGTTTACCTTTCCCCGACCAACCTCATCACTGATCTCCAGAGTTCATATTTATAATGGCTCCACTCTGGCGCTTCTCAGCACCATCGAGAATCCCTCTGCTCAACAAAACTCCGGTTTTGCTAATCATATTGTCTCTGTACCTGATGTGAATAATGATGGGGTGGCGGATATTGCGATTGGAGCTGGTAAGGATCCGATTTCAGGGCAAACTTACAAAGGTAAGGTCTATATTTACTCCGGCGCCAATCGGGCGTTATTGAATACATTTCAAGCGGCATCCGCAGAACAAAACGAATTTGGCTGGTCGGTTGCTGGCATCTCCGATGTAACAGGTGACTCCCGTGGTGACTTGGTTGTCATGGCAGGATTCGCCAACGGAACAGGCCCGACTGCTGCGCTTGTGTATCCTCGAACGTATGTCATCAACGGCAACACGGGCGCTGTGGTAAGGGAACTGGCAAATCCATCTCCCACCGAAGGTCAATTAGTTGGTGGAGTTGGTATTGGCCCGGATCAATCGGGAGACGGAAAGCCTGAGGTATTCGTCCGGCTTCCTGAAGCCAGCGTCGCCGGAACATCTCGTGTTGGTATTGTTCAGTTGGTGAACCCTGTGAACGGGAATGTTCTCTATTCATATACGGCGAATAGTACCGACCCCCTTTCAAAAGTAGGCTTTGGGAGCGGAACACTCCATGACGTAAACTTAGATGGTACAAACGATTATTATCTTACCCATGCTGACTGGAATGGCCGAATCTTTAGCGGATATGTTCAATTTCGTAGTGGAGTGGATAACTCTCTGCTCTTTAACTATTCCTCTCCAAGAAATCAAGATTATGGTTTATTTGGATATACTGTATCACACCCTGATTTCTCCGGCGATGGTCAACCGGATCTTATTATAACTGCCGGTGGCGAAGAGACTTCAACAATTCAAGGTTTCAATCAATTTCAGGGGAAAATCTATCTCATCTCCGGTGCTTCAGCTAGTTTATCGGGCTCCACAACCTTTTCAAAATTCCATACTCTTGCCTCAACTTCACGCACGTTTGTATTACAAAACACCGGTGTTTCCCCCCTTACAATCAATAGCGTTCAGTTAACGAATAACGCCTCCAACGCCTTTGTATTCGGCGCCACACCAGATGTAACTTCCCTCGCTCCCGGTGCTTCGCGCAATATTGTGGTGAATTTTGTACCGGTACCCGGTGGAACATACACCGCAAATTTGGTGATTGATACAAGCGCCGATGACTTCAATACGGCTCTTACTGGCTACAACTACGAGCCCGAAATCTACAATAACCGCCCAATTTATTTCTCAGCCGATGACAAAGTGATCCTGATTCAAACAGAGGACACCACCCCTCAAGTAGTAACTGACAATACACATACAGGCTCGCCACTAAATTATATCTTTGCCATGGGATATGAATCTCCCACTACCTTGCTCCTTCAAAATTATATCGGTTTAGTGGGAGGATTCGATTCCTACGAGATACAACGAGTCAACCTACTTTCCGGAGATCGCGAGACCATTAGCACTGATACCAATAGTGGCCAGGGGCCACGCATGGGCTACGTGCGGGATATGGTAGTGGATGAACAACGAAATCGAATCCTGTGCAGCTCCCAATATAATGGTGGTTTGCTTGCCATCGATTTGACGACCGGAAACAGAACATTTCTCCCGAACAATCTGGGGGGCTCTGGTTTCAATAGTATTACCAAGTCACCCACGGGCGAATTTTTTGCACTTCGCTCAAACGGTATTTTGCTCGACTCCTTTAATCCCGTCACCAACCAATTCACTTACACCGGGATTGGTAGTAATACCAGTGCCGATGCATCTGCTCTGACCTATGCATTTCTTTTTGCAAAATCCGCGACTCAAGTAATGGCTCATGGGGGCGGTAATCCTGTTGCGATTGATCTTCAGAATCTTTCGGTCAATATGTTGTTAGCCTATAATAGCCCTTTGAATGGTTCTGCCGGTGGCCCGAGTATCGTTGACCAAAATCCATTCGATGCTTCCGGTTACGATACATTAGCCGGCTACTTTTTGCGTCGTACACATACGGGAATTGTATTGTTTGAGGAATCCACCACATTCCGCCGCACGCTTATTAACAACGCGGATGTAACGGGTACCTACCGGATGCAGTTCGTTACCGTTCCTTACGAAACCCACAACGAGACCACCGTTCCCAGCATAACCCTCGGCAATGTTACTTATGAACTCCCGGGCGAAGCAGAAATTACCTTTACCAATAACCAAACCCTCAACCTTCTTCAAACAAACTTCTTCCCAGGAACGGCACAAACGTTCGTTCCCAATCCCTATCCCGGGATTTGGTATTTCCGTGGTCTTCCTGGCGGCACCTTCTCCTGCTTCCTTCGTTTCCGTTACAACGGGCAAACCGTGTTGGATGCAGGGCTTGGTGAAGGAACGGCGACCATCTATCGCTCCACTGATAATGGCGCTACCTGGAACCCTGTCCCTACCACTGTCAACCCTGCGACGGATACAGTGGAAACCACCAATCCGGTTACGGAATTCTCTCTCTGGACGATTGGCTTCGGCACACCCAGTTCCGTGGATAACTGGAGCGCCCACGAGTAACTCACTCGAAGGCACACAACTCTCAGCAAACCACGCCAAACGCCTGCTTCCGATGGGAGTAGGCGTTTGGTTTTTGAACGCCTACTCAGCTTCTGTCGTAAAAGAAAATTTTATAATGCTACTTTACAAGTTGTCGATTTTCCTGCTTTTCACGACTCTGTACGTAATCCTTCTTAGTCTTTTGACTTATAGCGAATGGTTTTTGTGGCATAGTCCAATATATATTCCAATATGGTTTTTTTCCATAGCTTACTTAATATTGTTTAGTCTGATAAGGTATAAGATGGTTGTTAATTTTCTTATGAGGGTATACAAATATCTTTGTTGATATCTGCTCGTCCGCTTCCTCTACGACGGCGGTCGGATTATCGAGGAGCGAGGCGAGAACCCCGAGACGGCCTCACCCTCCTAAAACGAAATCCTCGCCGAGTACCTTTTCAGCCCCACGAACCTGTATGATCGGCTGCAAATGCGACGTCGCAACTGGATCACACGGGCTCTCTCTCCGAGTTACACCGAAAACCGTTGCCCCAACGCCTTCCTTACAGGCTTCTATCCGGCCATGGAATCTGTCACTCCGGAAGAACAAACCCGCCAGCGTAAGCGCCGTTACAGGGCCAGAAAGTTTTGGTTTCTGAAGACCATCGCCATCCCTTGTTTGTGGTGGTTGGCCAAGCTCTACTTCCATACGTGGCGGTTGAAGCGCGAACAGATTGAGTACTTCGAAAAATTCTATGCCGAACACAAACCCCTGCCGATTATCTTCTGGCATACCCACGTGTTGGTGGCGATTGGGATGCTCTATCGGATTTCACGCAAAACCGATCTGCGCGTCTCGGTTCTCCTAAGCCCCAGTAAGGACGGTGATCTGGCAGAAGGGATGCTCGTCAAGCAGGGGCATCGACCCATCCGCGGGAGTTCCAGCAAAAACGCCGTGCGCTGCCTTTTGCTGATGCGCCGGGAAATTCAGGAAGGGCGAAGCGTCTGCATCCCGGTGGATGGTCCCCGGGGCCCCCGTCTCGTGGCCAAGGAAGGCATTTGCCTTCTGGCGGAAGCCCATCCCAAACGCGAAGCCATTCTGATGTTCTTCCACCCTTTTTGGCATCGTTCGCTCAATTCCTGGGACAAAACGCTGATCCCTCTTCCGTTCACCCGGATTCAGTTCGAGGGCATTCCTGTGGAGTATGAGGCGAAGGAATCGCGCACCACTTTTTTGAAACGCCTTCAAACCGAGACTCTTCGGCGCATGAAGGAATTTGGCCAGCCGTTGGGTGATGTTCCCGATGCGCAGCCGGAGGGGTCGAAATGATCAAGATTCTCGGGGGCGAACGCCGTGGGGCGCATCTGGAGACGTTGGAGGGGAATGACACTCGCCCGCTTCGGGCACGCATCCGCCAAGCGCTGTTCAATATCATTCGCCCCCGACTTGCGGGGTCGGTGGTCTGGGATTGCTTTTCCGGTTCCGGGGCAGCGGGTCTAGAGGCACTCAGTAACGGTGCCGCCAAAGCCGTGCTGATCGATGCCAACCCCAAGGCCGTGGCCGTGATTCAACGGAATGTTCGCAAGCTCCGGTATGAAGCGCAAACCTGCGTCCTGACGGGGGAGCTCCCCGGGGCGCTTCGGCTTGTTCCCCCCTCGCATACCCCACCTGATTTGATTTTAGTAATGCCCCCCTATTTCTCGGGTTTGGGACTTGATGTTCTTCAGGCCCTTGGGGAGAAGAGTGCCGCTCTCCGCAAGAACCCACTGGTGATGCTAGAGCTGCATCAAACGGAGTCCGTTACAAGCCCTGCGGGCTGGAATATGGTGGACCGCCGGGAGTACGGTATCACCACCCTCAACTTTTTCACCTTCAACCCAACCCTTCCCACCGATTAGGAGCTTTTCACCGTATCATGGCCGTTCCCTTTATTGATCTGAAACGTTTTGAACCCGATTTTCTTCCCCGCTGGTTCCAGAAGGTGGAAGAAGTAACCCGCAATACGGCCTTTGTTGGCGGACCTTATGTAGTTTCCCTGGAGAAGCGCCTTGCCGAGTGGACGGGTGCCCACGCTTGCGTGGCCTGCGCCAACGGTACCGATGCCCTGCAGCTTGGCCTTCGTGCCTTGGGTGTGGGTGATGTGGATTTGGTTCTCATTCCCGATGCTACTTTCTGGGCCACGTTTGAAGCCGTGGTGAACGTGGGTGCGCGCCCCGTGACCGTCGACATCGACATGACCGATCTGCAGATGGACTTCTCGCTGTTTCAGGAAGCGGTGCGCAAGTACCGCCCCAAGGCCGCCATTCTGGTGCACCTTTACGGGTGGGGGAGTGCCCACGTGGAAGAATTCCGGAACTTCTGCAAGCAGGAAGGCGTTCACCTTTTGGAAGACGGTGCCCAAGCCTGGGACGTGAAACGCCACGGTGAGTCACTCTACAAAAATTCTTTGATCTCCACTGTGAGCTTCTATCCCGCCAAGGTGCTCGGTGCCTGTGGTGACGCCGGGGCCGTCTTTTGCTCCACACCCCAACTCACCGATGCGGTGCGTTTGCTCGGCAACCACGGTCGTACAAGTCACTATGAGCACGGCGCCATGGGTTGGAACAGCCGTATGACCGGGTTCGATGCTGCCTGGTTGGAGCTGAGTCTCGACTACATTACGGCGAGGGTACAGTCTCGCGTGAACAGCGCAAAAACCTACTATGAACTTTTGGAGCCCCGCGGCATCCAACTCGTGAAACCACCCCTCGGGTATGAGGAAACCGGCTATCTCAACGTCACGCTTCACACACCGGAAAAACGTGAAATCATCGGAGCTCACCTTAAGGCCAACGGCATCGGCTTTGGTACCGTTTACCCCGGAGCCATGAGCAAACAACCAGGTGCCAAAGGGTATCTGCATGCGCATGTGGGTGGAAACAACGCTGACCTCTTGGGGCGTGGAATTATCAACCTTCCGCTCTTTGCCTACATGAAGCCCGAGGAGTTGGAAGAAGTGGTGCGGGTCTTCTTGGAAGGCGTTCAGAAAGCCGGTTGATGGCTTCACACCGGAAGTACAGATCAAAATGACAGAAGCCCCGAGGACTCCCCGGGGCTTCTGTCTTGATGGATGGATTGTAGGAGAGATAAGATTAGAATTCCTGCCATGAGGGTTCGGAGGCCAAATCCTTCAAGGCTTGGGGAAGTTGTTGTTTGGAGAAGAAGTACGGGCCGTGGGTTTCGCGGTTTCCGCTGAATTCCACGTCTTCGATGTAGTAGCCTCGAACGGTTTTGGCATCGGAAGCGGAAACGGGATCGGTAAAGAGATATTCGCCACCGTCTTCGTTTTCCACGAAGGAAGGAATCAGCGAAGTCGTCAACCGTTCACCCCGTACAACACCGCCATCGCCTCGGAATTCTGCGCGATAAACATGGAAGCCCGCGTTGGAGATTTCCATTTCCGTGTTCCAGAGCAAAACGTACTCATTGGTGGTTTCGGAATATTCCACTTCCACGCCGCCCATAGTTACGAGAAGGGGAGACGTGAAGTAACCGGCATCGAGATCATTGATTTTTTGGTTTGCTGCCAAGGGAAACGTATAGGTTTGGGAACCACTTACCAGGAAGTAAAGTGGGCTGATTCCGCCGAGATCACGACGAATGCGAACGCGATAGTTGCCGGCAGGAACGGAATTGAAGAAATATGCTCCGTCGCTATTCGTCGTTGTAAAGCCCTGAAGAACATCATCCGAGTTCCCGAATGTGCCGTTGGGGCCAGCGGTATAGTATTCCACGCGGACGTTGGGAAAGCCAACTTCCGAAAGTTGTACGTCATAAATGCCGTTGGCGTTGGAATCCACATACACACGCCCACCAATGCTCGGGTCCAATGCAGTGATCGTAAGGGATTTGGTTCCAAAGTCGGTGTTGTAGTGATAGCTCGAACCCGAGTAGTCGTAAATCAAAGGGAGTACGGAGACATTAGGTGCCGTGGTGCTGGTGACCAGAATGATATAATCCAGCACGATG
>JANRMB010000128.1:0-36279 GCA_033761985.1 Candidatus Sumerlaeia bacterium | reverse complement strand
TGTGCTGGATGAAGCCGACCGCATGCTGGACATGGGTTTCCTCCCGGATATGCGCCGGGTGATGAAGCTACTCCCCGCAGAACGCCAAAACCTGCTTTTCTCTGCCACGTATTCCAAAGAAATCCGCACCCTTGCGGAGGGTTTTTTGAACAACCCCAAAGAGGTGGATGTGGCCCCCCGAAATTCCACCGTGGAGCTGATCTCCCAGGTCGTTCACCCGGTTCCCCAACAGCTCAAACGGGCGCTTCTTGGAAAGCTGATTTTGGAAGGCGATTGGCGTCAGGTTCTGGTGTTTACCCGCACCAAGCATGGGGCAAACCGCTTGGCCGAGCAACTCTCCAAAGACGGTATTTCTGCTGCGGCGATTCACGGTAACAAAAGCCAGGGTGCCCGCACCCGGGCCCTCGGTGAATTCAAAAACGGGAGTCTCCGGGTTTTGGTGGCGACCGATATCGCCAGCCGCGGACTCGACATCAACCAGCTTCCCCACGTGGTGAACTTCGAACTCCCCAACGTCCCCGAAGAGTATGTTCACCGCATTGGTCGTACGGGTCGTGCAGGGATGCAGGGAACCGCCACTGCTCTTGTGTGCCGCGAGGAATCACCCTTTCTACGGGATATTGAAAAGCTGATCAAACGCCCCATTGAGGTGCAGGTGATTGAAGGGTTTGCCGATCAGTTGATCGGTGGCGATGGCGGCCCCGCTCCCATGCTTCAGCAACGGGGTTCACGTCCGGCAAGTGCCGGCCCTCGTTCTCCGCGTCGTTCAGCTCCACAACGCCAGGAGAATTCCCCCCGTGCTACTTCCGCCGAGCATGAGTCCCCATCTGCACCTCGTCCGGATCGCCCTCCGCGCCCGGAACGTACCACCACGCGAACGGATTCCCGGTTCGAACGTGAGGAGCAGCCTCGTTCCAGTTCAACTCCCAGACGCAGCAGCTCACCCGTAACCTCCAATGAGCAACGCCCCCGGAAACAGGGGGAAGGTTACTCCATCAGCCGAATCGGTGGGAAACGCACCACCACCCAACAGCCGGGGATTTCTTCCCGACCAAGGCGCAAACGCGACGACTAATCAGGGGTTGGTTTAGCCTCGCACCTTGGTGAGCAGAATGAAAAGAGCACACCTCTCCCAACGATTCTCCTTTAGAACACCAGCTTGGGAATCGCTGCGCTGCTGTTGACTGTTCGTGGAGGGGTTACCGCCTGTTCTACGGCATGCTTCAGTTTTTTCCCTGCATGTTGAAGGTTTACGGGGTTCTTCTCCCAGTCGGAAAGATGGAGTGTCAGGATGGCCTGATAACTATCAAGGTCATAACTTCCCCGCAGCGTTTGCATCTGGGCTTTGTCGAGCGCGTTCAAAACGCTGCGGAGGAATTCGGGAAACCACGGAGCGGAGACTTGGAGAATGGTACCCGATGCGGTGTTTTTTGGCTGTTCGAGCTTCACTTCCACGGGTCTTGCCAGCAGGCGTGCCAGAGAGACGGGGTCGCGGTTGTCGGGAACCATTTCCTCCCAAGAGGGGATAACCCCTCCCTTGATGAACTTTTGAAGTTTTTCTAACTCTCGCTGCAGAAGATCGCCGGCAGCGGATAAATCCGTGGGGAGGGAAAAGTGGAAGATGTCCACGGCAATTCCCGTGGTTGTGGAAAAGGCATGAAAGGCGATCATTTCAAGCTTTGCCGCTCCAAAGGCGCAGACGAGTTGATGAAGCAATCCGGGGCAGTCTTTCGACACCACGTGGACTGAGAGGAAGTTTCCCGATTCTTCGTGCTCAAGCTCGAAATTGAGCGGTCGATCCAGTGTGATCAAGTTTGCCAAAGCCATATGGCGGGCTACGTGTTTCTCCGGGGTGATGATGCGATAGGCTTCAGGGAGCGTTTTGACAAACCGAACGATATTGCTACCGTCCACCGTTGGGATGGCAAGTTTGTCTCCGCTTCCACTTTCACGGACCGCACTCAGAATGCGTACAACCATGGAATGCCGCAATTCCACTGGTTCCTCGATACCCAATCGCTTTCGCAAGATAGCCGCCGACTTTTCATAAAGGTCGGCCAGCAGTGCGCCGCGCCATTCGTTCCACGATTCTTTGGAGACAGACCTCAAATCACAAACAGTCAGGACATAGAGCATCCGTAGGAGTTCCGGGTAGCGAATATCGTCAGCGAGTTCCTCGGCAACGCTTTCGTTATCGGGGTCTTGCTTCAGCGCAATGTGGCTCATGCGATGATGGTGCAGCACCAGACTCCGGAGAAACTCAATGTCTCGCGTCCGGAGCCCAATACGGGTACCGGCTTCCTCAATGAGGCGGGCCCCCCGGAACACATGGCCACGGCCTTCCCCTTTCCCTGTGTCATGGAGAAGGGCTGCCATCACCAGCAAATCATGACGAAGCACCTCCTGGCAAATGGTTGCGGCGTGGGTACCAGCCAGAGGTGACGAGGGGTCTCGGAGGTTGTGGGCGGCCTCCACCGTGCGGAGCATGTGCTCGTCCAGCGTAAACTGATGGTAGTGGTCGATGCGCGGCAAATGTCGCACAAGTCGGAACTCGGGTAGGTAGGCCTCAAGGAAGCCGGTTTTGTGCATCAGGCGCAGAACGCGAGCACCATGGGCCGTGTTACCAAGGATTTCCCCAAAAGCAGCCAAATTCTGCGGTGTTGCGAGGGCAGAGTTGTCACTGATTCCGGCGGAAACAGCTTCAAGATAGGCCTGGGTATGATCTTCAAACTCCAGACCGTGCCGGCATACAGTTGCGAAAAGCGGCATCAGCCAAGTGGGGTCATTTGGAGCAAATCCGGGGGATGTTTCGTCTAAAACCACGGTGTTCTGGCGCACAGGGTAACCGGTGTACAAAGTGGAAATGGTTCCGTTTATGGAACGCCTCACTTCGCGGAGTGCCATCGTGCAGCGGCTGAGAGCGGTGTCCACGCGGGAGGCATGGCGGTAATAATCACGCAGCAGTTGTTCTTCAGGAAGCGAGTGTTCCGCCGCAGTATATCCAAGGGCGGCGGAAAGCTCCAACTGTAGGCCAAACTTCAATTGGTCTTCCGGGGAATCACACAATAACTGCATTTCATACAGGAGTGACCTGAGAAACTCGTGGCTTTCCTGAAGCTGATCAGCCAGTTGGGGGGAAAGTAAACCAGTCTCCGGGAGAGCGGTAAGAGCAACATCTCCTGAGATAATCCAAGAGAGGTCCTCAAGCGCTCTGTAATCCGCAAGTGCACCGGGAGAAAGTTGAAGATCTGGTTCAAGCAGAAACAACGTGCCCCCCGAGCGGATTTTACGCTGGGCAGCGTCATTCAGCACTCCTTCAATCAGTACTTTGCGATGACGTGTGCGGGCCTGACGAATGGCAAATTCCAGTGTCCGCAGCCTCATTCCCTTGCCCTGAATGCACGAGGCGCAAAACAGCTCGAGCATCCGCATCGGCAACGAATCAAATTCCTCGGCGATCTTTGAGACGTGGATGATGCTTATCCGTAAGGGCGCCAGCGCTTTTTGAATCGCGATGATGAAGGGATTGTCCGTCTCTTCTCCTGATGTGATGAGGCTCAGGCCTAAAGGAGACCATTTACCACAGGTGCCTCTGGCCAAAGCTCCGGTAGTCACAAGGTCTAACGTTTCCGGGAAGGGCCCCATTTCTGTTTCAACAGCTTCGAGCCGTTTCAACACGGCAGAAACAACAGCAAATGCGTATTGAGAAGAAACCTCCGATGGGCTTAGACGGGAAAGAGGGGTGAAAAATTCTTTGCGAAGTTCATTCAGAATGCCTGAAAAATTTCTCGAGACTTGGGCCATCAAGTAATCCAATTCGAATGGGGAACTGTCTCAAACTTCCCCTTGTTTCTAGGCGGAAATTGAGAAGCGTTGGGATTTAAAGAGCTTCAGTAGAACTCTGGAAATTGAGCGGTTGATTTTGAGAGGAGCGTTGTTGAGTTCCGCTACGAAAAGATTCTCGGAGTCTTTGAAAGCATTTTGTTATCGATGTCATGGAAATACACGTATTTCAACGTAAAATCGTTATATCCCGAAAACCCGGCAGAGGATTTTTTATAGATTGATATAAAAATTTTGGGGACAAAAAAGAGAAGGGAAAAAATGGCGGTTGGGGTGGGATTCGAACCCACGGAGGGGTTACCCCCTCGCCGGTTTTCAAGACCGGAGCCTTAAACCACTCGACCACCCAACCGCTGAGTGGAGGCGAACCCTAAAAACGCCAAGGCAGTGTTGGCAAGTGAATTGTCGAGCCTTTTATTTTCGATGCCTGTTAGACTGATCTTCAGTCTTCCCCAAGAAAAAAACTGGATTCCCGCTTGCGTACAGGCAGGGGATTCCCGTGTGATGTCAGCCTTTACGGGGCGTGCTGTTTCCTGTTGTTTTCAGTTCCCTGCTTTGTTTTCACGCCCAAATGCAAGACGTTCCCACTCGGTGATTCACTTCGAATCCGTATCTTAACTACTGAATATATTTGATTTATACTTCATGGAAAAACGCTGGCTCAATTTCTTCCTGGTAGTCTTTCTTGGCTACTTCGCTCTCATGTATTATTATGCTTCCTTTCCGCCTCCCAAACCGACGGAAGGTACCGAGGTTGTCTCGAGGGTGGGTACGGAAACCACACTGCCTTTAGAAGGGGCTGTAGATGCTCCAGAGCTGAAAGCAGGCGAAACGCCTGATGAAGTTACCGAGGCCGGCGAAGCTACAACTGAAGTTGCCCAGGAATCCGTGCGGCGCCCCCGCCGCACTGCGGTGGAAAACATCGTCGTCAATACACCGCTGGTGCATGTGGAACTAACACCGGTGGGCGGTGTGCCCTCCAAATGGGAAATCCTCCCTTCGGACTTGGTAGCTCCGGTAGTCGATTTTACCACCAATGAGTTGCAGAAAATTGATCTGATTCCCCAAGTCGGTGGGCGTGATGAACGCCCTGTTCCGTTTGAACTGGAAGGAAATCGCCTCGCGGATTTCAACGATGTTCTTTGGGAGCATGAAGTCTCCGAGACCGATGCCGCCGTCACTGTAACGTTTCTTTCCCCCGTGTTGGACGATCTTCAGGTTCGCCGTGTGTATACCTTCCCCAAGGATTCCTACTTCAACAGCCTCAAGTTGGAGATTATTTCCGGTGATGCCCGCACCAAAATCGGCACACCGGGAGAAGGTTGGGGACTTGGCTGGCAAGGTGGGTTTCTTCAGCCCGATGCCCAACGCCGTTTGGGGGGCTATATATATTCCGCCGCCGCCGTGGGTCAGGATCTCCGTTTGAAAGATTTGTACGTGGACGATGAACCCGTCCGCTATGAGAACGAAATCGGTTGGGCCGGACAGGAGAAGAAATACTTCGCGGGTATCATCATCCCCGCTCCGGAAAACCCCGCGGACGCCGTGACTTTCATGGTTCGCAAGCGGGACAAAACCGCCGACTATACCAAAAAGGGTGTTCAGGATCCGATGACCGTGATCTTACACCATACGGAACGGTTGCTGGAACCCGGTGAAACGCTCACCCATCATTATGCACTCTTCGTGGGGCCCAAGAGCGAGAAACTTCTCAAAAATCCCCCCGTAACCATGGCCGCCGGAACCCTGGGTCTCGATCAGCTTTCCATGGGTAAAATGCCGTTGGGCCAGAATTGGATCCGCCCAATTGCCTTGGGTCTTCTGGGATTGCTTCGCTGGTTTGAAGGGTTTGCGCAAAACTGGGGTCTGGCGATTATCCTGCTGGTGCTCACCGTTAAAATTGCTCTCTACCCGCTTTCCCATTGGGCCATCATCAACCAGGCGAAGACCATGGCGGAGCAAACCCGCATTCGCCCGATGTTGGAAGAGATCAACCGCAAGTATAAGAACGACAACCAGAAGCGTACTCAGGAAACAATGGCGCTCTTCCGCGAGCACAACATCAATCCCCTTGGAGCGCTCCGAGGGTGCTTCCCGCTGCTGATTCAAATGCCGATCTTCTTCGGGCTTTACGTGGCCCTGGACCAAAGCATCGAAATCCGTGGGCAATCCTTCTTGTGGATGCGCGACTTGGCGGCCCCGGATCGCCTCGTCCCATTGGGCTTTACCATCCCGCTTCTTGGTTGGGATGCCTTGAACATTCTTCCCTTCCTGATGGCCATCACCCAGTTCATCACCACCAAAATGATGAGCAGCAACATCACGGATGAAACCCAGAAGCAGGTCATGCTCCTGATGCCCTTTATGTTCATCTTCATGCTCTACTCCATGCCCGCCGGTTTGATGCTTTACTGGACGGTACAGAACGTGTGGCAAATCGGCCATACTTATCTGACAAAACGCTATGTTGCCGCCCATGAGGCCAAAATCAACGCCACTACCCCCAACGGCGGAACTCCCGCCAAGGCGGCCTCCTAATTTTACCACCTCCATTGCAGGAATAAGAATACCATGAGCCAAGTTGAAATTATTGCACGCAGCCCCAAGCAAGCCCTTCAAAAAGCCGCCACCAAACTGGAGGCCCCACTGGAGGAACTTACCATCCTTGAAGAGTACGATCCCGACGACCTCGATCTCAAGAATCTGACTGAAGAGGAAAACGCCAATCCAGAACTCAAGATTCCTGGTGAGCCCGTACTTTATCTCATCTCCAAAAACATGGAGAAAACCCTTGAAGAAATTCAGGAGTGGCTAACGGGATTGATGACCCGTTTCCAAAAGGGGATTACCGTCGAGATGGTCTACGAGGAATCCGTGGTCACCGCGGTTTTCCATGCGGAAGATCCCTCCATCCTGATTGGCCGGCAAGGTCAGACTCTTGAAGCCCTTCAGCATGTGGTTTCCCGCGTATTACCCCGGCTGATCCCCCATTGTCCGCACGTTCAGCTCGACGTGGGTGATTACCGCGAAAAGCGCCTCGAAAAATTGGAGGAAATCGCCGACCGCGCCGTGGAGAAAGCCAAACGCTTCCGCCGTAACGTGGACCTTCTTCCCATGTCCTCCCAGGATCGCAAGTACATCCACAACTACCTGAAGGATGTTCAGGGAATCAAAACCAACAGCTACGGAAACGATCCCAACCGCCATCTTCGTATTGAAGTTCCCGGGGGCGACAAACCCGCTCGTGGGGAATCGCGCCGTGACGCCCGCCGCGAAGGGCGTCCTCGTGACCGTGAGGATCGCCAACGCGATCGTGAAAACCGACGCGCCAATCGCTCCGGGAATGTCGGAAACTCCGCCGAGGCACCCAAACGCCGGCGTGATGTGGATGGCAACCGTGCGGATCTTCCCCTTCCCAAGGAAGCACAAGGCCGCGCGGAGTACTTCTACCGCTCCGAACCTTTGGAACAGCCCAAAAAGCTTACCATTGATGAAATGCTCGGTCGCCTTCCCGGAGACGGATTGGATGAGGATTACAACGACGAGGAAGAATTCTTTGATGATGAGGAGTATGAAGATGAGGAGGAATACATCGAAGAAGAGGATGATGATGCGGAAGAGGAACCCAAACCCAAACCCGGGAAAAAGTCTCGCCGCATGATCGACGAGATTGAGTAATCCCAACCCTGAACCTGTACCCGATTTTTGCTGACTCCTTCCCTGTAGTCGCCTAATCAACCCAAAATCTTCCCCAAGGAGCAAAAGATGCACGGCAAAATATACTCCAACATTCTGGATACCATCGGCAACACCCCTCTGATCAAACTCAACCGCGTTGCGGAAGGAATTGATGCAACCGTTTGCATCAAAGCTGAGTTCTTCAACCCCCTTTCATCAGTAAAAGACCGTATCGGTAAAGCGATGATTGAAAACGCCGAAGCTGCGGGTGTCCTCAAACCCGGTATGCATGTGGTGGAACCCACCAGCGGCAACACCGGTATTGCCTTGGCATTTGTGTGCGCCGCCAAAGGGTACAAGCTCACGCTTACGATGCCCGAAAGCATGAGCATGGAACGCCGTGTTCTTCTTCGGATGTTGGGTGCTGATGTAGTGCTGACTCCTGCAAGTGCCGGGATGACCGGAGCCATCAAAAAAGCTCAGGAGATTGTGGACGCGGAAGGAGCAGCCAATTGCTTCATCCCCCAACAATTCCAGAACCCCGCAAACCCCGAAGTTCATAAGAATACCACGGCACAGGAAATCTGGCGCGACACCAACGGGAAGATTGATCTCTTCGTTGCCGGTGTTGGAACGGGTGGAACCATATCCGGTGTGGGCGGTGTGCTCAAAGCCCACAACCCCAACATCAAAGTCATCGCCGTGGAACCAATCGATTCTCCAGTGATCTCCGGCGGAAAAGCGGGCCCCCACAAGATTCAAGGTATCGGTGCGGGATTCATCCCCAAAAACTTGAACACCACCATTTTGGATGAAGTGCTTCAAGTCTCCAACGATGAAGCCTTCGCCATGGCCCGCAAACTGTGCAAGCTCGATGGCATTCCCGCGGGGATCTCCACCGGCGCCAACGTCACCGCCGCCCTTCGCGTGGCACAACGCCCGGAAAACAAAGGCAAACTAATCGTTACCGTAGCGTGCTCTTCCACAGAACGTTATCTCTCCACCCCGCTTACCGAGGAAGCTCGTGAATTGGAACGCCTTGCTCAGGGCGGATAAATTCCGATTTACGTCTTCAACCTTCTCTCACGACGCCCGGTGGTTTTCCATCGGGCGCTTTGCTACCCAACGGTTTTGATTCCTCCCGCATGACCCTTCAACGACTCCAGATCGAACAGTTCCGATTGTTGAACTCCTTGGAGATTTCTCTCGCCCCTGGGGTGAACCTCTTCGTTGGGCCGAATGCCCAGGGGAAGACGAGCATTCTGGAGGCCGTGCATTATCTTTCCGTGGGGCGGAGCTTCCGCACCACCCGTGATGCGGAATGCCGATCGTTGGGATCAACTTCGGATGCTGTTACTTCCGTCACCGGGTCCTTTGGTGACTCAGGAACCGGTCTGGAAACTCTGCGTTTTGCCTACGCCAAACCCCGCAAACACTTCTGGTTGAACGGGCATCCGGTGAAAACACTTTCCGAGCTTTGGGGAAAGTTTACCACCGTACTCTTTGAGCCCGCAGACCTCCATCTGCTTCAGGGGCCACCGGCCAATCGCCGAGCGTTTTTGGATCGGCTTTTGGGTCAGCTTCGCCCCCAAACGCTTCTCCTGCAAAAGCGGTATGCAGAGGCTCTCAATCACCGCAACGCACTGCTGAAGCGCCATGGGGCCACTGTGCCGGAGTTTGATGCCTACGAGGCCCAAATGGCGGAGTACGGGTTGGCGCTTTACCAAGAGCGGCGCCGTTGTGTGGATGCACTGTCCCTTCTCGCGGGGGAGTTTCTTCCTGAAATTGCCCCGGAAAACCATACGTTGGCGATCACCTATGAACCCGGTTTTTCTGCGAAACTCGGCGAAATTCCCGAAGAAAAAGAGTCGGCCGTGGAGTGGTTGCGCCGAGTCTGGCGAGAGAAGCGCTCCTCCGATGCCGAACGAGCCACCACCACCGAGGGCTTTCACCGCGATGATTTCTCGCTTCTCCTCAACGCCAAGGACGCCCGTATTTACGGAAGCCAGGGGGAGGTTCGCACCTGCACGCTCACCCTTCGGTTGGCGGAATTGGAGTTGCTGTCCCGCGAGTCTTCCGGGCTTCCCCTTCTTCTTCTGGATGATCTTCTTGGGGAGTTGGATCGCGACCGTTCCGCGCGGTTTCTTTCTCTGGTGGCGGCTCGTCGGGTTCAAACGTTGATTACTGCCACAAACGCCCAGGCGATAGAGACCCAACTCCCGGTTGAGGCCCGCTTCGTAGTGGAGGCGGGGCAACTTCGCCGGGTCTGAAAATCCAAATGCCGACCTCAGCGGAAAAAACCGTTGCCCAAAATACCCACCTTCCCCTTACGTCTGCCCAGCAGATACCAACAGGATGAGAAAATGATTCAGGCAAAAGATAATATGCTCCGGCTTGGGCTTCCCAAAGGTTCCCTTCAGGTTGCCACCTTGGAACTCTTCAAAAAAGCCGGCTTTGGGATGACCGTGGGTGAGCGAAACTACCGCGCCGTGTGTGATGACTCAGAAATTGAAAGTCGCCTGATTCGCGCTCAGGAGATGGCCACCTATGTGCAGGATGATGTATTTGATTGCGGTTTGACGGGTCTGGACTGGGTGACGGACAACCGTGCCGACGTGGTGAAAGTCTGCGATTTGGTGTATTCCAAGGTTTCTCGCCGTCCTGTGCGCTGGGTGTTGGCCGTGCACGAGTCCTCCCCCTTCCAATCCGTTCAGGATTTGCAGGGGAAACGCATCGCCACGGAAGCCGTAAACCTCACCAAGGATTATCTGGCAAAAAACGGCGTTACCGCCCATGTTGAGTTTAGTTGGGGCGCCACGGAAATCAAATGCCCCGATTTGGTGGACGCGATTGTGGACGTTACGGAGACCGGTTCCTCCCTGCGGGCGAACAACCTCCGCGTCATCGGAACCATTATGGAAAGTTGGACGGTACTGATCGCCAACAAAAACGCCTGGGCAAACCCCTGGAAGCGCGCCAAAATGGAGGCCATCGCCCTTTTGCTCAACGCTGCAATCGCCGCGGAATCCCGCGTGGGGATGAAAATGAACGTCCCCAAGGCAAGCCTCGAACGCGTCAAAGCATTGCTCCCCTCCATCACCAGCCCCACTATCAGCCCCTTGAGCGATGAAGCCTGGGTTGCGGTGGAAACCGTGGTGACCGAGGAAAAAGTGCGCACACTGATTCCCGCCCTCAAGGAAGCCGGTGCCTGCGGGATTCTGGAATACCCGCTCAACAAGGTTGTGGACTGATTATGCAATTCCCCGACGTCCTCTGGGCAAACGAAGAACATCCCCCACTCCCGATGATCCATCAGGTGTTGGAGTTGTTTGAAGAGGACGCCGTGATACTGACGGATGTGCTCACGAATTCGATTTTCTTCAACACCAAGGCCGAGGAATTATTCGGAATGCGGGGCGAGGAATTGGTGAACCGCACCACGTATTCGCTTCTGGGGTTTGAGAACTTCAAGGGCGTCCCCAAATCCCTTGCCGATGCCCTGTTGGGCGAAGGGGATTGCTGGCGGGGATTGGTGAAACTTGGGGAGGAAGTACGCTCCAAGTTTGAACCCGGAACACTCTTCTATTGCGAAGCCTCAGCCTTGCGTACTTCCGGAGAGTTTATCGTTGGCGTTCTTCGGCTGGACTTGAACAAGATACAGAACCCGAAACCCAACTGATGGATTCCCGGGGGTGAAAGGTATTCCATGACGAACGGTAACTCTGGAGAACAAAAAAACTGGAAGCTTGGGAAAGCCAAGGAGCGGCAAACCGACTCGCGCTTTGAGCTGGAACCGGAACAACCCACGCCCAAAAAAGAACCCGTTCGTGCACGTGTGCCCAAACGCGATCCCCGCCAGCGCGAGGCTCTCGGCCCCGTGGATACCTCGGAGCTTGGTCTGGAAGAGGAGTCCGCCGAGCAACAGCCAGTTGTCCCCATCGGGAAACCCATTGAGCCCAAACCTCGAAAACCCTGGACCGCGGAACGGGTGGTGAAGCACCCGGTTACTATCATCCTCGCCACCGTTGTTATTTGCTCCGGTATTCTCTATACTCTTTGGCCTCGTATGGGGAGCTATGATGGCCCCGACTATTCACTCGTTTACGACCATAAGAAGCCCGGTTTCGCCTTGGTGGAGCAGTTTGTTTATCAGGAAGAGTACAGCGGCCCAAGCCCCTATGTAATCGGGTATGAGGAATCCACAGGATTGCGCGAGGCTCGTTTTCTGGCGGGTATCGGAGATGTGTTTGTGCAAGTGGGGGAGAAGTATCGGGCCACGGAAACTCTTCGTGGAAAGGTGGAATCCGTTTACCTTCTGGAACTTCCGTTGAAACCCGGGACTGATGACCTTCAACAGCGTTTTCAGGAAGATCAATACACCGAACGGTTTGAGTCCATCTCTGATATCGTTTCCTCTTTGGAAGTTGCGCTGAAACAAAATCTTATCACCCGGGAAGAACTCAAATCCGCGGGAGATATTCTGTTGCTCCAAGGCCGTGCTCTTCTGGATTCCGAATTGGAAACACCGGAGCAGCGCCGTGCTTTTGGTGTGGAGGGAGCCAACGATCAATTGATTGAAAAAGGGTCGCTGAATTTTGGCGACTTCCGGCCCAAGCTGGAAAAAGCACTCTACCCGCCACTTGCTCAGGCGTTGTACGAAGCCCACGGCCGCTACTACTAATTTCACCCAATCTCAAAAAGGTTCCGCTTATGCGTCTCGGTGTTCTCATCTCCGGAAGGGGTTCCAACCTCAACTACCTTCTGGAACAGAAGGCGGCGGGTGCTCTACCCAAGGCGGAATTTGTTGTGGTGGCGAGCAATAACCCCAACGCCCCGGGATTGGAGCACGCACGGCGACATGGGATTCCCACGGTGGTGTTGCGTTCCAAGAACTACGCCGGAACCCGTGAACAATTCGATGCGGAACTGCTGGCCCTTTTGGAGCCTTACCAGTGCGAGGCGTTGGTGCTGGCGGGGTATATGCGGATCCTCTCCTCGGCGTTGATTCAACAGTACCGCCATCGGCTGATTAACATTCACCCGGCGCTTCTCCCAAGCTTTCCGGGTACTCATGGAGTCCAGCAGGCTCTGGATTACGGAGTCCGCATTACCGGGTGTACGGTACATTATGTTGATGAGGGAATGGATACCGGCCCCATCATTTTGCAAACCCCGTTGGAAGTGCTTCCGAGAGATACCGAGGAGTCGCTTGCCTCACGCCTCCGCCCTTTGGAACATCAAACCCTGCTGCGTGGTGTGGAGTTGCATACGGAAGGGCGGTTGAAAGTGGAGGGGCGCCATGTGCGCATTCTGGAACCACTGACTCCGCCACGGTTGTTCCTCGCCACCGGGAATGCCCACAAAATGCAGGAGATTCAGGCAATCCTAGGTGATCTTCGCGTTTGTTGGGACTCAACCAAAAGCACCCCGCAAATCCCCGAACCCGAGGAGACCGGTTGCACGTATCATCAGAACGCGGAAATCAAGGCGCGTTATTGGGCTGCACAAACCAAATTCTGGGCACTGAGCGATGACTCCGGGTTGGAAGTGGAAGCTCTGGGCGGTCGGCCGGGATTGTACTCCGCGCGCTATGGAAATGGAATGGACCCCATTGAACGGCTTCTGGGGGAACTTCAAGGAGTAACCGATCCGGAGAAACGCCGCGCCCGATTCTTTTGTGTGGTTTGCCTGGCGGCGCCCGGTGGTCAGGTCTATTTCGCGGAGGGGGAAGTCCGGGGTCAGATTGCGTTTCACCGTGCCGGTTCCGGGGGATTCGGTTATGATCCGATTTTCATCCCTGATGGCCACGGAGGGCGACACCTTTCGGAACTTAGTGAAGAGGAAAAGAATGCCATCAGTCACCGGGGCAACGCCCTGCGCGCCCTTGTCCCGGCCCTGAAGAGAAGTCTCCTCGGTTGAAGGTTGCACCCGGATTACTGGGTGGGAGCAAGCTTCAACCGGGATTCCAATTCCTGTTGAATTTCACGCATCTGGTCGGTTTTCTGGGTTCCTTGAAGAATGGCGCGTTGAATTTCAAGCAACCTTTTTGAAGCCTGTCGATTGTTCAGGTTTTTGGGCAATCCCGCCTGAGCTGTTTCCAAAGCCTTGATTGCTTCCACCGTGTTGTTGTTTTGAAACGCAGCACGGGCTTTCAGTACATTCCATTCGCCCTGTAACACTGTTTTCACCGGGAGAGTGCTCTGGGCCAATTCTGTAAGGATTGTCTCTGTCTCCTTCAGGGAATCGGTGGTGAGTTTCGGCTGTTTGGTGGTGATCCCCACTTTCGCTTCCAGTAACTTTACTTCAGCCAATAAGGACGGCCAAAGGAGGAACTCAGGAGAGTTTTCCTGAAGTGGATTGAGAATCGTCTCTGCTTCCACCAAGGCGGCAAGAGCTTCCTCATACTTCTTGTTTTCCATACGAATCAGCGCGGCGATCATGAGCGCGCCCGAGAGTTCCGCCTGACGACTAATGTCCGAGGAGTCCACGGCAAGCATGGATTCATAGATTTTCAAACCTTGATCCAGTGACTTTTCGGCGTCTCCCAGTTCCCCGGCGAGCAAGAGTGCATAGCCCAGCCAAACTTTGGATTTAGCGTTTAGCTCCAACCAACGGAGGTTGGTGGAGTCTTGCTTGGTCAGCCCCTGGGAGATGGTGTCGACTCGTTTCAGTGAGGAGACGGCTCTTGCGGCGGCCCCAAATTCCACGTCCTGAATCCCCGATTCCAGAAGAATTAAGGCCTCCAACGCACTGATGGAAGGATTGCGAGGCGTCGACTTCAGAACGGACTCCAACACATCCCAAGCTTCCTGAATGGTACGTCCAGCCTTGGTGAGATCCCCACTTTCACGCTCCAACATCGCCCGTGTGGCAAGGCCCTCCACCAGTAACGCGGCGGTTTCAAAGCTGGAATCACCCTCACTGCGGCGTTTACGGAGAAGGTCCAACGCTTGTTGCGAGAGCGGAAGCGATGTGTCCATCTTGCCCCGGGCAAAAAAGACCATCGCTTCCAAAAACTGTGTACGGGCTTCAAGCCGTTGAAGGGAGGCCAATTCATCTGCGGGAAGAGAATTGTACCAGGAAGTGTTTTGTTTAATTGCTGAAAGAGCGATTTTGGTTTGTGCAAGCTGAGTACTACCAACGGTGAACTCCTGGCTCATGATCAGAGTCTCCGCCAAATGGAACTCGGATTCCAGGGATTCCTTTTTCATGGTCGCGTCGCTCTCGTTTTCCCGGCTGAGTAATGTAAACTGCTCAGCTGCAATCGTGTACGCTTCACGTGCTTCGGTGAGTCGCCCCTGCATTTGGCGAATGTTTCCAATAATCTCATACAACGCGGCACGGTTGATCCGGTCCTCACGGGAAAGTTGCGCGGCATTTTCTTTGGATTGATCGTAGTAGGCTTTTGCCTCGGTGGCTACCTGATCCAAAACATCCAGTCGGTGTAAGTTGGCGAGTTCCTTGGTCAAATCGCTCACAAGAAAGTACACCAACGCTTCCGCTCGTTTTTTGGCCTCGGCAGTTTCGGTTGCTTTCCGGTCGGATTCCTCCTGGGCATCCAGTGTACGTTGTCGGCTATCATTCAACGAGGCAGAAAGAATCGATACCCCGAACAACGCCACGATAGTGATGACCATAAAGGCGCGCAGGGCGATGGACTGAATTTTATCTTTCCGGATTCGCGCCGCCACTTTGAGCGTGAGCCCAGATTTCTCCGGGCTTTCGGCCATTTGCTCCGCTTGGGTTTTGGCCATGATCAAGTCGTTGTTCTTCAGCGCCAACTCGGTGAACGTGTGTAGGATTTTTTGCTTCAACGGAGGGCCGGCGGGGTTGGAGGACCAAAGACCCAGCGCCTGATCCACCAGCGAAAGGGATTCGCCGATGCGCGAGTAGGAAGAACCGGCTTCCTCAAACTTTTCCTCGGCTTTTTGAATCAACTGGCGGCTTGTTCTCCGGTGGTTGGCGCCCACCAGAAAGTTCTCCATGCCGAAGATCAAATCATGCACGGTTTTCAGGCGGTCTTCCTTCACGGGGAAGAGCGCCTTCATGGCGAGTTCCGCCAAATCCGGTGGGATGGGTTTCCCCGGGGCAAGTTGTTGCGGAGGCTCAATATAACCCATCTTGGCGTGGAGGAAAGCGGCGCTGCTATCAGGCGAGTGGTGCGGGGGGAATCCCGTGAGCAGGTAGTAGAGCATGCCACCCAGAAGATAGATGTCCGTCCAAGGGCCGAGTTGATCCCCGGATTCCAGCGTTTGTTCCGGTGCCATGAAAGCGATGGTTCCTGCAGGGTTTCCGGAAGATTCCCGCGTGGAGAGCCGAACCTTGCCCACACCCCTTCCACCTTCAACTGACGTCAGTTTTTCGTCATAGACAAGCGCCAAACCCCAGTCCATCAGCAGCACTTCGTTGAACTCACCCACCATCACCTGAGAGGGCTTAAGATCGCGGTGCAATATCCCCTTGGAGTGGGCAAACGCCACCGCCTGGCAAACGCTGATCAGAATGGGAAGATGAATCAGGAGGAAATCATCCACCCCCATTTTTCGATCGGCCTTGATCATATCTCCCCAAGGCTTGCCGTTCACCAGCTTCATGGCGAGAAGGGGTTTCCCGTCTTTATCCAAGGCGAAGTCATAAATGGGGACGATGTTCGGGTGTTCGAGACGTGCGGTGACGATGGCTTCCCTCAGGAAGCTCTCTTCATAGAAGCGCTGTGTGGTGAGATCGTTTCTGGTTTCGGCGTAGATTTGGTCGCGAAGGCGTTTGATGGCGATGGTGCGGCCCAAGCTGTTCTGGGCTCCCTGCCAAACTTCTCCAAAGCCCCCCTCTGCGAACTTCTTCCGGAACTCGAAGGTGTTGTTGGAAGAAAGTGTTGCCGGACGGAAGTCCACGCCATCCATGTCGGCATCCACAACGGTGCGCCCATACTCCACATCTTCCTCACCCCGAGCCACAAAGGAGTGGTTCTTGTTGTTGACGCAGAAAATTGTGGCGTTGGGGTTATGGGGAACGTGCTTGGCCACATCGGATGTATCGATGACGGTGCGGTCTTCGGGATCTTGTGCAGAGGGTGTTTGTGGATTCGCCACGCTGGTGAGCCTTTGAGAGGGGGAGGGAGAATGCCCCATTTCCTAATTTAATTTCTATACGTGTTGCAAATCAGCTTTCCCCTTGGGGCAATGGCAATCAAGGATGAATTCCTCACCCTGTGAAGGAAAGGTTCCTCCCTGATGATAAAGCGCGCCCTGCTCTCCGTAAGTGACAAGACCGGTTTGGTGGATTTTGCTCGGGGTTTGCAGCAGCTCGGTGTGGAACTTCTCTCCACCGGGGGAACAGCCCAATCGCTTCGCGAGGCGGGAATCCCCGTCAAGGATGTCTCCGAGGTCACCCAGTTCCCGGAAATTCTGGATGGGCGTGTAAAAACTCTGCACCCCGCCATTCACGCCGGTATTCTCGCCCGCGCCACCGATGCCGACCGCTCCACACTGGAAGCTCACGGCCTTCAATACATCGATCTCGTTGTCGTCAATCTCTACCCCTTTGAGAAAACAATCGCCCAGCAGGGTGTGACGACGGCTCAGGGGATTGAAAAAATCGATGTTGGGGGCCCCACAATGATCCGTGCCGCCGCCAAAAACTTCAACCGCGTCGCGGTGGTTGCTGATCCCGGCGATTATACGGAAGTTCTCATCCTGCTTCAGAAGCACGGAGAACTCGATCTCCCCACCCGCCAACGGTTAGCCCGCAAAGCTTTTGAACGCACCGCTGCCTACGATGCCGCCATCGCCGCCTGGTTCCTGACTCTGGAGGCCCCTGCTGAGGCTTCGCAAGATTTCCCTCCCGTGCTGGAGACCAAACTCGCGTTGGTGCAGACACTGCGCTACGGCGAAAACCCCCACCAGCGCGCCGCCTTTTACCGCGATACCACCTACACGGAAACAAACCTTACCTCCGCCCGCCAGTTGCAGGGGAAGGAACTCAGCTACAACAACATCCTGGATGCAGAAGGCGCCCTGGAAATGGTGCGGGATTTTGCCGATCTCGCTCCCGCAGCCGTGGTGATTGTGAAGCACAGCAACCCCTGTGGAATCGCCACGGGCCGTACCCTGCAGGATGCCTACGTCCGCGCCCGGGAAACTGATCCCAATTCCGCCTTTGGTGGCATCATCGCCCTTTCAACCACCTGCGACGCCGCCACTGCTCGGGATATCGTTCAAACTTTCAATGAAGTTGTCATCGCCCCCGCCTATTCACCGGAAGCCGTCGCCATCCTGGCCGAAAAGAAAAACATGCGCGTTCTGGAAACCGGCCCATTCACCCCCAAAAAGCAGCACCCCATGTTCCGTGGAGTTGTGGGTGGCGTACTGGTTACAGACCGTGACCTTGGCCTTGTTACTCGCGATGACCTCAAAGTTGTTTCCGAAATTCAGCCCACACCGGAAGACATCAGCGGGCTTCTCTTCGCTTGGCGATGCGTCAAGTGGGTGAAGTCCAACGCGATTGTCTACACCGATCGCAACAAAACATTGGGTATCGGTGCCGGCCAAATGTCCCGCGTGGATAGCGCTCGAATTGGTGTCTCCAAAGCTCAAAGCGATGGCCACAATCTTACGGGGTGCTACATGGCCTCCGACGCCTTCTTCCCCTTCCGGGATAACGTGGATGAAGCTGCCCGCGTGGGTGTTCGCGCTATTATTCAGCCTGGCGGCAGCATCCGGGATGAGGAAGTTATTCAAGCAGCGAACGAACATTCACTGGTGCTCGTCTTTACAGGAATGCGCCACTTCCGGCATTAATCCCTCACTCGCCAAACCAAAACGCCGTTGAGTCCGATACAAAAAGTGTGTTCCGGGCATAGGGGAAGTCTATTTCGGGGGAGTTTCTTGCCTTCGCGGACAAGTCTTGTCCATTTTCCCCTTGATCTGCAGGTGTAATGCCGACAAAAGAACTCCGACTTGGGGCCGTATTCCAGAGCTGCGCCTCAAAATCGTTACTTTCTTCCACCACGAAAGGAGTTCTTTCACCCTATGGAACTCGATGTTGTGCTGCTCTCGCGGCTCCAATTCGCCTTTACGGTGATGTTTCACTACCTCTACCCGCCTCTCAGTATTGGATTGGGTCTCCTCATCGTCATCATGGAGGGGATGTTCCTGCGGACGGGAAATCCCATCTATGAACGCATGACCAAGTTTTGGATTAAGATCTTCGCGTTGACATTCGGCCTAGGTGTGGCTTCCGGGATTGTGATGGAGTTTGAATTCGGTACCAACTGGGCCACCTACTCCCGCTATGTGGGCGATGTGTTTGGTTCCGCCTTGGCTGCCGAGGGAATCTTTGCGTTCTTCCTTGAGTCCGGCTTTCTCGCGGTTCTGGTTTTCGGTTGGAATCGTGTCTCTCCCAAGATGCACTTTTTTTCCGCGATCATGGTGTTTCTCGGTTCGCTGTTCAGCTCTGTTTGGATCGTGGTGGCGAATAGCTGGATGCAAACCCCGGCCGGTTATCACATCGTGGGCGAGGGGCTGATGGCCCGTGCGGAGATTGTGGATTTCTGGGCCCTTGTTTTCAACCCCAGCAGTGTTGTTCGGCTTACTCATGTGGTGCTTGGAGCCTTTATTCAGGGCGCGTTTCTTGTTCTCAGTATCAGTGCGTGGTACCTGCTCAAAAATCGCCATTTGGAGTTTGCCCGCCGCAGCTTCACCATTGCGTTGGTGGTGGCTACTCTTACCTCGCTCGCTCAGTTGATTGCCGGGCACTTCTCCGCTGAAGTGGTGGCCAAATACCAACCGGCGAAGCTGGCGGCGTTTGAAGGGGTGTACAAAACGGAGGACTCAACACCCCTGTATTTGTTCGGATTCCCGAATTCAGAAACGCAGACTGTGGATATGGGCATCCCCGTCCCCGGTGCGTTGAGCTTCCTTGTTCACAAGGATTTTTCCACACCTGTCACCGGGTTGGATCAGTTTGCCAAAGAGGATCAGCCTCCAGTGGCGCTTCCCTTCCAAATGTACCATATCATGATTGCACTGGGGATATATTTCATCGGCCTTACGTGTGTGTCCCTCTTTCTGCTGTGGACCGGGAAACTCTTCCAAATGCGTTGGCTGATGTGGGTCTTCGTTTTCTCGGTGGTGGGTCCATTCATCGCCAATCAAGCTGGTTGGATTGCCGCCGAAGTGGGTCGCCAGCCCTGGATTGTGTATGGGTTGCTGCGCACCAGCGAAGGGGTCTCCAAAGCGGTGGCCGCAGAAGCGGTTTTGTCTTCACTGATTATGTTCACGCTTCTCTATGCGTTGTTGTTTCTTCTTTTTGTTTACTTGTTGGATCGCAAAATCAAACATGGTCCTGATGAAGACGAAAAAGACGTGGATAGCACCCGCCATTACGACTTCATCGATGCCATCAGCAAACGCAAGTCATCGGCATCGATGATGGATTCCGAGGTGATGAGCTTCCGCTCCAACCTTGAAGCAGAAAAAGGAGCCTGATTCGAATGTTTAGCTTTCTCGATCTCAATCTCGTTTGGTTTATTCTTCTGGGTGTCCTGCTGATTGGTTATGCCATTCTCGATGGTTTCGATTTGGGTGTTGGGGTACTCCACCTCTTTACCAAAGGGGACACAGAACGCCGGATTTCCCTTAACTCCATTGGCCCGGTTTGGGATGGAAATGAGGTCTGGCTCGTCACCGCAGGGGGCGCCCTCTTTGCGGCATTTCCCCATGCCTACGCTACAGCCTTCAGTGCCTTCTACATCCCTTTCATGATTCTTCTGTGCATGTTGATCTTCCGTGCTGTGGCACTGGAATTCCGAAGCAAGGAACCCATGCCTTGGTGGCGGGCCACCTGGGATGTTGCCTTTAGTGTCAGCAGTATTGTTGCGTCCGTTCTGTTTGGTGTCGCTGTGGGGAATCTCGTGGTGGGGATTCCGCTCGGTGAAGACATGGAGTTTCAAGGAACGTTCTTTCAACTCTTGAATCCCTACTCACTGCTTGTCGGGGTTTTCAATCTTACCATCTTTGCCATGCACGGTGCCATCTATCTCTACCTTAAAACAGAAGGCGATTTGCAGCAGAAGGTAAAGGGTTGGGTGGTGCATACCACAGCACTCTTCGTGGTGTTCTACATCATGACCACGATTGCCACGCTCGTCACTGTCCCCAGTATGATTGCCAACTTCCAAAAGTTCCCAGTGGTATGGCTTCTCGTTCCCATCAACGTACTGGCGATTGCCAACATTCCACGCAGCCTGTACTTCAATCAACCGGGGATTGCTTTCCTTTCCTCCTGCGTTTCCATTGCCACGCTGATCCTGTTGTTCGGTGCGGGTGTATTCCCCAATATGATCATCTCCAGTTTGGGCGAGGCCACCAATCTCACTATCTACTCTGCAGCCTCCTCACAGAAAACACTGGGCATCATGTTGATCATCGCGATCCTCGGTATGCCGTGCGTGATTGCTTACACCTCCGTTATCTACTGGGTATTCCGTGGAAAGGTCCAGCTCGATAAATTCAGCTACTAAGACACTCTTCCAGCAATCTCCCGAGCACCCTCTTCCCCCGAAGAGGGTGTTTTTCTTTTGAGCGGAGGTTGACATCGCCGATTGATTTCAAGAACCTTCCGGAAAAGTTAATCAAGGGACAGCATACGATTCATGAGTTTCCAAACATTATCCGAAGCACTCGCCCAATTTGAAGGGGACACAGGAGCCCGAGTAGCCCTTACGGCACGTTTTGCTGAAGATTCCAAACCCATTTTTTCCTGGCGGGGGAGTGAGCGTTTTGATGCTGCCAGTGTGATGAAGATCCCCGTCATGGCCGAGGTTTTCCGTCTCATCCACCTCGGTCAACTTCAGTGGGAACAGCCCGTGGTTGTAGATTCTCTCTTCCATAGCATCGCCGACGATTCCCCCTTCTCCGTGGAGGATGAAGGGAATCTCCGTCCCCATATCGGTGGCACAGTGTCCCTCGGTATGCTCGTTCGGGAGATGATCATCCTCTCCGATAATCTTGCCACCAATTTGATTTTGCGGCTCACCGGTACGCCCCGTGTCACTCGGCTTCTCCGGGATTACGACGCCGTGGATTGTTACGTACTGCGTCACCTGATGGATGTGGAGGCTTCAAAACTTGGAATCAAAAATCGCCTCACCACCGATGGAATGACCAGCTTTATTCTGGCGATTGCCACGAATCAATTTCCCTGGGGCGATGCTTGCTCAAAAATGCAGGAGATTCTGGAAGCTCAACACTACCGGGAAATGATTCCCGCCGGGCTCCCCGCTCCATGGCGTTGTGGAAACAAAACCGGATGGGAAGTAGACCACGCCCACGATTGCGGCTATATATTTTTACCCGATGATCGTGTTCTGGGTGTCACCCTTTTGTCTGATCAACTTCCACCCCATATCAAGGGGGGATCTTTTGCTCCCGCTCTTATCCGTGAGTTGATACGCGCCCTTGGCTATTGATGGCGAGATTTTTGAATCTTTGCAACCCAATGCTCCAACAGTGTTGCCAACTCCTGACGCCGAATGGGTTTGCTGATATAATCGTTCATACCAGCATTCAGGCATCGTTCTCTGTCCCCCATCATGGCGTGGGCGGTCATGGCGATGATTGGCTTGAATTTATTTGTCTCTCCGGCTTCTCCGGATCGAATTCGTTCCGTAGTTTCAAATCCATCCAATCCCGGCATTTGGCAATCCATCAGGATGAGATCGAATGTTTTTTCCTTCAGAATCCCCAACGCCTGATTTCCATTTTCGGCATTTTCCACGGATGAAAAACCCAGTTTCTCCAAAAGCTTTAATGCAACCAATCGGTTGGTTGCGTTATCCTCCACCAAGAGTATTCGCACTACTGAATCCTCCACCTCTTCAACTTCCAACCCGCTTGTGGCAATCGAGGAGGTCCCAAGTTTGAGAATCGGTACCACATCCGTGGAGGAGGATCGATAAGTCCGTGATTGAACATCGGAGTAAACTGCGTCACCCACGGATTCCAACGGAAGCTCCAACCAAAATGTCGAACCTTGATTCACTTCACTCTTCACCCCAATTCGCCCGTGCATTAGCTCCACCAGTTGCCGGCAAATAGCCAAGCCCAGACCTGTCCCTCCAAACTTGCGTGTTGTGCTGGAATCGCCTTGAACAAAGGGGGAGAAGAGTTTTTTTTGAAGTTCTTCATTCATCCCAATTCCCGTATCTATCACTTCAATTCGATACATCACGGGGACAGATGAATCCAGTGGATGTGTCTGAGTATCCTCATGGAGGGAATGATTCATCGCCGGGGACACACGAACTCGTATCTCCCCCCTCTCTGTAAACTTCAGGGCATTACCTAAAAGATTCAACAGCACCTGGCGAAGCCGAACAGGGTCGCTTAGCACTAACGAGGGAAGCCGCCGACTGAATTCAAAATGAAGGTTGAGTTGTTTCTGCTCCGCCCAGTGAGCCATCAGGTTGATTGTTTCCTGAATAGATTCCCTGATATTGAAAACAAGGGATTCCAAAACCAATTTTCCGGCCTCAATTTTGGAGAAATCCAGGATATCATTAATCAGAGAGAGGAGAGTCTCTCCACTGTCCCTCAGGGTTTTTACATATCGCAGTTGCTCGCCATTCAGAGGGGAGTCCTCCAGTAAACTTGTAAGCCCAATGATCCCGTTAAGAGGAGTTCTGATTTCATGGCTCATGTTTGCCAAAAAGTTACTCTTCGTTTTAGAGGCTTGCTCTGCTTGGCGGGCAAGTTCGTTGGCTCGATCTGTCTGTGCCGCCAGTTGCTCGTTGGCGTGCATAATGGCGGCTTCGGCACGCCTTCTGGAAATGGCGCTTGCCAGCAGGTTGGCGAGTGTTTTGAGAACAGTTTTGCAGTCTTTAGTCCAGTGGCGAGTCCCGCGTGTATAATCCAATCCCACAAATCCCAAAAGCTTTTGTTTGTGAGCCCCTTGCGAATCCAGCAGCATCGGAATGTTCAGGATGGATTGAACTCCTTGAGACTCCAACTCGTCTCTTTCAGCCTTCCACTCTGCGGGAAGCGAATGAACGTTAGGAATATCGATGGTTTCCCCTCGGTGGAGTGTTTCGATCCATTGAGGAAAAAGTGAACAGGGGATTTCCTGAAGATTGAATATCTGTGGGCTTATGCCAACAGCACACCATTCCTGTGTGTTGCTGATGTAGTTCCCATCTTCCGATGTCAGAAAAACATAGGCCCTGTCGACGTCCAGTAGTTTACCGAGTTTTTCCAATCCACCATCGATGGTTTGGGCAAACAAATTCTCTTCCACGCTGATCAGCTTGGTGGAGAGTTCCAGAAGGATCTCACTCCAATTAACCTGAAGCTCAAGAGACTGCTCCGCTTGTTTTCGAGGGGTTATGTCTCTAGCCGAGGCTAAAATCAAATCACCGCGTGGGATACTCCTCCATTCAATCCAACGGTAACTTCCATCTTTATGGCGGTAGCGATTCACAAAATTCAGAATCTCATTTTGATCACTCAGCACCTCAACGGCAGACAACGTTGGCGCCAAATCATCGGGGTGAATGAAATCCAGAAACTTTTTCCCCTGAATTTCATCCAAACTGTAACCGAGTGTTCGCGTCCATTCACTATTCAGGCGCCGAAAGTTTCCCTGCACATCGGCGATGCAAAACAAATCCAGCCCGGAATCAAAATAAATATCCAACTCCAAAGCACGTTCAATCAACGCGCTGGTTTTCGCCCGCTGAGCTTCCAAGCTATTCCGTTGTATGACCAGTGATTCCAAACACGCGAAGAGATGAAGCAATTCCTGCCCTTTTGGGGTTACCAGAAGGTGCTCCAACCGTGATTGCTCCTCTGGTTTCTTCGCAAGAAACTCGTGAAGCAAATAGAGTCGATATCCCTCTTCGTCACCTGTCCCCAATCCTCGATAGGCCAGAACAGCTTTGCATTCTGATTCATTTTGAACAGGTGGAAAATAAAAAATGAGCCCTTCCTTTTGATTTTGGAGTGGTTCGGGCATTTCCCGGCACGTGGGGGCTCGTTGTTGGCGAATTTTTTCATTGGAGGCAGCCAACAACTGCAACGGCGTATCGCCGTTTCGTGGGGTACGATTCCAAAGCAGGAGCGAACCGGATTGCAAACCTACTATTTCCAGAACTCGAGCCAACACCAACTCTGCCGCCCCGGTGAAGTTTCCCTCACTAGCCATCTCCCGTTGGGCGCTTAGAATCGTTAGCATTGAGGAGGTGAACATCTGGCTGACTAAACCGATCGTTGAGTTTTCGAGGAACGACTTCCATCTTCGTATCACAAATTTTTCCCCGGTACAGAACAAAAATCGGTCACCATGCCCGAGTTCTCCCATTTCCTGTTATCGTTAGACATTTTTTTCATCAATTCCTCACGGATGCCCCATCATCCACAAAAAAACTGATTGTCGTTTCACCTCATTCCACATCCTAATAGCCCCACGTAAACCGAGAACGAACTTGGGAAATCCGAGTGTACACACCTGAACACGATTCCCCCCCTCATCAGCGCCGCTTTCAAGCGCTGAATTGCCGTTGCCCCAACTGCGAAACCCCTCTTCGGGCATTACCCAAAGCCTACACCGATCCGCGTACTGAACTCCTTGAGTGCGCCACCTGCGGTTGCTGTATGCTCACCCATAATCCCGTTTGGTGGGATGAGGAGGAAGAGAACCCCTTTCCCGAGCCCTTCATTCGCCGAGGTTGGCAACCGCTTGGTGTTCTTGGTCGGGGCGGAATGGGAGTGGTTTATACGGCCACCCGCGACGACGGCAGCCCCCTGAGGGCCATCAAGGTACTCCCGCCGGAATGTTCCAAATACCCGGAACTGGTGGAACGCTTCTCCTTTGAGATCCGTACCATGGCAAGCGTCAGCCACCCCAATATCGTGGGGATTCATGACTTCGATGAAATCGATCGCCAACTCTATTTCGTGATGAACTACATCCCGGGTGATAACCTCAAAAACGTCCTCAAACAACAAGGGCGCCTTTCCTTGGAGGAAGCCGTCACCATCGCCCGCCATATTGCCGAAGCCATCGAGTTTTGCCATCTTCAGAAGCTCGTCCACCGCGACCTCAAACCCGCCAACGTCATGCTCCACCAGAATGGGGATGTACTAGTAACAGACTTCGGTATCGCCAACATCATCTCCGCCCTCGGGGATAAGACCGACGCAGGTGTTGCCATCGGAACACCCCAGTACGTGGCGCCGGAACAGCTCAAAGACGGAAGCGACGTGGATTTCCGCGCCGATCAATACTCCCTCGCCGTGATCCTGTTCGAAATGATCACCGGTAATCTCCCGATGGGAGTCTTTTCACCCCCACGCGAGGATTGCCCGGAACTCACCGAAGAAGCCGAAAAGGTTCTCCTCAAGGCTCTCTCCCGAGACCGTGAAAAGCGGTTCACCTCTGTTCGCGGTTTCATCCGCCAGTTCAGCATCGCCCAAGGGATTTCCATCAACAGTCACCGTGGAAAAATCCTCGTCCGCCGATTGGCGCTCTACAACTCCCCCAAAGGCGGAAACAAAACTCCTTTCAGCACAGAGCCCCAGCGAGACCTCGATCTCCTCTCGCACCCATCCCGGGAAGTTCCCAACACCCTGGATAGTGAACAACTGTTGGAACAACTCATGGAGGGCGGGGCGCCTTCACCACTCCGAAAACCCAAGGACGAAACCCCCTCTTTCAGGGATCGTCTTCAACCCTACAAAAACGAGGAGACCCCTCTTTCCCCCTGGTGGCGGAGAAAGTGATTACCAGCCCCCCGCCGTGCAAAACTGTCCATTCCAAGTAATCCCCGCGACATCTCGCCCCATCCCGAAATCACTATTCAACCCTTACCTCCTGTAATTCTTTCAAAACCAACGAACTTTCCTGAAACCTTTCCATCTCGAAAATGGTCTGGACTTTGCACCCACAATCCTGAACACACAACGAACAATTTTTTTGGAGTAACCCTATGAACGCTTTTTTGAGTACACTGACCATCCCGATGGCTGCTGCCGCCCTTTCCGCCGGTACCGTAACAACTGCCGAAAAATCCGGAAGCTGCAGCGAATCCAAAGGCTGCCCCTATTCCAAAAACGCGGCCCAAGTTTCCTATGAAGGTGGATGCGGTGCTTCTGCCGATGCCATGAAGATTGTTAATGTATCCAAAACAGGAGCCGAAGGCAAAAGCTGCGAGACCTCTTGTGGGGGCTCCATGGTGGACGCTGCAAACCTCAAGGTGAAGTCTGTCGCCAACAGCTCAGAAGAAGGCAAATCCTGCTGCCCTTCCAAGGCGAATTCTGTGGTGAACACCACCACTGATGGTACAGGAACAGAAGAACTCCAAATCGTTCAAGTGAGCCTTGATTCCAAGGGTGACGGCGAGCAAGCCACCACTGTTGCCACCGAGAAATCCGGTCCTTACTCCCTTGAGGATACCGTTTCTCCTTTCTCCGCTCTTCATGCCCAAAGCGGTGCTGAAAAGTCCATCACCGACATCGCTGGTTCCCAAGCCACCGTCATTATCTTCTGGAACCAAAACTGCCCCTACGTGGAAGGCCCCAACGGTGCTTCCAAAGCGGTTGAAGCCTTCTTCAACGGCTATAAAGACAAAGGCGTTCAAGTGGTTGCCATCGACGCCGGTGCGGACAAAACTGTCGACAAAATCAAGGAATACGCTGCCAACAAGCCTTTCCCCATCCTGATCAACCAAGACTCCACTCTTGCTGCCAAATTCAACGCCCAGTACACCCCCCATGCCTTCATTCTCGACAAAAACATGAAGCTTGTTTACCAAGGTGCCTTCTGGACGGGTTCTGCTGAAGCCCGTGAGCTTCACGTGGAAAAAGCCGTGAATGATATCCTCGCCGGAAACGAACCCACCACTTCCAGCACTCGCGGTGTTGGGTGTTCCATCAAGTGGGCCGGCGGTAAAAAACCCACGATCTAATTCGTGACATAAAGCCAACAAAAAGAGCGACCTCCATCACACGATGGAGGTCGTTTCAATTTTATTCAACGTTTGTTGAAACCATCACTCAGGGCGTTGTTCTAAGTTGTTCCAAGTAAACGGGGTTCACCAAAAAGGCTGGTGTTTGAGGATCAGCAGAAGATTGCAGCGCTACTGCTTCCTCTGACGGAGTTTCACCCGCAGCGACAGCTTGGGGAAGAATCGTCAACTCAAGTTCAGGTGTTGTCATTTCCGCGTTGGTACTAAACACTGAGTAACCCAAAATCCGCACATCTGTGAGGGAATCGCCGCCATCGGTGGATTGGGCAAATGCCACGGTGGTCTTGGTTGTCGGGGCAATCGCCCGGAAGTGTATCGTGGCAAAAGTCCCTGTGGGGAGTGTCAGCGTTTTGCCGATGGACTTGGCGTAGCGGATTCGCCCCCGTTCGTTGTCCACGGAGTTGTACTTGTGGAACTCGAACGGGAAATTGATGCGGTAAGGGCCATCATGCACGTTCACCCCTCGGCGAATCCAATTCCCAGCGTCCTTGTCCACCACCTGCAGCACCTTGGGATCGAACAGTACAAAAAAACGAACGGAATCGACCACCGAGCCACCGGGGTTGTTCAATACCACATCCACGGGGAATGTTTCGCCTACTTGGGGTGGGAGTTCCGGGGCAACCAACTGCAACCCCACGGGATTCTGACCCCCCACGTTGGCGAGGTAGATTTTCCGGAGTTCTTCCTTCTTCCCTTGGCTGATGGTAGCCTTGTCTTCCCGGTTGGGATCAAACGGTGGGATGATGAGGAGAGAACCGCCGAGCACCCCATCGAAGGGATCATCGGCTTCGCCCAGAATATTTTTCCCGGCAGAGTACACTCCCGTGTGGAATGTCTCCTCGGTTTCACCACCGGCAAAATGAAAATTCACCTGAGTAAACTCGGTGGTGAGTTTCGCTTCCCAAACAATACGGAGAACCACCAACTCACGGTCGCTACGGGGGGCGGCAAAATCACCGTCGTAGATTAGCAGATTATCCCGCTCCACAATCTCCACCCGGGGGTCTACCTTTAGGGAAGAGCGAATCTCCTGGTCAAAGACGCGCAGGGGTTTCATGAATCGTTTGTCGTACCGGAGAGCAATCCGCACGCGATCGAATTCTTTTTTCTGGCTGTTCTGGATGCGCACTTCGGAGACAAACCGCTCGCCCTTGCGCATAACCGCATCCAGAGCATATTCGTATTCCGCAGCGGCATCCACCTGCTGTTGAAGCATGCTGTCCACTCCAGCCTCAGGAGCAAAGCCTTTGCTGATAACGCCGGAGACTTCCGTGGGCACCTCGTTGGCAATAACCTCAGGCGAGGCGGCGCGTTGGTTGAACGTGGTCTCATTCGTTGCCGGTGGGTTGGCATTATCGCGGGGTACAATCACGTTGTTCGCTTGTTGCTCATTCCCGGAGCTTCTTCTGCGTTCGTTGCCACTTCCGGCTGCGGGTGCTGCGTTTTGATTTTGCGTTCCAGCAGCAGCCGGATCCTGTTCTTTTTCCTGGGGTCTTTCCTCAGATGCGGCAACAACTTGCTGGGTTCTTTGTTTCTGTTGGTTTCCAGCCTGATACTGCAGTCCCGTTCCTTTTTCCACCCGGAAGGCGTTGTAAAGAATCAGGTTCCCGAAATCACTGGTAACGGAGGCGGTTCGTGAAGGCGGGGGCGTTCCCGGCTCGGGAGCCGCTTCAGTTGCGGCGGGTGTTTCACCGGATTGTTCGGCAGCACGTGCCTTGCGCCGTTCCTCAATAATTTTTCGAACGCGTTCCTCGTGTTGGCGAAGGCGTTCCTCGCGGGAAAGGGGTTGCTGCTCGCCTTCGGTGGAAGTTGTAGCCTCGGTACTTGTGGCTGCAGGGGTGCTTTCGGTTGTTTGCGCGGCAGTCTCCACCACCAAAGCGGAAGCCAGCAGCGCGCTTATCAGCAACAAATTGGTACGGCCAGAAACCACGGTCACCCTTTTCTTCAAAAAAACACTACGGACCATTGGCCCATACCTTGGATTATCACTCCATCAAGTGACTCCCCCGGGTCAGGCTGAGTTTGCCGTAACCCGGGAGGGAAACAAGGTTATTCTTCCTCCAACTCGCTTTCCAGTGATTCGTACAGGCGAATGAAGAAGTCTCCACGGCGCATTCCGGGTTTCCATAGCCCGCCGAGATCGAACTCCTCCTCGTAAAAGGCGGCGTCCTCCTTGGAGATCGGTTCGTCCGGCTTGAATTCCATCGGTTGATCCGCGGGGAAAAGCCCCGTCATGGCCAAACGCTGAACAGCACCGAACGCGGGGTGATCGTTGTAGAGATCGCTGAAGGGATACACTGCAACTCCTGCTTCGATCAACTCATCCTGAAGCTCTGCGGCGTCCAGCTCACGGGGATCCAAATTGCGGTCAAGGCACAGCGCCGCGGCCATGCCAGCGGCTTGACCTATGAGCATCACCACGGGTTGCAAACGCGAGCATCCGTTCACGATGTGCGTTACAGAGATGCTTTTCTCCGCCACCAACAAGCCATCCACATCCTTGGGAACCAAGCTTCCGTAGGGAACCTGGAAGGGGGCGTTGTCGGGGTAGTTTTCGTTCAAGCGTTGATCCGGTGGGAGGTGTTCCTCGCTGTGGTGGTGATCGAGAAAGTAATCACCTATGGCGATGGAATCCGCTTGAAACTTGGCGCGGGGGCCACCCTCGGTGGGGGGGAGGACATCGTTTTCCTTGAGGATGGTTTTTCCAATCACCCGGCGGGATTCCCGCACGTAGGGGATGAAGGGGAGATGATCGGGTGTGCCGAATTCATCGGTGGCAAGGCCCCATTCAGGGTGGTTGAGTTCATTCTGCATGTAATAGCAGAAAGCCAGAGTACGGGCGCGGGCTTTTTCAATCGCTTCGGCGCGTTCATCAGGAGTTCCAAAGATACCCACGGAGTCCGGGCTGTCGTTGGAGTGGAACGGCCAGTTGAGGAGATACTTATCATTGGGAAGCGCGGCGTAGGTGATAAAGCTGTTCCAGTCATGGAGGGCATGGTTCAGGAACTTGGCGTCCGGAGTGGAACAACGGTCTGTAACGGCACAATCAAACTGATCGGGATTGTAGTTTGCGGGGCGGGGGAGAGGTGTTGCCTTCCCGGAGGGATCTTTCTTCATGATGGCGCAAAGGGTCATATCCTGCACCTTCATGTCCGGTTTCGCGGGGGCGTGGTCTTCACCGGTTTGCTCTTTGGATTCACGGCCAAGGCGGTAGGGCACCTTGCCAAGGTGGAGCACATCACCATACTCCGTGGCTTCCACGGTGAGCTTGGCTTCAATACGGATGCGGCCTTCCGCATTCTCCACAATTGCGCCCAGAATTCGGTTCCCTTTGCGGAGTACTTCCACCAGCCGGGTGTTGAATAGAACTTCCACACCGGCATCCAAAACATGCTTGCGAATCATCTTTTCGGCCACTTTGGGCTCGAAGCAATGGTGGCTGATCCAACCGGTAAAGGTCTTCTCCGGGCCGCCATAGTAGGCTTCAATTTCCTTGCGGATCATTAGAAAGAAACCACTTGCAACGGCTTTCTTGTTGCCATCGAATGCACTGACACCTGCGGAAGTGATCATGCCGCCGAGCCAGGGAGTTTCCTCCACAAGCAACACTTTGCGTCCCATTTTGGCCGCCTGCCACGCACAGGCACTTCCACTAACTCCACCCCCAAGGATGAGTAATTCGATGTTTACACGCTTTTCCATGTTATCGGCGTTTGCTCTCGCCTGTTCCCTTTTTGTGAATGTGGCACCAGTGCCCGCTGAAGATGCTGACCCCAGCTATTTTTCCATTCGAACTAAAGTGAATGAACCCGCGGCGCAACTGCAAGAATTGCGCGGCGTGTGGATTACCAACGTCGATAGCAAAGTTCTCAACTCCAAACGAAAAATTGCTGAGATGATGGACTACTTGGCGGCCCATAACTTCAACGTGGTCTATCCCGTTGTTTACAACAAAGGCTATACCCTGTACCCCAGCAAAGTGTTTGAACGCGAATTCGGTGTTTCCGTTATTCCGGAAGCTCAATTTGCCGGCGTTCAAGACCGCGACATGCTTCAGGAAATCATCGTGGAAGCACACCGGGTGGGCATCGAAGTGGTGCCCTGGTTTGAATTCGGTTTTGCCTGCAGCTATAACGCTGGTGGTGGGCATATCATCGCCGCCAAACCCCACTGGGCAGCTTTGGATCAGGAAGGCAATCTCGCCAAGAAAAACAACTTCGAGTGGATCAACGGTTTCCACCCCGAGGTACAAAACTTCATGATCGAGATGATCCTTGAAGTGGTGGACAATTATGATGTGGACGGTATTCAGGGCGATGACCGTCTTCCCGCGATGCCGTCACTCGCCGGGTACGATGAATACACCAAGGGCCTTTACCGCGAAAAATACGGCGTGGAGCCCCCCACGGATTACAAGGATAAGCAGTGGGTTCAGTTCCGTGCGGACATCCTCACGGAGTTCCTTGCCAAGCTCCGCAAAGAAGTCAAATCCCGCAGCAAGCACCTTATTGTATCCAGCTCACCCAGCTACTACCCCTGGGCGTTGGAGGAGTATCTTCAGGATTCCCTTACATGGACTCAGCGTGGATTGGTGGATACCATCCATCCCCAAGCCTATCGCTACCAAATCGATGGCTACACCAAGATCGTGGATGAACTTGTGGCCAACCAGTTTACACCCGAACAACTCCCCATGCTCTCTCCCGGTATTCTGCTTCGAGCCGGTACCTATGTCGCTGAAAAGGACTACATTGAACAAGCAATCGCCTATAACCGGAAAAACGGGATCAACGGCGAAGTCCTATTCTTCTATCAGGGGCTCCGGGGTGATGTGGAAAAAAATCTGACCGACAACGGCATTTCCGATTTCCTCAAAACCGGTCCCTACGCTCAACCCGCTTCGCTTCCTTATCGCGCTGGGTATAATCGCCGTCCCGGGGGAATCATCATCCCCGTGCCGGCACAACAGGTCGGGAACCACTGGAGTGAAAATCCGGAATTCCCTGGTATTCTGCGTCGCAAAGGCGGAAACGTGGAGGCTCTCCTGTACGATATCGAAGTACCCGTCACCGGCACATATGATCTCTACATCGGGATGCTTTCGGGGCCCGATGCAACCACTAACCTGATTGTGGAAGCAGGCGACGATATCAAGACACGTCGGCAGTTTACCTTCGATCAATCCGACCGCAAAAACTGGGGATGGATGCCAATTGGTCAGTTCAATCTTTCCGAAGGGGAAAACGAGCGCTTCGTTCGCCTCTCCGTCAACGAACTCGATCCCTCCAAAGTTGTTTATGCCGGACCTGTGATGGCTCTCATCAACCGCAAGGAATCTCCGAACGCCAAGTTCCCCACCAACCCCTGAATCCCAACTTTTCAGGAAACCATTATGCCGGTCGGAGTTTATCCGACCGGCATTTTTTTACACCCGAACTTCGCCTTTCCCCTCGACGGCTCCCAGCCTCGGGAACCTAAAATACAATGTATTTTAAATTAGGTTTCCCTTATGAAATTTCTCTCTTCTTCCACCTCGGCATTCCTGCTGGGGTTTTCCCTCACCGCGCCGCTGGTTTCAGCAAACTCCCTTTTTGAAAAACTCCCTTCCAACGCCTTTTTCGCCATTGGGGTCTCCAACTATCCCGAAGTGGAGGAGCGCACTCAAAAATCCAATCTCGGAAAAGCATGGAACAGCGCCGAGATGGCTTCTTTGAAGGAAGGTTGGATCGAGGTTTTCAACGAGATGGACACCGAGATGGAAAGCCAAACCGGCTCCAAGCTTTCGGAATTCAAAGAACACTTCCACGGTGATCTGGTCGCTTACGGAACAACACCCACTTTGGATGCGTTGAAGGAACACCCGTACGTTGTGGCGTTTGAATATGACCCTGAAAAGTTGGAAGCACTCCGCCAGAATGTGGATGCGGCAATCACAAAGCTGGAGGAAAAATCCACACTCACCAAAACACAATATGAGTTTCAAGGCGTAGCCATTCGCCAAATCACCTTTGAAGAAGTCAGCGTTGTGGAGGAATGGGATGACGAGGCTTCTGACTTTGTTGAGGTGGAAGTCTCCAAAATGGTGACGCTTGAGTATAGTTTTCTGGAAGAAAAAAACATTTTCTTCTTCTCTTATGGGGCGAACAATCCAGCAAAATCCCTAGTAAATTCACTTCAAAATGAGACGGCAGAACGCCTCACCCAAACCGCCTCTTTTCAAGCATACCAAAATCTCGTTTCACCCAAATACGATGTTATTGCGTTCATGCAGATTGATCAACTGATGCAAACCCTCAAGTCTCTTCCCGAGGATCATGAGGATTACAACGCAGAGGCACTTCGCTTTTTTGATCTTTCCGGGTTGGGTGAAATTCCTGCCGCAGGTTTTCAAACAAGCCTTGTAGAGGGGGGAATGTACTCGGAATACGCGGTACTGGTTCCACGCGTTCGCAAAGGGATTCTCGCGGCACTCTACCCCGAAAACCCTGTCTCCCTTTCCACTGCAACCTCCGTCCCCAAAAACGCCCTCACCTACAATAGCTTCCAGTTTGATTTCGATCGCGTGTGGGTTGCCATTACCCAGCTCGTTTCCGAGATGAATCCTGAAAGCAAAGTTCAGCTCGATCAAATGTTGCTGATGGCCAACGCACAAACACAGACCAACATTGAAAACAATCTGCTCAAAAACATCGCAGGCGAACACTTCAGCTACACCATCCGCGACCCCAAGGGTGCAGAACTCTCCGAACAGCGTTCTGCCGAAATGGGTTTCACGGTGCCGGAACAACCCATCTACGCGTTCTCCATCAACACCCGTGACGCGCAACTTGCCCATGCTGCCATAAACTCCATTTTGGATGTCTCAACCACGAATTTTGGAATGCCCTACGTGAAGTCGGACTTCAACAGTGTCACCATCTGGGAACCGAATGAGGAAAGCCGCCAAACCTCCGGCCCCATCAGCATGCCGGGAATTGCACTGCTTCCTGGTAAAATTGGGATTGTGATGAATGAAGAGGAAACACGCGCTCTGATTCGCCGCTCCACCGGAATGGAGAAGGAATCCATTGTGGATAACCCTGATTACCAACGCGTGGTTTCTGGCATCAATAAGGAGTTCCTGATGGTGTTCGGTTACAACTCCCCTGAGAATCTTCCCTTCGTGATGCGAACGATTGAGCAGGAGTTAATGGCCGAATTCGAGATGGAGGAAGAGATGAAGTTCCCCTCTGAGCAATGGTACAAAAACTACTTCGGTCCTGTTTACAACACTCTATATGCCCGCCCCGAGGGGTTCTACGGCAATGGCCTGATGGAGTTTGTACCCGCACAATAATCCAGAGAATAAGACGGTAAACCGCGCAACTTCTTGCAGGGGGGGCACATCAGTGTCCCCCTTTTTTTTGCTTCTCCTGAATCCGCATCTCCGCTGCTTTAATCACGCTCAAAAACTCATAGAACGCCAGCAACCTGCAGAACACAAAACCCCTGTATCCATCGCGAAATCCTTGTTTGATGATGTAGTGATACACAAAACGCAGAGTGGGACTCAGCAGTGGAATGGATTGACCAAGGCGCTTAAGCGCACGCTTGCGTTCCAACGGATTTCCAAAGAGTGAGGCCTTCAGTTTCTCCCCCGATTCCTCATCATGCAACTCTGTGCGTACCTTTGCTTCCCAGTTGCTGTAGCGGTTGTGCTTTTCAATCCACACATGAATGTTCGGGTAGGCGTAATGCAGCATATCGTGCTTCAGCCAACCCACCCGGCTTTCGCCAGTGGAGATCAACACGTGCTCGTGAACCTCATTGTCCCCTGAGTTTGTATCACCAGAAACATCCAGCCGCTCATACCGGCCCAATTCATGACGAAAGAGGCGCAAATTCCAACTCGGGTAGTAGCCACAAAACCGAAGCCATCCCCCCATGAACATAAACCGTCGATTGATGTAATAACCATCCAAGGAGTTTTGCTTAACCACCTCGGCAATTTCCTGCGCCAACTCTGGAAGGATATGCTCATCGGCATCCAGAATCAGCACCCACTCGTTTTGCCAATCCACGTTGGCCAGAGCCCAGTTTTTTTTCTTCGGAAACTTTCCATCCCATTTGAACTGCACCACTCGCGCCCCATGCTCCTCGGAGAGCGCCACGGTGCGGTCCCTGCTATTGGAATCAATCACCACAATTTCCTTCGCCCACTGAATTGTGGCAAGGCAGGCAGGGATGTTCGCCTCTTCATTCAATACGGGAACCAGAACGGAGACGGGGACTGATTTGGCGGGAGGAAATGGAACAGTCATCTAGCGGGGAGCGCTCCCATTCGAGGCGTCGGTGTGGTAACTTCGTTTTCCAATTACTTTGGCGGGATTACCGCCCACAATCGCCTGCGGGGCAACCGGTTTCACCACCACGGCACGGGCCCCAACCACCGCCTCGCGACCTACGGAAACTCCAGGCCCAATAAAAGCATCGGCGCAAACCCAAGCGCCATCTTCAACAATTATCTCGGACTTAATTAAGGGCATCGCCTTGTTTCTGAAATCATGTGTCCCCCCGCAAAGGTGTGCCCCTTGAGATATTGTAACGGAGTTTCCCAACGTCATTTCCCCCAGATTGTACAACCGTACTCCATCGCCTATTGCGGTGTGATTCCCTATGGTAAGTTTCCAAGGCATCATAATTTGTACCGTAGGATACACGTGAACATTCCGCCCCACCTTTGCTCCAAACAATCGCAA
>JANRMB010000127.1:0-2381 GCA_033761985.1 Candidatus Sumerlaeia bacterium | reverse complement strand
TGGGATAAGTGAAATCGTCGCGACTCGGCAAACCGCCGCCTTTCTTGGTGCCGAATGGCGGATTGGTCAGGATCAACGATGCTCTGGGCAAGGCTTGGCCTTCCGGGCTGAGGGTGTCGCCGTAACGAATGCCGCCGTCGATGCCGTGCAGCATCAAGTTCATCAGCGCCAAACGGTGGGTATCCTGCACATGCTCCATTCCAAAGAAGGTGTTCCGGTAGTATTGCAATTGTTCTGCTGCATCGAGCCGATCCAGCACCCCCCGGGAGCGCATATACCGATCGGCTGCAATCAGAAAGCCTCCGGTACCCGCGGCGGGGTCTTGAATTACGTCGCCAAAAACGGGCTGCATCACAGCCACCATGGAATCAATCAAGGCCCTTGGTGTGAAGTACTGGCCTGCTCCGGATTTTTTCTCATTCGCATTCCGGGCCAGCAGATCCTCATACAGGTCGCCCATGTCCTCCCGTTTGGCGCTGTACCAATCCAGTTCATCGATTGCGGAAACAAGCTGGGAGAGCGTGGTGGGCTTTTTGATAAAGGAGTTGGCGTTGGCGTAGATTTCGGCAATGGTGGGGCTTTCGCTTTTGCCAAGACTCAGGAGCATTTCCCGATAAATGTTGAGGCGATCGGGCTCAGAGGTGCGCTCCAAAACCTGCCAGCGATAGCGGGCGGGGATGAGTTCCTCTCTCCCGGTTTCCTGCGCCATCTTGAGAAAAAGCAGATAGGTGAGTTCCGTAACGTATTGGTGGTAGGTAACGCCATCGTCTTTGAGGATGTTGCAAAGATTCCAGAGTTTTGCACCAATATCCTGAGCCAATTGTTTGTTCATGGGGTCTCGTTTCCAAGTTGCGGACTGTGGAGGGGAATTCCTGAGGCATCAAGTTGTTGGGTGAACCGGAACTGGGCAAGGGTGATCCGTTGAGGTGGGAAAAGCATTTCCATGAAGATTATGCCGCCGGGTGTTGCCAGAGTGATTGATTGAATGACTCCAGGATTTCCAGCAATTGACCGTCAAAAATCTTGTTCAGCCGTTCAAAGCCACCCCCTTCATTTCGGAAAAATTGATCGGGGGCATCCAAGGCCTCGCGATCCACAATGGTCATGGCCTTGGTTTGGTTGGCGATACGCTGAAGCCAGGTTCGTTGGGGAACGGTCCAGTCTCGTTGTGCCAGCAACCGTTGCAGCGCCTGATCAACCCGTTGATCAAAAGAGAGAAGCGGATCGCCTTTGGCCGCGTGCCGAATAAATCCCACGATGCGGGCTGAAACTTCCTGTTGGGTAAGGTCGCGCCAGGCTGAAAAGAGGGATGTCTCGTTGAATCCTTTGTCATCGAGCAACCGCGCCAGTTCGCGTAATTCCTTGCGCTTGAGGTTTTGGGGGGCAGTTAGCAGCGCCACCAAACCGGGGATCTCGTTCTGGTGGGTGTTCAAGAATTCCTTGAAAGCCTGAATGTAGTCTTCCGGTTTTTTTTTCGTTCCATACCCACGTTGAACCTCCCGCAAGGAATCCTCGTCCTCGTTTACAAAGATGCCACTTTTTGGACCGGATTGTTCCTGATCCAAAAAACGACCGAGGGAAGGATATTGGCGAAGAAAGGGACCAATCTGCTCAATCGGGTTGTTGCGTACTTCGCTGAGGAATTCCTTGGAGGAAAAACCGGTGAGTTCTTGGAATGCATTCTCCCGCTCTGGTTTGAAAAAGCGGGACTTTGCTTGGAGCTTGGCGAGAAACTGATCCCGAAACTCGGCCAAATGCTCCTTATTCGCGAGCGTGGTCAGTTCCTTTATAAGAGTAGTGAAGGTGATGGTGGGATCTTTGACAACGGGCTTCATCGCCGAAAGTGCCTGAAGAGCCTCGTAGATTTTAACGGCATCAAAGATACGAAACGTTTGCTTTTCTATCTCCGGACAAAGGCGTGTCGCTCGTCCCAGCATTTGATCGAACAGAATGCGGCTGTTCACTCTGCGGAGAAATACAATATTGGTAATCTGCGGTACATCTATTCCGGTGGTCAGTAGATCCACCGTTACGGCAACATTCGGTAAACGTTCATTCTTGTATTGTTTTATTTTCTGAAGTGGTTTGTCCGCTGCCCCGGTGATTTTCATCACGGCATCGTCGGCAACTTCACCGTATCGTTGGATAAACTCTTCCTTCAATAAACGCACAACCAAATCCGCATGGGTATCCGTCGCGCAGAAAATCAGGGTTTTCGCGCGATCTTCCGGATCAATTTGTTGTGCAAGATACCGGCAAACCGTTCGGTTGAAGGATTCTGTAAGAACCTTTTTGTTGAAGTCTTCGACCTCAAATTTCACCTCATCAGGCGCCTTGAATAACTCGATCTGATGTGTTTCCGGGTTGTAATACTTCATTTC
>JANRMB010000126.1:0-4463 GCA_033761985.1 Candidatus Sumerlaeia bacterium | reverse complement strand
AGTTTCGGAGAAGACTCGTGCCCTGCATGGGCACAATCTTGATCTGGTGATTGTTGAAATTTGATTCGCGCTCTTGCAGAGCTCGGTTTAATTGTTCCAAACAGTACCCAGGGTTGCGAGCGCCCACGCGCTCTTACCCTGGGCTTTGGGATTTGACCCTTGCAGGGTTATTTTTTACATTCACCCGTTACCCGGTAAATCGCTCCGTCACGTATTCGTCGTGGCTTCTGTTTCTTCTTCGGCTTCCTTGGTGATGGGATATTCTTTTTCCACATCTATACCAAAGCGGGCGAGTTCAAGTCGCGCCTGCCCAGCGATGCTGATCTGAGCGAGAAAGCGGGCGCGCATGGCGTTGACGAGGTTGATGCCTTCGTCGAAGCGGCCTTCCACGACTTCCGAATCCATGAGGACGACGGGTTCGAAGCGTTTTTCAAGAATTTCGCGGTAAAGGGCGATTGCTTCCTGATCTTTCCCGGTGGCGGTAAGAATGCGCGCGCGGCCCATGGTGGCGTCCGCCTTCAGGAAGCCGTACGGATCAGCTTCACCGGCTTCGGTGTAGTATTGCAGGGCGTCAGTGGCGGCTTGCCTTTCCCCTTGGAAGAAGAAGCTGTTTTCCAGGGCGTAGGCGAGAGCGAGGGCAGCTTTGGCACGCTCGAAAGTGTTGGGCTCCACTTGGGCGTAATACTCGTTGAAGACTTCGATGGCGCGTTGGTTGTTGGGGGCACCAGCTTGAAGCGCTTGGGAAACTTCGTCGCCCATCTGAAAGTAGGCGGTTCCTTTCAGGAAAAGCGCCTCACGGGCGAGGGGTGTACCGGCGTTGGCTTCTATGAGTTCATCGGCTTTCTTGATGACTTCTTCCATCTTGGTTTTGCGTTCAGGAGAAGCCCAGGTTGTTTCACCACGACTGCGGAGAAGCTCGATGGAGATTTCATCGTACACCATGCTGGCCTTGGCCAGATTCCCCTGCTTGATGGAATCCATATAGCTGAAGGCGGTGAAGCCGCCGACTACAACGGCGATGCCGAGAAGCAAAACCGAGGCGTTGCGTTGAATCCACTGCGCAAACTCGGTAAGGGCGGAGGTTTCCTCCACATCAGTGGCTTGTTCCAGTTCTTCGGGGTTGATACGAATTTTGGCCATGGTACTAGGGGAGGATTTCCTTGCAAACGGTGGACACGCTGGCGCCCTATGGGGCGAGGTTCGGTGGTTCCGGGAGTTCCGGAATGGCCCTGAATCAAACAGAACCCCCGCCGATCAGTGCAAGCCGTAAACGCATGGCCCTTCCCACAGCACCCCTTCTTTTCTCGGATTCCGCCCCCGAAGCCTCGCGGGGGATTCTCCTCAGGGAGTTTGAGGAGCTCCCAGCATCCGGAGCCGCCGATCTCGGGCTTTACGTTCATGTTCCGTTTTGCCGCCACGAATGCCCCTATTGCGACTTTACGAAGTTCAGCATCCAGGGGAAGCCCATGGCGCTGCGGCGGGAGTTTCCCGAGTGGGTGGCCCGGGAAGTGGAGCAGTTTCCTGCATTCACCCCGGAGCTTCCAGTGCGAACGCTTTACTTGGGCGGTGGAACGCCGAGCCTTCTGGTGCCGGAATCGCTCCGGCGGCTCCTCACTCTCCTCCAAGAGCGATTTGGCCCGGCGGAGGAAATCACGCTGGAAGCCAACCCGGAGAACATCACCACCTCCCGGCTGGAACAGTGGGCGGAATTGGGCATCAATCGGCTATCGGTGGGGATTCAGTCCTTCGCCGAGCGGGATTTAAAGCGCCTGGAACGGTTGCACAGCCGGAAGTCTCTGGAACAAACGCTGGAACTCCTAGCCGGGGGGCCGCTTCCGAATTGGTCGGGGGATCTGATGTTCGCCCTTCCGGGTCAGCGCCCGGCGGATTTTCTCCGCAATCTGGAAATGCTCGTGGGGTACGGCCCCCTGCACATCAGCTTCTACGGGTTGACGTATCACGAAGGGACGCCGTTTTTCCGGGAACGGGAAGCGGGGACGTTGCTCCCAGCGGAGGAGGAGTCCGAAGCGCGGATGTACGAGGAGGGGCACGCGTTCCTGAGCTCCGTCGGTTTTGAGCACTACGAGGTCTCGAACTTTGCGCGGCCGGGTTTTCGTTCGCGTCATAATCAACGGTATTGGTCCCTGAGCCCGGTGCTGGGATTTGGTCCGGGGGCTTGGAGCCAGTTGGGGAACTTGCGTTGGATGGTGGAAGACGACTACGCGACTTGGACAAAATGTCTGCAACAGGGAAACAGTCCGTGGAAAAATCGGGAAACACTGACTCCCGCCGAGCAGTGCAAGGAGCGTTTGTTTGCGGCGTTGCGGCGAAGCGAGGGATTTCCGCTCGGGAGTTCCGACGCGGAATCGGCGTTGTTGAGGAGTTGGCTTTCCACGCCGCAAGGTGTGCAAGTAGTGGAAAATCAGTGGGTTGAAGCGCAGGACTCCGTTCGGTTGACGCTTCAGGGCTGGCTCCGCTGGGATGCGATGATGGCGAGTTTGGGGCGCCATGTGGAGGAAAAGCTTGGTCACGGGTAGAATTTCACTCCATCTGGGCTGAACCGTGCATTGCTGCAGTTGCCCCTCAGGGGGAATCCCTGTTCTACCATCCTTCGAAGGATAACGTCTCCCATGCCCAAGATCATCACCCAACCCAGTGAACGCTCCGTGTTTCTCGTCGCCGCCGGCGGCGTAACACTGGCGATTCTGGCGCTTTTATTCGCCCCCACCCCCGTAGCCTCGGAGGCTGCCGCTACCGGCTCCGGCTCAAAACCCGCCAGCCAGGCCAGCAGCAAACCCGCCAAGGGTGCTGCTTCGGCCGAGGCGCACTCCACCTCCACCGTCGCGGCGATTGCCACTTCAGGCACGGGGTTGCAACCCGCAGACTTCCCCACTGCAGCCTACGCCACGCTTCTCTCCACCTACCTCGATGCCAAAGGGTTTGTGAACTACGAGAAACTGGCCGGCCCCGGAAAACCCGAGCTTCAAAAGCTTGTGGATGCCATTGCCCAAACGGATTTGGAAGCCTTGAACGGCCTGCGGGATATGGAGATGGCCGCTTGGTATGCCAACGCCTACAACATTCTCACGCTCAAAACGATTGTGGATCACTACCCCCTCAAAAGCATCACCAACCTCGATAAACCATGGGATCAGCCGTTCATCGTGGCGGGGCGCCCACTGACGTTGAACCAAATCGAGCATGAAATTCTGCGCATGAAGGACGAACCCAAGGATCGCCGCGTGGCCTTCGTGAATCCCGGGCTCCACTTTGCCGTCAACTGCGCCAGCATTGGCTGCCCCCGACTTCAACCCGTTCCCTTCACCGCCGCGAATCTTTTGGAAATGTACGCCAAAGGGGCCAACGACTTCGCCGCCAACCCGGCGCAGTTTCAGTTCGACGGGAAAACGTGGAAGATTAGCCAGTTGATGGATTGGTACGGCGACGACTTTCTTCTGCATCATGCGGAAGCCTCTGCTCCGTTGGCCGCAAAGTTGAAAGCCAAGGGTGTGGACCAAGCTGAAAAACTCGCTGCCGTGGCCTGGTATTTCTCCACCGTGCTGGAGGATGAAAAACTCGCCGAAAAACTGCGGGCCGGTGACTATTCGATAGAGTGGATCGAGTATGACTGGGGATTGAACAAACAGTCCTAAGCAACAAACTTCGGTTGATGCTCAGGCATCAATGAGGCTCCCTTGGCGCTCGATTCAGCTCAAGGGAGCCTTTGTTTTTCATGGCCAAATGGTTGATTGTGGGGCTCGGAAACCCCGGCAAGCAGTACGAGAATACGCCGCACAATCTCGGATTCGAGGTGGTGGAGTTGCTCGCCCGGCGCTCCGGAGTGGATTTTCAGGAAGCTCGGAAATTCCAGTCGGTCATGACCCAGGTGATGCTCGGCCCCCACAAGGTGCACCTGATGAAGCCGCTCACGTACATGAATCTGAGCGGTCAAGCGGCGCGCCCGGCGGCGGAATACTTTGAGATCCCCGTGGAAAATGTGGTGGCCATATGCGACGACATCAATCTCCCCTTCGGAAAGCTGCGGGTTCGAGCCAAGGGAAGCCACGGCGGCCAAAACGGGCTGCGCAACATGATTGATCAATTTGGGAGCGACGCCTTTGCCCGGGTGCGGCTGGGTTGCCAACCGAACCACCCCGTGGGGAATTTGGCGGATTATGTGTTGGGGAAAATGGGAAAAGAAAAGCGCGAATTGGCGGATTTGGTGGTTCAAAAAGCCGCCGATTGTATTCAAGCACTGGTGGAACACGGAATTGAAAAAACCATGGCCGAGTATAATGGGTGGTCGGGGGTGTGATAGAGGCGGAGGGGGTTACTCGTTGGGTAAATCCAAAAGAGAGAGACTATTCCTAAATTTTCTTAATCCGAAGACCATATATATAAGGGAACTAATCAACATCCAAAGAAAGAGAAATGTGAAAACTACTCTTTCATCATCTACTACG
>JANRMB010000125.1:0-2702 GCA_033761985.1 Candidatus Sumerlaeia bacterium | reverse complement strand
TTAGAGCATCGGATTGTGGTTCCGAGGGTCGCGGGTTCGAACCCCGTTTCTCGCCCCATCAAGTTTCAATTTCGCACCCGTAGCTCAGCCCGGATAGAGCTCTGGATTCCGGTTCCAGGAGTCGGGGGTTCAAATCCCTCCGGGTGCGCCATTCTTTACAACAATTCTTGTGGCTTTCCGCGCCTGTTTTTCGCTCCAATCACAACACTTACAGAGTTTATTTTCAAGTGTTGGGGGTTTGTTGCCCGCATGCAACGTTTCCGTTCTTTTGCTGCGCTGAGTTGTCTCAGTGTTTTCCCTTTGTTACTCTCCCCAGCGCTTGCCCAACCCCCGGCCGTTGCCCGGGAATTTCGTGGAACGTGGCTCACCACGGTAAGCCTTCTCGATTGGCCAAACTCCACTTCTCACGCACCGGAACGCCAGAAGCGTGATTTGATCACCCAGCTCAACGAGCTTCAATCCTTGGGCGTGAATGTGGTGGTGTTTCAAATTCGTTCGGAATGCGATGCCATATATGCCTCCCCGTATGAACCGTGGAGTCGTTATCTGACCGGGACGCAGGGTCGGGCACCGGCTCCGTTATACGATCCGTTGCAGTTTGCCATTGATGAGACTCGGCGTCGGGGGATGGAGCTCCACGCTTGGATGAACCCCTACCGTGCGGGCGTCAGCAATACAACGACGTTTGCCGCCAACCATATTTCGCGGAATGGGACGCCGTTTGTTCGCACGTATGAGAGCAATTTCTGGCTCGATCCGGGGCACCCGGATACCGTTCCCTACACTGTGCAGATTGTGGAGGACGTCGTCACCCGGTACGATGTGGATGGCGTTCACATCGACGATTACTTCTACCCCTACAATACGAACACGGTGCCGTTTCCCGATGACGAGACGTTTGCTTCGAACAACCCCAACAACCTCACCAAGGAAAACTGGCGGCGCGCCAATACGCGGAATTTGATTTCCTCGCTCTACGAGGCGATTCACAGCGTACCGGGGAAAAATGATGTGCGGTTTGGGGTGAGCCCGTTCGGCATTTATCGTCCGGGAATTCCCGCTGGAATTAGTGGTTTGGATTCCTTTTCAGCAATCTACATTGATTCGCGTCAATGGCTTCAGCAGGGGCTGGTGGATTACATGGCTCCGCAATTGTACTGGGGCCGGGAGGCGGATGGGCACTTGTCGGCGCAGGATTTTGATTCGCTGATTGCCTGGTGGGCCTCCCCAACGCAGAACCCCTTGGGGCGCCACGTGATTGCAGGGCTTCCCACGTACAAGGTGGGCACCAACGGCCCTGCGCCGAACAATCAACTCTATGAGCCGCAGCATTTGATCAATATGATCACCCAAACGCGGAGCACTCCAGGGGCTCATGGGGGCCTTCACTTCCGCACCGATAATCTGCGCAGCACGACGTTGGGGGTAAGGACGTTGCTCCAGAACGGCATTTGGACTTCCGCGAACCCATCGCTAACGCCAGCCACCACTTGGCTGGATAACCAACCGCCGGCAACACCCGACGTTCGTTGGCGCAAAACGGGGAACGCACTGGAACTCCAGATATTGCCTGCAGACTCGGATGATGTGCGATGGGTTACATTACAATATCGAACCAATCAAGCCCCCAACGATTGGTTTACTCAAATACTTCCCGGGCGATCCTATGAATTGTACAGTATCTTGGGCGGAAATACCTTCTTGGAAGTAAGCGTGAGCACCGTGGACCGTAGTGGAAACCAAAGCTCAGCGGTTACGTTTTTCGCCGATGATCATTCGGAAGCATTTGATGCCGTTCCAAGTTGGACACCCTTGGAGACTTTCAATTCTCTTACAAATAATACCACTCAGGCACTTTTCCGAGTCCCTTCCGCTTCTGGAACCACTACTGGTATTAATACTGGAAGCACAAGCGCCGTTACGAATACGGAATGGAACAACCGACTCGATCCACGGTTGGGTGCTGTGATCTCTCAGGGGGCCTTGTTGCGCTGGACTTGGACGGTTCCGGGTCAGGGGAGAGTCCGCGCAACTACCAGCGGTGCCAGTGTAAAGCCGAACCCTGTTTTGGACTTCAACCAAGGGCTCAGCTTCGCCTTCAAACTCCCCGCAGGGCAGTTGGATCTTTCGTTGTTGCTTCGGGAAACAAACACACAGAACGGCGGAGCACCTGTGGCCATCGGTTTTAATGGGGGAACTACAGGACCTATCGAGCAAACCATTCCCCTTCGCCTGAATTCTTCTCCCAACTGGCAGTACGTCTATATCGATCTCCCGAATGCAAAGCTTAACAGCTTTGCAGATGGTGATGGCAATCTCGATCATGCCTATGGGGTGCTGGAAGCGTTGCTGCTGGAAGCCGTTCCGGGAAGCCCAACGGCGACGATGGAGTTCTATGTGGATGACTTCTATCAGGGACCTGAAATGAATCCTTTTGGGAACGAACGCTACAAGGCAGAGACCAGTATGGATATCGATACCACGACTTTTTGGTCGTTGAACTAACCCCTTCCCGGTGCGATGTGGCGATTTCGCCGCGTTTCACATGCGTAATCGCACATTCCACGGATATTTAGTGGAATTGTCGAACATTCTATGTTGCCCCACGGTTGAATTGTCCTACACTATCGTCAATAGTTTAGTGTCTTTAGGAGGCGAACAACCGTGAGTACCAACCCCTCCGACTCCTACCTTCGCTCTCC
>JANRMB010000124.1:0-2424 GCA_033761985.1 Candidatus Sumerlaeia bacterium | reverse complement strand
CAACTACGGCGGAATTGATATTCGGAAGTTTCCGTTTGGTTATTCCACGCCGATGCGCACGTTGGATAACTTCTTCCTGAAGGAAGATGAAAAACAACATCCGAAGCGCGTGGATTTGGTCGTGATTGATGTAAACGGGATGGAAGCGGAAGTTCTAAATGGCGCAAAACGGCTGTTGGAGAAATACACTCCCCATCTTTATTTGGGAAATAACTTTGCGCAGTTTTCTCCCGCTACCATCCGAGCTGCTGAGGAAATTGGGTATAACCTTTATTGGCACATTCCCAAAATGTACAATCCTTCGAATGATGCCCAAGTGAAGGAAAACATCTTTGAGGGGATGGTGACCGTGAACCTCATTGGTGTGCATAAAAAGTACCCGGTGAATATGCGCCTGCAGCGGGTGAGAGGTCCGGAGGAGTATCCTCAGCGGAAGAAGTAGCACCGTAGAAGGGTGAAGCCGGCGAAATCAAAACGTCCTTGCCTTGCACCAGGGTTTCCGTCATCACATCGCCTCGCAGATTGAATTTCTCCCTTAGGAACCTCCCCCCATGATTGACCCCTCCATGATCAAACGTCTTCAGGCGGATTTGCATCAACGGATCGACGATACCAACCGCGAGCTTTCGTCTCTCAAAGTGGAGGGCACCAGTGGTGGGGGAGTCGTCAAGGTCATCGCCACCGGAAATCGCGACATCGTGGGCGTAAAGATTGGCCCCGAGGCCATCGATCCTGATGATCCCGAAATGCTTCAGGACCTTATCATGGCGGCAGTAAATCAGGCGTTGGAAAACGCCAAGAAGCTTCATGAAGAGAAAATGGCGGGGATCACAGGCGGCCTGAAGTTCCCGGGTCTCCTCTGATTCAATCCCCACGAATCGCCCCCAAATGATTGAATACCCACCCCTGTTTGAGTCGCTGATTCAACACCTGGCCAAACTTCCCGGGGTGGGGCGTCGTGGTGCCGAGCGCATGGCTTTGTCCCTGATTAAGCAGGATGGGGCTGCGCTGGATTCCTTCGCGCGAGTTCTCGCTTCTCTGAGTCGAGAATTACGCGCCTGTAAAACCTGTGGGTTTATGACTCAGGACGCCGATTGCGTGGTGTGCTGCAACACGGGGCGGAATCAAAAGCTCCTCTGCATCGTGGAAACCCACGCCGACGTGATCGCGTTTGAAAAAAGCGGCGGTTTCAACGGGGTGTATCATGTTCTGGGTGGGAAGCTTTCGCCCCTCAAAGGTGTCACTCCTCAACAACTCAACCTTGCCACGTTGCGGAGTCGCGTGGAATCGCAGGGGATGGAGGAAGTGATTCTGGCGACCTCACCCGACGTGGAGGGCGATGCCACGGCGCTCTATATTCAGGATTTGCTGAAGAACTCCTGCTGCCGATTAACTCAGATTGGCCGGGGTCTTCCCAACGGAAGCACGCTGGGCGTTGCTGACGGCGGAACGTTGCGGTTGGCTCTGGAATCTCGCCGTAATGTGCGCCCCGGGTTGAGCTCCTAACCGCGCGTTTTCCATGGCTTTTCGGAACCCTGTTCTCCCCTTGGCGCTGGATGCTGTGTACACGGCCGCCGCACCATTCGTCTGGCGAAAGATGAAAAAAAAGGAACGCCTTCGGGGAACCTCGCCGGAGCGTGCGGATCAATTCTTCACCCGCCATCTGGGTAAAGATGTACCACCGGTGGGGACTCCGGAGGACATTCGGTGTTGGCTGCATGCGGTCTCGGTTGGGGAAAGCGTTGCGGCAGGGGCTTTGTTCCGCCAACTGAAAAACCAACGCCCCCAGTGGGATTATCTCGTTACCACCACCACGGAAACGGGTCAGAAGCAGGCGCGGGAATCCCTGAAAACTGCTGACCGATTCGCCTATGCCCCCTACGATCACGGTATTTGTGTTCGCCGGTTTTTGCATCATTATCGCCCCAGCTTGTACTGCTTTTTTGAGACGGAGTTCTGGCCCAACCTGCTGCTTGAATTGGGGCGCCGTCAAACTCCCGTGTTTTTGGTGAACGGGAAACTTTCGGAAAAAAGTGCCAAAGCTTATGCCCGTTTTCGGTTTTTGTTCCGTCCCCCGCTGCTCACGCCGACCCGGTATTTCATGCAGACCGATGATGACGCCGAGCGGCTGCGTACCATCATCGGCGCGCACCCCGGCATTAGAGTGTCGGGGAATCTGAAGTTCGATGCCCTTCCCAATCCGATTTCCCCGGAAGAGCGTTTGGAGTGGCGCACCCGTTGGGGGATCAAGCCCGATGAACTTCTCTTCACCGCAGGAAGCACCCACCCGACCGAGGAGGCGTTGATGCTCAGGGCTTTTGCTGAAGCTCGGCAACGCGTCCCTAACCTTCGGCTGATGTTGGTGCCCCGGCATCCGGAGCGTTTCTCAGAAGTGGCGGAACTGATCACTTCCGCGGGCCATCC
>JANRMB010000123.1:0-6910 GCA_033761985.1 Candidatus Sumerlaeia bacterium | reverse complement strand
CCGGGTATATCACCGGGGCGCGGGCCGAGGGCATTCTCTGCACCTATAAACATTTTCCGGGTCATGGGCCCACTCAGGGTGACAGTCATAGTTCCCTTCCCGGTGTGGCGCTAACAATGGATCAACTTCGGGCATTCCATATCAAACCGTATCAGGATTTGGTCTCTGGAGGGAATGTGGATTTTGTGATGACGGCGCATGTGTGGTATTCCTCGGTGATGGGGCCGACTCCGTATCCTTCCACTCTTTCGCCGATCTTCAACAAAACCATTCTGCGCGAGGAGTTTGGTTACAACGGTCTGTTGATTTCCGATGCCTATAACATGTCGGGTTTGGTGTTGGCGGTTCCGGATGAAAAGGAACGAGCTGTCCGAGGAATTGAGGCGGGTCTAGATGTGATTCTTCATACGGGAGACATCAGCCTTTTCCACCAAGGTATTTTGGAAGCAGTGCAATCCAACCGTTTGACGGTGGAACGGATTGAGGAATCTGTGGTGCGAATACTGAAAGCAAAGAGCCGCGCGGGTTTGCCGGAACGCGCCACGGTGGATCCCGGGTTGTGGCCCTCGGTACTGCAGCATCCGGAGCATCAGGCACTTGTGCGTACTATCAGCGAGGAGGCGATCACGGCGTTTCGTCCTCTGGGGAATGGCGCTCCCCTTCAACCGGGGGATTCCGTGATTGTGTTTAATTTGGCGAACAATCGCTCCATCTTCTATAACTTTAACACCAGCACTTTCAAATCAGAGTTACTGGAACGGTATCCCGGTTGCACGGTGGTGGAAGTAGCGAAAACACCAAGCAATACCAGCATTACCGGTTATATGAATCAGGTGATGATCGGCAATTATGATAAGGTCTTGGTGGTCTCCACAGATTTTGAAAAATTACGTGATGCCCAGCAGGAGTTGTTGGTGGATTCCCTTTGTACGTTGAGCCCCCCTGTTGTGTATGTGAGTTTGGGGTCACCATATCATATCAAACAGGTCCCCAACGTGGATGCCTTCTATTGTGGGTACACCACTGTCCCCGCCATGCAGGAAGTTGCAGTGGAAGCACTGGTGGGGGAGCGTTTGGCGCCGGGAATCCCTCCGGTGAATCTTCCTGAGTTTCACTCGCGAGTGTTTGATCAACTGCTCTTCTGGTAATTCCTTTGATGCACAATCATGTGAAAACTAAATAATTCGTGTTTCCTGAAAAAAAGAACTTGATGTTGTGTTCCCTCGCGACCTGTTCTGAAGGGGAGTTGTTCAACTCGCCTGACGCACGTTTTCCTTCCTGCTTTTCCACCTCATTTTTTCAGCTATTTTGAGAACTGGTGAACAGGTTTCTGAAATGTTGTAAACGGGGTGGCGTTGAACACGAATGTTTCCCGAGGTTTGCTCCCCATGAAGTTCTCCCGTTCCCTGCTCTGTGTCACCCTTCTCTCCACCGCCCTGTTGATTTCTGCGGGTTGCGGAAAAAGCAACAAAAAGCCGCTGGTTTCTGTGAATGATCCCCGTAACCCCAACGGCCTTGCTGGCGATGCTGCCGGTCGTTCCGGTGGTGCCGGTAGCTCCTGGAATCCCAACGGCGGCGCTCCTGGTAGCGACCCCGGTGCGTTTGGTTCCGGTTCCTCATTTGCTGGTTCCCTGGGCGGAAATGGCTCCGGTGCCGGTGGTATTCTGGATGCCGGAAGCAACGGTTTCCTGAACAACGGCAACACCAGCGGGGTGGATGCTGCCACGCTTGTGGCTGAACTGGAAATGGTTCACTTCGATTACGATAGCTCCGACATCAAACCTGATTGGCACGCCACTCTGGATAAAAACGCCGCATGGTTGCAGTCCAACCCCTCCGTCAACGTACAGATTGAAGGCCACTGCGATGAGCGCGGAACCGATGAATACAACATCTCCCTGGGCCAGCGCCGCGCCGACGCCATCCGTGAATATCTGATTGGCAAAGGGATCGACGGCACTCGCCTGACAACTATCAGCTACGGTAAAATGCGCCCCCTCGCGTTCGATCAAAATGAGGAATCCCACTACCTCAACCGCCGTGGAATGTTCCTCGTTTACAGCCCCGAGGCCGGCACTCAAACCGCCGCCACCGGATTCTAATCTCCACCCTTTCCCCTTTCCGCATCCCAGGTACCTCTCATGACATCACCACTCAAACAACAAACACTTGCAACACCCCGCTTCTACGGCTCGCTGGCAACCTATACCCTTGTGGGCCTCTTGGCACTCGGTACCATGATTCCCATGGGATGCGGGAAAAAGAAGAAAGCCGATATCGTCTCCATCCTTCCTGAAAACGGCGCTGTAGCCGGCGGAAGTTCCAAAGGGACAAGTGGCTCCGTACAGGAACTTAACGGCGGTGCACCCGGTGCAGACTCCGCCAACGGACTGAATGGTTCCTTGCCCGGTGATGCCCTTGGTCAAGCCGGTGTAATCAAAGGAAGCCATTCCGAACTTACACTCTCTGCCGAGGCTCTCTCCAAGGCAGAGCAAAATGCTGCTCTTCCCTCCATCTATTTTGCGCTGGATTCCTTTGAACTCACCGAAGAATCCAAGGCAAAGCTTCAACCTCATATTGCTTATCTGGATGCCAACCCCACCATGCTTTGCTTGTTGGAAGGCCACACTGATGAACAGGGTACCGCTGAATATAACTATGCTCTTGGTAATGAACGCAGCCAAGCTGTCCGGAATTATCTTGTGGAACAAGGTATTGCTGCAGAGCGTTTGTTTACGGTGAGCTATGGCGAGGATCGTCCCATTATTCAGGGTACAGATGAGACAAGTTATCAGGAAAATCGCCGGGTGGACTTCTTGGTGATGGCTCAATAAGTACTCTACTCAGCCAAACACAATTCATCATCCCCCGGTTTCCTTGTGAGTCCGGGGGATTTTCTTTCTAACTCAAAGCTGAAGTTCGCGAATTCAGTTAACTTATACTCAAACTCTATAGACATGTCTTGTCCAACACTTTTTGACGATTCGAGATTTAGTGGAACACGTCGAGCATGATCGTTCCCGACGTGCTCTCAAAGTATGATCGCATTACTTTGAAGACGTGGAGAGTAGATACGGCCCAGCGGGCCGAATCTTCCCAGCCCCCGACGCAGCGTCAGCAAGTCGGTGGGAAAGTTTCGGATTTGGAATGCAACCCCGAATGGGGTGCCACCATGTGTGCCTTCGATGTGATTGGATTTGTACAACCCACTACGGGGTTGTGTCTCATTTTGGGCGATGTCCCCACCGACTCACTGCGTTCGTCGGGGGCTGAGAAGAGGGCGCCCGCTGGGCGCAAAGTCGAGGAGTTGCGATTATTCTGAGAGATGTTTATTCAAAGAATTTGTCGAGATTGGTCGTTCGCGAGATCACTTTCGAGTTACCGTATATTTGCAGAGTTTTCTCAAGCTCACGAGTTTTGTTGATTGTTGAGGGTGGAAGAAAAAAAGAAATCCCCGGGGAATTGCTTCTCCGGGGATTTCCTGATGGCGATTGATGAATGTGGTGAGTGAGTTACTTGGTGGGAGTTAATTCAGCATTGCGACGCTCACCAGTCATTTTCCAGCCTTTGGGAAGATATTTGGAAGCGAATACTTTGGAGCTGGCGAAATCAGGTACAGCAAAGTAGGAGAAACCTGTTTCGGGGTCTTTCAGGTCCAAGAGGGCAGCTTTCAAGCTATTAAAGGAAATTTTGGAGGTGTGGGTGGAGAGAAGTTTTTCCACTTGTTTTTTCTTTTCTTCCACACTGACACGGGGTTTGCGGGGTGCGCCGGAGGACTTGCGGGTTTTTACTTTGGCTTTCTTTTCACCGGAGCTCACCAGCAATTGTTCCAGTTCCTGCTCAAGATAGTATACCTTGTTTTCAGCTTCGCGCAATGCTGCTTTGGCAGCGCGGATTTCTTCACGTTTTGCATCCAAAACTTCTTTCAACAGTTGTTTTTTTTGTTCAGCAAACTTCTGTTGGCTTTCCAATTCTGCTTTCTGAATGGCTTCCAGTTGTTTGGCTACATCCACGGATGAACTTGCCTTGGAACTTGCTTTTGCAGCTACTTTAGACATGTTAATTTCCTTTTGTTGAATTTTACTCCCCACCTCATTCTCTTGTATCCGCATGGAATCAAGAGAAAATTGTACCTAATCCCAAATTATTTTCCGTTTTCGTAGTTTCATATTCTTCCCCATTCCCTTGATTCATGATTCATACGCCATAACACTCCCTCACCTAATATCATGTACAATTTGTTATGCTTTTTTTGAATCTTCCCACATTTTGGTTTCACCACCCAGATTTCTGCCATAGAACTTTTTTTCATTCCCCCTCATGAGGTTATGTTTCCATGCCTGTAACTCTCCACTCTATTAGCAGTGTATTCCTCTGTTCTCTCTTACTGCTTTCTCCCTTACCGGCGCTGGCTCAGCCTCGCAACGGGCAATCTGTTGTGCTTCCCACCACGGAACGGGTGGAACGTACTTATGGTTTTCTGGAAACACATCCCACCGCCACCATCACTGCTCCCGGTGTGTTGGAAGTTCGTTATCGCACCACAACTCCCACGGCGCCGGGGCAACTTTATATCGGGATCAACTCCCTGGATGAAGAACTTAACTACCCGCGTTTTCGTGATTCCGTCCGCTCTGAATCCGCGGCGCTTTCTCAGGACCACACGCTGCAGATCAAGTTTGATTCGCTTCTGAAAAAAATGGCCAACACCCCTTACGAGCCACGCATTTGCTGGCGGGTGGAAGTGTATCTTCCGGAAAAGAATTCCTCCCGCTTTGTGGAAGGCCGTGTGTACTTCAACCCGCAGACGTTGGGCCCCACGCCGAACATTCTCTTCGGCCCCACCGTGGAACAACTCACGGAAACCACCGCTCTCATCGCCTTTGAACTCGATTCCGTTCAAGCATCCACCGTGCAACTCACCGATTCACTTGGCCGCGCCTTGGCACCTACCAACGGAATGCCGAACAAAAAGCACGAAATCCGCCTTCGCGATCTCGTCCCCGGGCAAACCTACACCTACTCCATCAATGCCGGGGGAACTCAAACACGCTCCTACTCCTTCACCACACCACACCGCGCCAAACCCTTTCAGTTCGCCGCCATGGTGGATAGCCGTGAAGGCGTCGGTGGGGGAATGCAGAACTTCTTCGGGGTGAACGCCTTCTCCCTATATACGCTCGGCTCCGATGCCTACTACCGTGGCGCAGACTTCATCGTATTCGCTGGTGATCTGATCAACGGTTACACCACCAGCGTGGCGGATTTTGAAATGCAGCTCAACAGCTTCCGCCTGATCATGGAACCCCTTCACAGCCGCATCCCCATCTACGAAAGCATGGGAAACCACGAGGCTCTCATTGATACCTGGAAGAGCGAGAGTCGTGGCGGTATCAGCTTGGACAAACAGGGCGAGGAATCCGCCGAAGCCGCCTTTGCCCGGGCTTTTGTGAACCCCTTGAACGGCCCCGAAAACGAGGGCTCCGGCACCCCCACCTACAAGGAGAACGTTTACTTCTTCGATCACGGCAATGCGCGCTTCTTCATGCTAAACAACAACTACTGGTGGAGCAGCAACCCTCACCAATATGGCGGAAATCTGGAAGGCTATATGCTCCCCACGCAGATCGCATGGCTTCGGGAGCAGGTAACACTCGCCGATGCCGACCCCGCCATCACGCACCTCTTCTTTGCCGCGCAGGAGCCCATCTTCCCCAACGGAGGTCACACAGGTGATGCCATGTGGTATAATGGCGGCGATACCAATCGCGACGGCGCTGTGGACGCCTCAGACATCAACATCGTGGAAAACCGCAACGAGCTTTGGGAGATCGTCTCCGGAAGCCCCAAAACCGCCGCCTTCATCACCGGTGATGAACACGCCTACAGCCGTACCCTCATCGAACCCACCACCCCCGTGGGCCACAAACGCAAACCCGATGGCACGGAAGCGGTCTTCCTTTACCCGGTGATGCACGTTACCTCCGGCGGAGCGGGTGCCCCCTGGTATGATGTGGAGCTCGATCTCCCTTGGACACCCTCCCTCAAAGCCCACAGCACCCAACCGCATTACGCCTTCTTCAAAGTGGATGGCGGCACCGTGGAGCTTGAAGTGTACAGCCAAACGGGTCAGCGGATTGATTCTGTACTCATCAAACAATCCGACCGCCCGTTGGTGGAACGCCGCGCCGGCGGGTGAGGGGTAAAGAGGATTCAGACCGTCCGTCTTTACCGGGTAAACAGTCAGTATGATTAGGATCTAAACATACCCCTGTAGGGGGGTAATCCCAAAGCCCGGGGTAAGCGCAGCGCCACCCCGGGTTAGCTGTTCCGTAAAATCATTTATGCCCTGCATGGGCATAATCACGGTTCGGTTATTGTGGAGGTCTGATTCGCGCTCTTGCAGAGCTCGTAATCATTATTCCGTAACGTACCCAGGGTTGTGACCGCCTTCGCGGTCTTACCCTGGGCTATGGGATTTCACCCTTGCAGGGTTCATCTTGTTTCAATCCCTGAACCGTTGACCCGTTACTTCGCCTCGTGCTCGCCTCTTGTGCCTCTACCTCGTGAAAACGTCAATCGTCCTTCATCCAGAAGTTGACCTCGGTGAAAGAGCTTTCGTGTTGCTTCAAAAAATGAATGTCTGGAAATTGATTTCCGCAACGGAGATTAAGGTTAAGGAGGCTACATCAATGACAATAACGTATGGATGTTTCGGAAGCAGATTTTCGGGGGGGGGATTTCTGCTTCTCCGATTCAATCAGATCGATTCACCATCTTCGAGCGGGAGTTTGCTCCGCTCATCGAACACTCAGAGGAAATAGCCCGCTGCATTCCCGGCGGTGAAACTTGGGGAGCCATTCACCCGCCCCGCGAAAAAATTCTGGAATACTACCTCAGTCTTCAGGCC
>JANRMB010000122.1:0-5228 GCA_033761985.1 Candidatus Sumerlaeia bacterium | reverse complement strand
AGCCTGAGAAGTTTCGGGCTCCCAACTTATTATTCGGAAGGAGCTCTCCAGCATGTGTCGCGCTTTTTCACGGTTCCGGAGGCCCAACAGCAGAATGTGAGTGCGGTGCTGGAGTTCCGGATTATGCGCAATGGGACGATTACGGACATCCGCCTGAAACGGAGTTGCGGGGTTCCCGCTTTGGATCAACGGGCGATGGATGCGCTGAAGAACGCCAAGAAATTTTCCCCACTCCCGGATAGCGTTACGGACGACTCCGTACGCCACGAGGTGACGTTTGCCATGTGGCAGTAGGGGAGATGCCGGGGATTTGTTGTTTCACGCAAGGGCCGCGAGGAAACGCTAAGGGAGGCAAAGGGCGGTAAAGGGGGATTGACGCATTCTATTGCGGCTTGGCCTTTTTGCGAGAGACATCCATCCGTGAAGAGGTGATATTGGACTCACCTTTTCGGAAAGCCCGCGACCGCCCCATGAGCGATTCAATTGTCAAGCAAAGAACCTTTGCATCCAAGGCGCATGCGGAGTTGGAGGCGTTGTACCTTCGATACCATAAGCCGGAGTTTCTCTCCACCGATCCGCTTTGGTATGCGCATCAGTATTCCTGCGCCGGGGATCGTGAGGTGGTGGCGTTGCTGGCTTCGGGGTTTGCGTTTGGGAATGCCAAGGCGTTCCGCAAGGTGCTGGAGGGGGTGTTGCACCGGCTGGGTTCGCACCCGGCGGAGACGTTGAAACGGTTATCGGCGGGGGAGTGCCGGGAGATTTCCGAGGGGTTTGTGTACCGCTGGATTCAGGGCGAGGATTTGGCGCTGTATGTGGCTCGGTTGGGGGAGTTGTTGCGTCGATACGGGAGTTTGAGCGAGTGCTTCGAGGCGCATCGGAGGGGAGCAGTGGCGGCTCCGGGGGTGTGGGAGCTGGAGCCTGGATTGCAGGCCATGGCGGAGGAATACCAAGGGATTTGGCCGGCGGGAATATCGCCCCGGGAGAGGGTGTTGAAGCGTGCTTCGGGGGAGGAAAGCGCCCTGCCCACGGCGGCGGATGGTTTGTTTCCGAGGCTTTCCAAGGGGAGCGCCTGCAAGCGAACGTTTTTGTTTCTGCGCTGGGTGTGTCGTCCGGCGGATGGTATCGATCTGGGGCTTTGGCCCGTGGATCCGGCGTTGTTGCTGATGCCGGTGGATACGCATGTGTTTCAGGCGGCGCGGCGTCTGCGGTTGGTGACGGGGGTGAAGTCCGTGAATCGGGGGTATGTGAAGAAGCTGACGGCGAAGTTGGCGCGGTTTGATGCGAGCGACCCGACGCGGTTCGATTTTTCGCTCACGCGGCCGGGAATGATGGGAGTGGCGGATTAGGGGGTAGAGAGGGGCGGAGTGGCTGCTGTTCTAATTTCTGATAGTGGGAAGCATCCAAGTTTAAAAATTATTTCAGGCAAACGCGTCAAGGGCACAGGGTAGTCTCTTTATCACCCCTGAAAGGGGGTTTTGGATGCATGTAAACCAGCTCTCGATAATTATGTCGCGTACAATTGACTATAAATCACCTGATTCCTAATATATTTATTTCACGCGAAGGCGCAAAGAACCGCTAAGAGCGCAAAGGGGGTACTCTTTTTATTTGAAGATCAATAGATGAGGAATGATTTATAAAATATTGATTTCATTGAGCTTGAAATAAAATTGGAAACATTTATACATAATAACTTCGCGTGCTTAGCGGTTCTTTGCGCCTTTGCGTGAAACTACTTAATTGCTTCGTCCACTTTCCCATAATCGTACATCCAAAAATTCATCACGACAAATCTTTAGTGCTTGAGTATAACACAACGCGAGAGACGTTTTTCCGAGGTCAAGGCGCGGGAGACGAAGGCGACGATGGCGTACCGGAGCCCACGGTGAGGAGTCTCGGGAAAACGGCCTCGGCCCCCTTAGGGGGTGGTGTCGCGCAGTTGCGTGTGACACGCCATGCATTGGTTCTGCAGGTTGACGAGTGCCGCCGGGAGGGCGGTGCGGTGGCCGGTTCGGGCGGCGCGTTCGAGTTCGACGGCAGCGTCGGCGGTGCGCTGAAATCCGGTTTTCCACTCCGCCTCCACAGAAAGATCGGCCCAGCGTTGGGTGAGATCGGCAATCAGGCGGGCGTCCTCGCGGGGGGAGTGATCGGGGAGATGCGGCGGGGTATCGCGCCGCTGAACGGTCTCCTGCAGGGCTTTGAGTCGGTGATCGAGTTCGCGCATGGTGAGCAACAGGCTGTGCTGCGGCTTCAGGGGGGTGAAGCTTTGGGGGACGCTTTCATATTCATTTTGCAGGAGTTGCAGAGGGGAAAGAGCGGTGCGCCAACCCGTTTGGTACACCGCGGGGTAGTTCATGGCGTGGAGTTGCTTGAGCGGAAGGAGGGGGTTTCGGCGGAACCGACTATCCAACCAGCGACTCAGCACCGCGGCGGCAGGGTAGGCGCGAAATTCCCCGGGGCCGGCATGGAGGTAGAAGGTGCTATCGAGCGTGCTGGTGACGAGCATGAGGCGCAGCAGGCTTGCTTCATCGATGCTGTGGCCGAGCGTTGGAATCCAAACCCATTGAAGACCAAGGGCGCGAGCCGTCAAGGCATCGGGGGGGATGACGTCGAAACTCACCACCGTGCGAACGCCACGCTCGTGCAGATGCCGGAGAAAGGCTTCGTCGGGGTAAACGTTGCCCACGTGGAGGCTTTTGGCGATGCGCCAGACCTGGGCGTTGGGCTGGGCCTGCACCAGGGCCTCGGGGAGCTGCAGCGGAACGGGGGTGCTGGTCGGCCAATCGGCGTGGCAGAGCGCACGTTCCAGCAGCGCGGGCCATTCCCGGGGCCACTCGGCGAGTTGCTCCTCCTCCGAGAGAGAGGCCTCAGGTGGGGGCGCGGCGAAAAGGGGCATGGGAACCGTGGCGCACCAAAAAAGAGCGGCGGTAAGAAGAAGCCAAAACATGCGCAGTGATGCGGGGGAGAGGGGTGCAACCATGGTGCGGAGAATCGGCGGGCGGCGGGGAATCGGTCAATTCAAAACAAGGGTGGCGGGAGGTGGGGGGAGTGGCGAGGGGCGATGTCCACGTTTATGTGTTGGAGTCAGGTTTTCGCTCTAGATTAATCCTGTAGGCTTGGCGCATGTGATGGGGCTCATCGGGTATTGTGTATTCAAGAAGCCCCAAGGCAATCATTTCACTCAAGTGATTATCCACAAGGTACGTCTGATTTCGCGCAAGGATTCTCGCAATCTCTTCCGCACGAAGAGGTTTCCACGCACAGAGTTCGAGAATCACCGCCCTCAGCTTGTCTTTCCGGGCTTTAGCACCAACCCGCTCGATGTTGAGGAGAATTGACTCGGGGATATGCCTGAGATGGTTTGGCAGTGATTCAAGGATCTCGCCCAAAACGCCCCGGTCTTCATTTAGAGTTTGAGGGGTCTGCGCTATGACCTCACTAGGTTTAGCTATGACCTCACTAGGTTTAGCTATGACCTCACTAGGTTTAGCTATGACCTCACTAGGTTTCGGGGCGACCTCTATAGGTTTTGCCTCCTCGACCTCACTAGGTTTCCTCAGATCTTCGCCTTGCTGGGAGGTCAGGTATGGCGTCGGCACATAGTACGTTGCCGAACCTTTTCCCTTCTGCTCGAGGAGTCCCTCGTCCCGGAGCCGCCTCAGGCTGCGGCTCGCCGCAAGTGTTTCCATACCCGACAAATTGCGAAGGGCCTTATTGTCGATCGCACCCAGCTCCTTTGTATAAACCAGTGCCTGACAGTCTTCAGAAGTCAGGTCGTGACTCTTGAAGCTGGCCAACCATGTCAAATCATCGCTTCCAAGCAAGTGGTGAAACAGCAACATCAAGGTAAAGCTGTTGGCGCTTCGGTTCGACTCGAAGGTGGGCAAAGAAAGCCCAGCGCTTTGCATCTGCTCGCGCATGATAGATATCCCTCGCCCCTTGGTTTCAGCGAACCGGGTCTCATGAAGGACCTCGGCGATCCATGGGTTTCGCGCCACCGATACTGGCTTGCCTAGTAGCTCCTCCGACTTGAGCGAGTAGCCCGGATTTCGGAACTCCAGCCGGTTTGCGTATCGAAGAATCTGCACCGGTGAATTCACGCGGTAATCTCGGTGCATGAGGGCGTTGATCACAGCCTCGCGGATAACTCTAGCAGGGATGAGTGGCTTCTCCTCCCGCTGCAAACTGTTTCCCGGGATCGTGAACGCCCGGGGCAAGTCATCCAATATGTCATGCCGAATCTGCTCCGCCAAACGAATCAACGGCCCTCTCCGCTCCGTGGTCAGAAACTCTTTGTCCGGCTCTTGTACCCAATCCTTTCCCGGAACGCGTATGTAATCCACCCGCATCAGCGGAATCAGACGGCGGTGTGCCTGGGCCTTCCCGAAAAGCAGAAGCCCCGCCATCGTCAGGCGATGCTCACTCCCCACTTTCTTGGCACAATGGAGGGACTCCAGCAACTCCTGGTCGCTCCAGCCCAAGGCATCGGGCGAGCTGTTTCCCTCCCCCAGAATCCTCCGATAATCGGCCACCGCTATCGGATCAACGTCGTCCCAAGTGGTTTCCTCCATCACCCGCCCGTCATAGGTTTCCCGGCTTCGCGCGTCGAGGAACAGCAGCAGGTCATCCTCGGTGCATTGCACGTCCGTCGAGCCGCTGCGTCGAAAAGACCCCGCAAACTTACCCTTCTTCTTGATGTAGACCGGCTTGTCCGCCGGGTTCGCCTCTGGAACCTCCACCACGATCACCCTGTCGCCTTCATAGGCCTCCACCTTGATGGTGGCCCGCACGGGCACGTTGAAGCAGCTCTGCAACTGGCTCGACAAATCCATCTGGAGCTTATCGGGGTCGGTGATCTCCTCGACCTTGTAGGTCGGGAAGAAGCTCGACTCATCCTTTACCACACCCAGCAGTAGATGCCCCCCGCCCATTCCGGGCTCGTTGCAGAAGGCGCTGATCGTCTCCATCACACTCTTCCCCAAATCGGAAGCCCGCTTGGCCTCGATCGTGTCGTGCTCATCAAGCTCGATCAACTGTTGAAACAATTCCTCAAATGTTTTCATTAGGATTCCGGCGTGGGAAACAAAAGTTAATACTCACATTGAACAACGGTGGAACTAATTATTGGAAAAGAGAGCGCAAAACATGCGCAGTGATGCGGGGGAGAGGGGTGCAACCATGGTGCGGAGAATCGGCGGGCGGCGGGGAATCGGTCAATTCAAAACAAG
>JANRMB010000121.1:0-17407 GCA_033761985.1 Candidatus Sumerlaeia bacterium | reverse complement strand
AACCAAACGCGGCGGAGTGGACCGATTGCTTCACGCGAGCGCCCTTGTTGAATCAGATTCACCACGCGACCCATTTCCGCATCCAGCTCCGAGGCCGCCAAGTCCGGCACATCTTCAGGAGTCAATAGTTGCGAAAGCCATGGGGTACCGTTGATCCCCACCGAGGCGACAGCGTTGGTGGCGAGGAATCCGGCAAAGGCTTCGGGCTCTCCGATGACGGAGGAGAATTCCCATTCCCGGCTTAGTTCGAGAGCCGGGAGGAAGGCCTCAAATGGTTTCTCATTCCAATACCAGCGCGTGTAACTTGCGGCTTCCAAGGACACGGGAACATCCACGCGGGCGCGATCCGTTTTCAGCAGAGATTCACGGATTTGTTCCATGGGCATCCCGGGTTCAAGAAGGGTCTCTTCCTGCGCCACACGCAATGGAGTTTGCGATAATGCCAGCAGCGTATGATTCAAACTGGAGACCTGAAGCAAAGAAGAAAGGGGGACAGGGGAACCGCTGAAGTTGCTGATGTAAACGGTGGACTCCGCCGGGAGTGCCTGTTGCAACTCCTCTGGTGTGGAATGAATCGATGGTTCATTATCCGGAGTAAAGAGGACGAATTGATTCGGTAAAGCCACGACATACACGGGGACACGGGATGTAAGGTTAAAATCCTGAAGTGCTTGTGCCGGGTTTGAGCCGAGAGGCATTGTGGTGAACCGAAGCGCCACGGGGAATGCATTCTGAGCGCCGGTTTCCAAATGCGATTTCAGGAAATCCGTCGCCGCCAACAGGCGATCTGCCCGCTCCTGAGTAAAGGCTGTTGCAGCATTTCGATTCGTCAGTGCCTGGCGAGCCTGAAGAAGCCCGCGGCGGTACTGGCGCCAATCTGTGTACCATTCCTGCTCGGCTTGGGGAGCGTTGCTTCGGAGGAAATCAAGTCGTCCGTACTGGAAGCGCATCTCCGCTAGGCGGAGTATTTCCGCCGCTTCCACCAATTCGCTGAACCGGCCCGCTTCCGCGTGGTCCTGCATCAGCGCCACAACTTGCTCCTCAATGAGAGGCATGGCGGAAAGAAAGGCAGCATGCTCGCTGGTAAGAAGAGTGTCCCTCAGCGCAGTCAGGAATTCGGTGGCGAGGCGTTCTTGCGCTTCACCTTGAGGGGTAGATTTCAAAGCCTGAAGAATCAACCACCATGACCAATCATCGAAGCCCTGTTGACGAGCAAACAACAGCGCCTGTTCCAGTTGAAGCTCCTGCTGAATATCAAACCGTTCCGCCGTGCGAATCGTGACACCGTACGCAGCAAGCATCCAGCGTTTATGGCGGGGCGAAGCCAACTCCTCACGACCGGACTCCAATACACGCTGCGCCAAACGATCGGCCTTGAGCGCCAGCCCCACCGAGGCGACCTCATCCGTGCTTTGAAGGGAAAGGTGTTCCGCAAGCAGTGCCTGCATCAACTGCACGTGAGCAACGGAATCGCTCGGTGTACCGGCAGCAAGCTCAGCCTGGTATTCAGGAAGTTGCGCGAAGGATTCCAACGCACCGAGAAGCTGCGACGCAAAAGGGACACTGGAGTTGGGGGTGAGTGTGAACTGTGCTGTAGCTGCAGTTTGCTGGAGTTTTGACGAATGCGCCAGCCACAACTCTCCCATGCGAAGAAGGAAGTGGCGTGTGGGATTTACCAGTACCACTGTCCCCGTGGGGCTTAGAAAATTGGAGGCTTGGAAACCAGCAATCAGGCACTCCATCGCAGCCGCATGATTGTCCTGAAGCAGATTCAGAGTGGCCATTTCATCCAGCGTTTGCACCAGCGAGAGAGCATCCTGAGGGCTTCGGGCATTTCGAGATTTTTCCAACAGAGCGCGCTGTTGTTGAAGCTCCTCCAGCGCCTTCGTGGGAGACTCAAACTCCGCCACCACACGCGAAATCATTAGGCGTACAAATCGGCGTTCATTTTCTGGCGTAAGGTCCACTTGAGCTTGCGACTGCGTGTTGGAGCCAACGTTGAAAGAGAGCCCCAACAACCCGCGCGATTTTTGGCGAGGCGCCACGAAATCCTTCGCCTCCATGATGGCCAGCGATTGACGAAGAATTCCCACGGCTTCCTCCGCGAGAGCAAACCGCCGAGCCGTGCTGGTGCGTCGTGCTTCCAAGAAGAGGGAGTAACCCCAGTTGCGATGCGCCCGAGCGCGGGCCAAAGTGTTGCCCTCCAGTTCCTCTGCAACGATGCGAAACAACGCCGCGGCTTGCACATGGCGCTGGCGGTTGAGTTCTGCAAGGCCTTCCCGCTCCAGAAGTTCGCGGCGTATCGTTACGGCTTCCTCGGGTTGCATCAAGTTGAGTGTCACCAGATTCTTTAATTCGATCTGCGCTTGCTTCAGTTGCTCAACCGCGGCTTCTGGCTCCAATGAGCGATAAGCGGCAATTCCGTAATTCCGATGAAACAAAAAGCGTGAGCGGGGGTCATCGAAGGGAATTCCCAAAGACTCCCGCTCACGGAAGTACTCAAGAGCCAGAGTCATGTTTTCGATTTCAAAAGCGGTGTTTCCTGCATTCTGCAGCAAACGGGCGTAATCATTAATCCGTTCCGCCTTGGGCAGCAGCACCAGAGCGCGCTGGTAGAGATCGAGCGCTTCCAGAAAGAGTTGATTGCTTCCTGTTTCGCGTGCTTTAGCCTCTACTACAAATCCTAGCGTTTGATAATAATAGGGGATGGAGCTGTTTCGGCGAATGGCCAATTCCAAGAGATTTCGTGTGCCCGATGCCGTTGGTTTGGAGTAACTGAGTGCCAAACCATATTGATACGCATACAATCCGGTGGGATCCTCGCCCCTCTGAAGGGAGCGATATTCCTGGAGGCGTTCGGGGGTGAGCCGCCCGGTGCGGAACTCCGAATCCACCACACCGCGCACCGCTTCCACTGAATTGGGGAGTAGCTCGAGGATGGTTCGGAATTGAACTAACGCCAAGGGTGCATCACCCAACCGCAGCGAGCGATTTGCCTCGGCCAGAGCGGTTGTAAGATACTCTTCACGGAGTTCCAGATAACGGGCCCGATTGTCTGACCACCGTGGTTCCGGATACGACACAAAAAGATTCCGGAATCGCCGAAGAGCTTCTTCATCCCGACCAAGACGCAACTCCAACTCGCCAACAGCAACCTGAAGATCCTGCTGATAGAGGGCATCGAGAGATTCATCCAAAGTGATGGCGCCGAGCACCTGAAGCGCTTCGGAGGCATTTCCAGCATCGGCCAGGAGTTGTGCCTCCTTTAATTGTGTATGGAGCACCACATAGGGGGACACAGAGCGTCCCCTTAATAACCGCAGTTCGGGAAGTTGCTCCTCAGCGGGAGCGTTTGCCATGGGGAGGGCATTCAGCCACGATTCCAAAAGTTGAAAACGCGCCTCAGGAAGTTCCTCCACCGGGGCCTGCATAAGTTCCTCGAAGAGAACCGCAGCGTCATCAGGGGCTATGCTGGTGGTGAATTTCAGCATTTCCCAACGGAGCGTATTCCGCAACTGGGGTGGAACTTCCGTGAGTTCCAACGCACGGGAATAGGCGGATTTGGACTCCAGCAAACGCCCCTGCTGTTGATGCATGAGCGCTTCCTCGCGGAGAAGGCGCGCGACTTCAGCCATGTCCCCACGGGAGCGAGCTTCCGATTCCAGACGACGGAATGTGGCGAGGCTCTGAGCCTCGTTTGTTCCGGACTCCGCCACGGCTTGCCAACGATCCCACGTGGGGGTGAGTTCCGGGAATAAATCGCGCAGGCGATTGTGTTCACGCGTGACCTCGAGTTGCAACCGCTTGGGCAGCTGCATCCGCCGATAACTTTCCAGCAGTTGCACATACCCTTCAATGGCCCGGGGGGACGGATACACTTCCCGCAGAGCGTTGCGCACCTGTGCCGCGAAGAGAAGGAGTTCCTGATTATTGAAAGAGGGGTTGCTTTGTAGTCGTAAAAGGGATTCCTCCAAATCCTTGGTACCGACGGGGAAGGTGTTACGGAGCCGGAATACATCGGCCTGTCCCCCGAAGCGAGCGGAAAAGACCACCTCACTCCCGGCTATGGAGATATCCCCCACCACTGGTAGCGGAGGCGTAAGCTGCTTCAATACGAGTGAGCCATCCATCACACAGAGGGACGGAGCGTCGCCGCGTTCAAGGGAAAGAATACCATCGTTGTTGGTATCATCAAGCACCATGGGTTTGATGGTGAGACCTGTATCACCTGTTCTTCCTGTGGGTGATAGGTTGAGGATCTTTTGAAGAGAGGGTGTCTCCGTCCCCACAGCTCCCGAGGCGGAGCGTGTTTCGAGCTTGAGTATTAGTGATTGCTCACTGGTTTCAAACCCGATGAACTGTTCTTCCTGAACTCCGGCGGTAAGGCGTATGGCATTGCCTTCTGGAAAACGGAAACCCCAGTAATCACCGTAGATATCCCCCCGATAGCTTTTCCAGATTACGGCACTCCCATCGGGAGTGAAGCGGGGCTCGGAATCTGCGGCGGGATGCGGATTCAGGGCACGGCGATCGAGCAGGGTTTCATCCTCAAGGTTTAGGAGCATTAAATCACCCAAACCCGTGGCCATGGTTTGATACACCAGCCACTTGCCATCAGGAGAAAGCGCCGGTTGCAGATCATCTTCCGGGGTGGTGGTGAGCCGCTCCAAATAGAATCCGTAGGGATGAGAACCGGGAGTCTCTGCGGCATGCGCATCTGAAATCAGAAATAGCGCCCCGACGGCGAGGGGGACAGAGGTAAGTGGGAAGGAACGGCGAATCATTTTGTGGACCAATCACCCGCACGGTTTTGCAGAGGAGAACCCTGGGGGGCGATCTCCTGATTGATGGTGGCAAAAACCCAACGAATCTCTTCATCCCGATTGGGAGCATCTGAGACTACCGTGGTATTCAGGCGATTCAACAGAATGGCACGGTCGGAGTTTTCCTCGGCCACCAACTGCTCCACCTGTTCGCGGGTGAAGGGGAAATCGCGCGGGGGGTCCTTCAGGATCTCGAGTGTCCCCTGATTGGTTTCACCCACAATACCGGCGATGAGGAGCCGCTGAATATCATCGGAGTTGTAGCGGCGATTTTGAAGCGCGGCGAAGACCTGCTTCTGGCTTTCGGTGGTTTCCTTAGGCGCCCGGAGCGAGCCATCGGGTTCCACTCCCCGCACACTGCTGTAGGCAAGCAACTCGTTCCCCAGAGTGGCGTAGCTACCCAGCACCTGGTTCTCCAGACTTGTTTGTTCACCCAAGACTTTAATGTTGAGGTTGAACAGTGGCCCGCACCCCTGCAGTGCAAGAGAACACACGCAAAGAGAAAGCGGTAGAACAAAAAATCTATACTGAGGGGTCAACAACATCGGTCGTCTCCGTGGGGGCGAATACGTTTATAACTTCTTCCAGAGTTTGGGCTTGAAGAGCCGCTTGGAGCAATTTGATTTGAGTGTAGAAGTTGGCCAAAAGTTCCCCGGAATACAGGGCACCGACTTCAGAGATGGGTTGGTTCTGAATGATGGAAAGTGGAACCGTGGGTCCGGCGGTCACGCGCACCTCGGAACACATGGTCAGCAACCCGTAGGAGAGCCGAGCCACAGCACTTACGGGTGGGCTCAAACGCAGCAGAGCCAGGGCGTTGTTCACTTGGCTGAGTTGAAGACTTTCAACCACCGCCACCAAAAGGCGACGTAACGCATCGGGCTCCAAATCGTAGGTGAAGACCTCTACCCGCAAGGCATCGAGGGGGTTGCGTACCAGAGCGCGAATCGGCAACTCGTAGGAGCCCAACAGATTCACCAATTGCCGGCTGCTACTGTTGGGATCGTTGAGCGCCTGCATGTTCAACCCCACCACATGAAGCTCACCTCGGAACCCCGGCGATGTACTCCGGGGAATATATTCACCGGTCAACGATGCGGAGCCCTGAAGCAAATCTCCAATTGTTACACGACCTGTGAATCCGTTGTTCAATCCTTGAGCGCGAATCAAAATCCCCCCCACGGTGACGGGTTTTGGGCCCGCTTCAATCCGTAGTGATTCCACGGTGAAAAGGCCCTGACTATCGGGGCGAAGAACGGGGAGAGGTTGCTCAAAACCTATTTCGTAGGGAAGTGTCCATGCACCACGAAGATTCTCCAACTTCACCAACTCAGGAAGTGAAACACCAACGGAGTTGGCCTGAATTGCGGGAGTGAGAAACAACCCCTCATTCTCATTTAACGAAGCCTGAAGCACCACTACTGTGTCCCCCGCCAAACGCATGGGAACAAAGTCATCGTTGAGTGCCTCGAGTTGAAGGGCGATCGTGGAACTCGTTTGCATATCAAGGGGACGCAGCAACTCCATCACTTCTGCGGGAAGTGATGCCGGGAAATCCGCCGCCATCAGGCTGGGGACACTGAGCTCTCCTTCGCTCAAGACATCGACGCCAAGATTATCCACCAGCAATACTGTGGGTTCCCAGGTTAAGCGCCCCTCGGGGGTCAGACTTCCCTTGTGCTGCAACTCAAAGCCCTCAACCGGTAAAGCCTGTTCAGCCCGCAACTGATTCAAGTTTGCGGAAGTGCTCCACGAAAGGGATTCCGGGGAAAGCAACGCCTCGGCCCTTAGATTCAATCCTTCGGCATAGACCGTGGGATGAATCAAATCACTCAGGATCAATTCGCTCTTCCAACTGAAAGCCTCCGCAGACATCAACCGTTGTGCTGTGGTGGGGATTAGTCCACGATATGATGTCTCCACTTTGCCTGAGGCAGCAGCCAGCATGAGCTCAAATGGGGACAGAGACGGATTGAGAAACTCCAGTGAATCGATCTGTAGTAATGCCTCGTAAGCGATGGTCTCGTTTTCATAAAAAACATTTCCAACCTGAGCACTGAGTTGATCGGCGATTTGAAACTTCGCAGACTCGAGTTCCACGGGACCCGTAAAGCGCAGATTCTTCATCTCTGCGGTGGTGCCGGGGAGAACGGAGATACTCTGGGCCAGATCGTTCAAACCTTCGAATTGAACAGAGGCGGAAGGGACGTGTTGTTCCAACACGCCGGAAAGATCAGCCGTGGCCTGGAGGTTCACCACTTGCCACACCTGGGCATAGATCTCCCCCACGGTGGCGTTCAGTGTCCCCAATTGAGCAGGCTTGGATTGAGAGGAATCGAACCGGAAATCCATCCCCACAGCCGTTTGCAGCAATTGCACCGCATAATCCGGGGCGGCCACATCATCGGCGGTAATCTGCACATCACCCACACCGTTGGCGGAAGGGATCTCCGTCATCACCAACTGCGACTCCACACCACCAAGAACCCAGCTATCCGGACCCAGCGTGACAAGGCTTTCCGGGAGCTGTTCCGGAAGAAGAGCGCGCCCCAATTCCAAAGCCGATTGAAGAGAAGCGGCATAGCCCACGATGCTGGTCTGTTCAGGATTCGTATCCACTGCCCACTCCGCAGCAGCCAGTTGATTGGCCTGTGCAGTCCCTTGAAGGCGAAGAGCATCGAACGGAGCGGTGAAAATCCCTTCCGCCTGTACTGCCGTTTCCACCGGGTACACCAGAGTCGATGGGCCCTGAATCGTGAGATTGGAAGCCACGTATCCTTCCAGTGTCCCCGTATCGATAGCCGAGCCCAAGAGAAAGTTGAGATCGGTGGGCATCACCGAAGCATAGGCCATCAAGGGTTCGGGTAAATCCGTAAAGTCGAAGGGGTAAATCACGCCTTCGGCCACGGCTTCCACTTCCGTGAGTTTTTGCGCGGTGACGAGAAGCTCCAAGCTGGAGGGGCCGAATGCGTGCTGCAAAAGACCCTGTGCGGTTTGAAGGGGATTGCCGACGAATTCCACACGATGCTGACCCTCCGGAATGGAAACACCATTTACTGGAGCTGAAATCGCCGGTGTTTGGGCCAGGAGCTCGAGTTGATGCTCTTCCAGTGTCCCCTTCCAAAAGGCGGAAGCGACAATCGGCTCCTCCACACAAAAGCCGGTTGTTCCGGTCAAGGATTCCATCACATCCAAAAGTTGGGGTGTATCAATTTCAAAACCCAACGTCGCGCTTCCGTGCTGTGTGGATTGATTCCATACCGCTTCAGGTGCTTCCAGGAGAAACAGTTCGTGCGCCACCTCAAGGGACTCCACGCGCAACTCTTGCGTGGCAAGTTCCACATTCCAAAATGCCTGTTGATTCAATTGAAGATTGGTGCGCGGCAGTTTGTATCCTTGAATTGCGCGCCATGCATTTCCCCCGTCTGTTGTCAGGTGCAACTTCTGCTGCGCCTGAAAGACTCCCTCCGCCAATTGAAGGTCATTCAACGCCACCTGCAACACCAGACCATCAAGTTCAAGATTGGGTAATTCCACGGCCTCTTGAGCACGTTGCAGCAAATGCCCCACGGGGACGGAGACCATCAGTGTCCCCGTGGTGAGTTCCGGATACATGGCGCCCATGGCGACTCCCCCCATGCGAGCCTCTAGTTGTAGCCAATCGCCTTGTAGGCGCGACTCCAAATTCCCGGCTTTCCCCCCGGCCAAATCCACCTCGCCACGGGTGATCCAATCGTGGGCGGGTATTTGAAAGAGTGCTTCTTTCGGGGCGGGAAACTTGTCGGTGAAAAGCTCCAACGGCTCCTGCTTGAGATCCGCGTGGATGGAGAGAATATTCGGAGCGCGTTCCTCCACCTCCAGAAAGAATCGCAACGCCCCTTTTTGTAGCAGGGGTTCCGGCGTGGGGAGAAACGGGAGCAAGAGTTGTTGGATCTTCACTAAATCCACAGTGGCGTTGAATAGCCCTGAACGCTTTCCGGCATCAGCGATGAGTTGCACATCGGGTTGATCGCCAAGTCCTTCGCGGAACTCAAAGGTCAAAGCACTGGTGAGCGGCGTGGGAAAACCTTCTGCATCCACAATGCGTTGCAGCCCCACGGCAACCGACCACGGCACCGTGAGATCACCGCTGCGGGCGTCACCCTGCATGGTGTAATCGAGCGTTCCGGCGGAACGAAGGAAATCCAATTGTTGTTGATTGAGGTTGAGGCGGAATTCCTGACCCGTTGCGGCGTTCTCATGAATCAGACTCCAGTTGGAGGCGCGAAACGTGATGCGCTCCACGGGTATGGCGAAGGGTTCCGCTGGTGTTTTGGGCTTGGGTTCTTCTGCTGCCGGTTGGGAGTTCAGGGATTGGAGCAGCGCATCAAGGTTGGTGCTTCCATCGGCGGAAACCAGATGATGAAACCTCAGACCGGCAATATCCAGTTCGAGGGTTTCCGGAATTCCACCCGTCAACAGATCGGTGAGGGACAGAGGAGCCTGAAGGGAATCCAGTTCGATTAGCAACTCGCCACTGGCTGCATCACGCACCACCAGATTCCGCAGTTGCAAATCATGGAACCACCCGAATTTCAGGCGTTCCGTAGTGATGGTAAGGGGGACACTCTTCTCCGCCACCGCCAATCCTTGGCGAACCACAATCCCGGATGTTACAACCGCAGGAAGAACGAGGAGCACCAAAAGCACCAGAGCGCATAAAGAGAGCAGGCCAAGTAGAAGGCGTTTCCTCCACTTGGCCTTTGGTTTCTGTTTCCCTGATGCAACGGGGACGGTGGGTTCACTCGTCATGGTGTGGGGTGATTCCCTGAAGGTTGATTCGGGATTACGTCAGCTTGGCGAGCACCTGCTGTTGATAGCGATCGGCCAGGGTTTGGCCTCCAGCACCGGCGAGATCTCCGGCGTAGAGAGCCTGCAATCGGTTGAGACGCGCCGTTGCCGAGGGGTGCGTTTGCAGGAATCCGCCCTTCAGCGTGGGATCGCTGGCCAGCACATTCAGAAAGTTGCGGTACGGTTGGGGATCATAACCGGAAAGCGCGGCCAACTGAAGACCCACGTCGTCGGCTTCAAATTCGAAGTTTTGATCCAATCCGCGGTTCAGCAAAAGGTCGTTCCCAAGATCGATATTCTTGGAGTGCTCCGCAGCATTCACGGCCGCAAGCGTGGCGTTGGCGGCTTCCAACAACCGGGCACGTTTGAACGTTTTAATCATGTGGCGTTCGGTAACGTGGGCGATTTCATGGCCCATGATGGCGGCGAGTTCGGCCTCGGTTTTGAGCTTTTTCAACGTTCCACTGGTGACGAAGAGGAATCCCCCGGGAGCAGCGAAGGCATTGACGGTTTCGGTCTCCAGCACCGCCACGGAGAATTGCAAATCGGGGCGGCTGCTTTGTTGGGCCACGGTGCGTGCCACCAAATTAACATAGCGCTGAAGTTGTTCATCCGCCAGGCGGGGACCCACGGTGCTGTAAAGTTTTACGGAGACGCCTTCACCGAGGAGAAACTCCTGCTCGGGAGAGACATCACTGGTGGCTCCGGCCAAAGCAGAGGTGGCGTTGCCGAATTGTTCCCCTTTGGCGGCGTCGCCGGTACCGATGGTGACTCCGGTTTGTACGAGTGTCCCCAAATCTGAGGAACTCAGCCCACCACCAGAGGCACCGCCTCCACAACCCACCAGCCCCACAGTGGCGGCAGTGGCCACACCCAAACGCAGAAATACGCGACGATCTACTGTGTTCATTTCAGTCCTCCGGCTACGGCGAATGCATCCACCTCGGCGGTGGTGATGGCGTTGGCAAGTTTTTCTGTTTCAGTATGCATTGCCACGGCCTGCTCAGGGAGAAGCCCGGCGGTTACCTGCTCCTGAGTTTGAGGGGCCACACCGCGGTTCACGGATTGGCTGCGCATGGTCGTCAACTGGCGATCATCCTTCACCAAACCGCCAAGGCCACCGCCTCCACCGCCCACGGAAGAATCCTGCACCTTGATCTTGCTGATGAATCCTTCCTTCCCATCGGCTGTACGCACCTGATAAAACAACCCCGCCTGACGCAGCACCGTGAGCTTGGTATTCTGGGGTACCTTGGCGACGAGTGTTCCGCCGGAGCCCTGCTGACTCCGCAGCTCGGCGTCGGTCGTTTTAACGTACAGCGTCTGTTGTGCCGCCAGCATCATCGGTGAAGCCACCAATAACCCCGCGGCGATGATTTTAATCCAGTCTTTCATGGGTATTCTTCCTCGTATGTATTGAGACTTTTCCGGAAATTTCCAGCCCCCTTATGGGACAAGAATCAATCCGGGCTGTTCCAAGGGGTGGCGATTTGTGTCGTTCACACCCGGGAACCCCTGCGAAGGATCACCGAAGCAATCGAACCGCCAAAACCAAAACTCCACTTCAGGAGGTATTCCAACTCCGGAAGTGAGAGCGTTTCCCGGGGAAAATTCAACCCCGTGGAGTCAACGGACTGTTCCCGAAGACCTCCTGTTGGGGCAATCCTTCTTTCTTGCAGGAAGACCAAAGCCGAGGCAATTTCCACCAATCCGGCTGCTCCCATCAAATGCCCGGTGGCCCCCTTGAGCGAATGACAAACCGGACTTTGGGAGAACATTCCTTCGCGCCATAAATGCTGAAGCGCCACAGCTTCCGCTGTATCGTTCCCCACGGTTCCTGTTCCGTGGCACGAAACCCCCACCACCCGGGGGCAACCGGAACGCCGCCAAGCCTTGCGCCCCACCGCCTTGATGCTCTCCCCGGAGGCATCCATTGCCACGGGGTGGAAGGCGTCGGCGCCTTCGGCCCAGCCGCAAACCTCCGCCAGCACGGGAACGCCCAACGCTTCCGCCTCGGCTTGGGTCGTCACCACCAGAACGGCGGCCCCTTCACCCGCCACAAATCCGTTATGGGCGGCATCGAAGGGTCTGCAACCAGAGGGGGAATAGGCCTTTAGATTCAGAAACGAGGCCAAATACGCAGGATGAAGAGTCGCCTCGCTGGCGCCAACGAGCGCGATGCGGCAATCTCCGGAATCCAGAGCGCGGGCCGCCCGAATCAAATTGCCGAGCCCCGTGGCGCAGGCCCCCACCAAGCTCCCCATGGGCCCCCGGGAGTCTGTTTCCACCGCCAGCAATCTCGCCACATCCCCCGCCCACAACTCCAGAAAATGCTGCCGAGCCCACCCCGGGCTCTCCCACTCGCTCAAAATCGCCCCCTTGCTGGTGGCGGCAAACACCGCCCGTTCTTCTGGGGGAATCACCCGGTGGAATGAGCGCAAAAGCGGCTCAATCTCCCGCAGGCAAACACGCAGAAACCCCAGGGTGCGGTCCTCACCGTGGGGTGTATCACAATCCGCGCGAGCCAAAGGGATTTCTGCCTCGAACCCCGGAAGCAATTCCCGCCGAATGGCGCACTCCCCCTGCAACAACGCCTTGGAAAACGCGGGCATTCCAACCCCGATGGGGGACACAACCCCGGCGCCAACAATGACAATCGCCATGGAGGTTCTCCCCCTTACCCGATTCCCAACCGCTGCAACTCCCGCAGCCAGTTCCCCTTACAGGCCTGAAAACTATAGTGTTGCACAAAGTGTTGCTGAAGAGCGGCCCGGTTGATACCCCCGGAAATCAACGTTTCCGCTATTTGGCGCACACCCGCCACAAACTCCTCCGCGCTGCGACCCGTCACCGCCCCGTGCCCGGCGGGGAAGGTGTAATCGCGGATCCCGCCGGTGTCGCACGCCACATAGGGCACACCGCAGCTCATGGCCTCCAGAAGAACCAGGGGGCTTCCCTCCATTCCGATGGTCGGTAACACCAGAAAATCCATCCCGGCCAGCAGTTTGTAGTAGGCTTCCCCCTCGGGGTAACGCCCATGGCAAACAATCCGCCCCGCAAACCCTGACTCCCGAGCCACCCGCTCGATCTCCTCCCGCTCAGGACCCGAACCATACACGTGATACTCGCCCACCAAATCCTGCACGGCGGCAAAGTGCTCGGCCATCAACCGGGGGCGTTTGTGCGGAACCACCCGACCAAAATACGCCATCCGCAGTTCCCCTTTTTTTGGCGTCCCCGATTTCACGGCCGGGAGTGGAAACAACGACTCATGATGCTGTGGGAAGGCGTGAATCGCGGTGAACGAAAGTCGCGGACGCCCCAACTCCACCTGGAGTTTTTCCCCCACCGCCTCCGATTGGGTGAAGAAATGCGAAAACACCCACGGGTAATGCCGACGCGAATCCTTCCACGGGAGTAGCTTCTCCCCCACCATCACCTCAAAATAGATGCGCGGAATCTTTCGGCCACACAACCCCGCCACCACGGCATTCCCCCAACCATGACCACACGCCACAAAACAATCGGGCCGAAACGCCTGAATCCGCCTGCGGAGCCCCTGAAACTTCGCCAAGCTTCCGCCCTGCTGGAGTGTGAAGTCCACCAACTCCACCCGATGGGAAAGCGGGAAGGGAAACTGTTCGGCGATGGATTCCCGCTGCCGGGGATCGGTGTTCACGTTGCTGGAAAGGCACAAGACCTCAAAACCCGCTTCATCCAGAGCCTTGAGAAAACTGCGCATATGAAACTGAATACCGCCCTGCCCCTGCAGAGCACCCGTGGCGAGAATCCTCATGGCGATTCTGAACCCTTCGGCTTCGAAGTGTGGAAAGAGACGATGGGGACGCCCGCCCAAGTGGGGCAATCCAGAATGAGGAGCGGAGTGAGGGAGAAGCCCTCCTCGATGGGAGACTCTAACGCCTATGCCTGACCGAGTTTATCCTGCACTTCGCGCAGGCGGGATTCCATTTCGTCCACGGCCATTTGGTGGCTCGTCCAAGCGTGCTCGGCTTTTTGGGCGGCTTCCCGGGCTTTGGGGAGTTCGCGGCTGAGTTTGGCAAGGGCATCGGGGTTGCTGGCGTTTTTGGGGTTGGAGAGGGCTGCTTCCAGTTCCTGCAGCGCTTCATCGGCGGTGAGGGCGGCTTCTTCCAGCGCAGCCAAATCCTTCTGAAGCTTCTTCAAGTCCTTCATCAACTGGTTACGTTCGTCGTTGAGGGCCTTTTTTTCTTCTTTGGAGAGTTCCATCACGGCGGTGGAGGAGGAAGTTTTGGATTCCTTCTGGGCTTTTTCCGGGGCTCCGGCGTTGAGCGAGGCGGTGGGGGCGGCTTTGACGGCCACGGGGACGGCGACGCTGGTATTGGCAAGAAGCTGTGCAGCGCTTTGCGGTGTGCCGTTCTGTTGTTCCAGAGCGGTGATGCGTTCCTTCATGCGGGTGTAGTCCTCGTAATTGCCGGGGAAGGAGAATGCCTGACCGTCGCGGATTTCCACGATGCGCGTGACCACGTTGTTGAGGAAATAGTGGTCGTGGCTGACGAGCACCACGGCGCCATCGTACTGCTGGAGGGCGTTTTCCAGCGTGAGGCGGCTGCCGATGTCCAAGTGGTTCGTCGGTTCGTCCATGAGGAGGAGATTGGCTTTTCCACAGAGCATGCGGGCTAGGCGGAGGCGTGTTTTTTCCCCGCCGGAGAGCATGGAGATTTTCTTCTCCACGTCGTCTTTGCGGAAAAGGAAGGCCCCGAGAATGTCTCGGGCTTTGTTGCTGACGGACAGCGGGGCTTTGCTGAGGAATTCCCCGAGCACGGTGTTATCGGGGTGCAGATCCTCGTAGTCATACTGAGCAAAGTATTCCATCTCCACGCCGCTGCCGTGAACAATGGTGCCGGCATCAGAGGAATCCTTTTGGGCAAGGATCTTCATGAGGGTGGACTTCCCGGCGCCGTTGACCCCCACGAGGGCGACTTTTTCCCCTCGGTAAAGGTTGAAGTCGATCCCCTTGAGGACGTTCAGAGGGCCGTAGGATTTGCGGATGCCGGTGCCCATGAGCACCTCTTTACCGCAGCGAGGCGCTGAGGGGAACTCGAAGGCGATTGTTCCCTGATCCTCGGAGGGCGCCTCAATAATGTCCATGCGTTCCACTTGCTTGATGCGCGATTGCACGAGCGAGGCTTTGCTGGCCTGGTAACGGAAGCGATCGATGAAGCGCTGCAATTGGCCGAGTTCAATCTGTTGGTTTTCGTAGGCGCGGCGTTGGTTTTCCCGGCGTTCCTGACGCTTGATGAGCGACTCCGTGTAGTTCCCCCGGTAAACGATGACGTTCCCGCGATCGAGTTCCACGACTTTATTCACCAACCGGTCCATGAAGAACCGCTCGTGGCTGACCATCAGGAGCGAACCATCGTGGTTGGAAAGCCAGTCGGCGAGCCAGTTGATGGTCTCAATGTCCAAGTGGTTGGTGGGTTCGTCGAGCAGGAGAACGTCGGGGTTGCTCAGAAGGATTTTCCCGAGAGCGATGCGCATTTGCCACCCGCCGGAGAAGGTGTTGCAGGGCTTTTGCAAATCTTTGGGGCTGAACCCGAGACCGGTCATCACCTTGCCGATGGTGGAATCCATGGTGTAGATATCGCGCCGCATACACTCGTGCATGAGGTAGTCGTAGCGCTCCGTCATGGCCACAAAGTCGGGGGAATCCGTATCGGTGGCATGCCCCATTTTTTCTTCGATCTCGCGCATTTCCGCTTCGTGATCAAGAACTTCCTGGAAGACGGTGCGGCACTCCTCCTCCACCGAGCGGTCGGTCTCGATGATAACGTCCTGCGGGAGGTAGCCGATTTCGGCGCCGTAGATGGTGGAAACGCTGCCGGACTCGGGGGTGATCAGGCCCGCGATGACCTTGAGAAGAGTGGACTTCCCTTCGCCGTTGGGGCCGATGATGGCGGCCCGCTCGCCGTTGTCGATTTTGAACGTGGCGTTCTTGAGGATATGGCGCTCGCCGTAGTGGAGGTTGACCTGGGAGACGTCGAACATGGGCGTTGGGGTACTTTGTGGTGGGAAGGTGGTGGGGAACGGGCAAAGGGAACAGTGATAATCGGCCCTCTGTCAAGGGGCGTTGCCAAAACCACAACCTCGGTATTTAGCCCCGGCGAAAAAAAACACCGCCCAATCGAAGAAACCCCTCTTGACAACCGGGGGTCTTCGTGGCGTGCTGTGCGTCCTTCATCCAGCGCACCCTTAGCTCAGCTGGATAGAGCGTTGCGCTACGGACGCAAAGGTCAGGGGTTCGAATCCCTTAGGGTGTGCCACTGTTCTTGTCGGCGGATTTTACGATCCGCCGACTTCCTTTTTTGGACGAGTCCGTTTTCCCGATGTCTGTGTTGCTGCTCGCCTCAGACTCCTCGCCGTAGCGCCGCTACGCCTTCGTCCTCTTTGTCTCACGCGCCTTGACCTCGGAAAAACGTCTCTCGTCCAAGGGGTTTATTGAGGTTGAGGCTCCTTGATCTCGACGATTTGAAAACGTCCTCGGGAAGGATTTTGGATTTCGGGAATTTGACGTTGGTGAGTTGAAGCCGTGTTGGAGGAATGCACCCCCTCTTCGATTGACCCGTCCCCCGCGAATACCGAACATTTTGTTCGGATTTTGCCACTGTGTTCATCGCCCAAGCCCATTCTTTCACCCAACAAGCCCGACTTGCTGTAACCCTTGCCTGGATTGCCGGATATACCAACATCCTGACGGTTCTCACCTGTGGCACGGTGAGTTCGCATATTTCGGGGACGACTTCGAACCTGGGGCGCGAGGTGGTGGAAGGCAAATGGGGGCTGGCGGCATTTGCTTTTGTTATTCTGATCAGCTTCTTCCTCGGAGCATTTATCTCCGGCCTCGCCACCGAGACAGGCCGACGCCGGGGCTGGGAATCCATCTACGTTCTCCCCATGTTGCTGGAGGCGGCGTTGCTCTTCATCTTTGGGCTGGGTCTGGAAATGAAGGGGGGCGACTTCGGAGGCTCGAACGTTTGGATTTTCTTTATGACGGCTGTGGCCTCCGTGGCCATGGGGGTACAGAACGCCACCATCACGCGGATTTCCAACGGTGTGATTCGCACCACCCACGTCACCGGGGTGATTACGGATTTGGGGCTGGAGGCGGCCCATACGTGGTTTTGGTTCCGCGACCGCCAGAAGCGGCAAACGCTGGCGCTTTCCAGCGTGCGAGTGGTGAAGAACCTTCACCGGAGCCCCGGAGCGCGGCGCCTGGTCTTGCTGATCGCCATCTGGGGGCTCTTCGCTCTCGGCAGCGCCATGGGGACACTCGCCTATCTGTTTGTGGATCGCTATTCCATGGTTCCCCCGGTGCTGTTGCTTGGGTGGATTGTTTTCATGGACTTGATTCGGCCCATCGCCGAGTTGGAGGAATCGCAGCACATCAAGAACCTCCCCGGCGGCGAACCAATTCCCTCGGGAATTGCCGTGTTTCATCTCCGCAAAACCCAACGCGGGCTCAACCGGCTTCACCACATGCCCAACCTGATCGCCTGGGCCGAACGACTCCCCGCCCGGGTTCGCGTGGTGGTTCTGGACATGGGCCACGAGGCACGACTCAACAGCAACGCCGCTCTGGATTTGGCCGCCGTTCACAAGCTGCTGGAATCGCAGAACCGCCGGTTGATTTTAGCGGGGTTGAACGAGGAAGAGTTTTCGCGACTCAGGAACGCCGGTTTGGAACGCCTTTCCCAGCGGGACGTTACCGAGGGCATGGA
>JANRMB010000120.1:0-4332 GCA_033761985.1 Candidatus Sumerlaeia bacterium | reverse complement strand
TCAGCGGCTTTTGCGCATTTTTTCTTCAATGACGCGCTCATAACCGCCTTCAATCAGGCCCGTAAGCAGACTGGTCAGGTTGAGGCCGCAGGCGGCTGCCCCTTGGGGAAGGAGGGAAGTACTCGTCATACCCGGGAGAGTATTGACTTCGAGGAAGATGGGATAATCATCTTCATTCACAATAAAGTCTGTGCGGCTCATTCCACGGCAGCCGAGGACATCGTGGGCTTTTTCCGCAATGGCTTGAATGCGATGGTTGATTTTTTCGGGGAATGGCGCGGGGGTGATTTCCTCCGTGGCGCCGGGGCGATACTTGGAATCGAAGTCAAAGAAAGCGCCGAGTTTGGGGCGAATCATGGTGGGTGGGCAAACGACTCGGCCGCCGAAGGACTCCGCGAGGTCAAGCACTGCGCAGGTTACTTCCGTGCCGCGAACGAATTCCTCCACCAGGACTTCTTCATCGGCGTCAAAAGCTCGGAACACAAGGGCTCGGAGTTCCTCGTTGTTGTGTGCCAAACCGGAGGCCAAGCTACTGCCGCCGCTGTTGGGTTTTACAATCAACGGCCAGTGGAGGAGGTTACCGCAGGCGGCGAGTTGATCTTCCAGCAGGTTGGTAGCGGAACGAGATTTGAGCATCATGTGGCGGGCGGTACGGATACCGTGGGCGGCCACAAAGTCCTTGGTGCGGCGTTTATCCATGCATAGGGCGCTGGCCAGAACACCGGAGCCTACGTAGGGGAAGCCGAGAAAATCGAGCACGCCCTGAAGCCGTCCGTCTTCCCCGAAGGCACCGTGCATCACGGGGAGAATCATGTCGGGTGCCCAATCCTGAATGCGCCCCAGAGCTTGGGGCATGTTCATGCGATGAAAATAATTGCGCGGGGCAAGGTCGGGCATATCAAGGAGATCGAAGAGTTTTTCCACGCGGGACGGGGGAGTTTCGCTGGACCAAACTTCATCGGGGAAGATCCAGTGACCGAATTCATCGAGGCAGCAAATGCGCAGATGATAGCGATGACGATCAAGATGGTGGGAAGCGGTACGCGCGGAGGTGAGTGAAACAACGTACTCGGAAGAGGGGCCGCCGCAGAGAATCAGGATTTTTTTCGGCTCAGGAACCATTAGCCGGTCTCCGCATGGTTGGAGTGTTTGTCCAGACCGTGGAAGTCTACGCCTTGAACATCAAGAACTATTTTCTAGAAATGCGGTGAGTTATTCCTCAAACCAAAAAGGGGCGAATGTTCCGGGAGCCTTGAGTTGGGAAGCCGGGATCAGTACATCGATGTCTTTTTGCTGGCCGGTTTGTAGGGTGATGATATCCACCCAGGGGTTTTCCGATCCTTGTGGCGTGACAACCAGTTCGTACTCTCCACCCCGAAGATAAGGGATTCTAAAGGCACCGGTACCATCGGCCAAGGTTTGCCATTCCCACCAGCTTTGGAGCGAACCGTACCCCGATTGAGGGAAAGAGAGGGCCCGAAGCCGGATATGGGCTTTCTCCAGAGGCGCCAGTTCGAAGAGTGACGTTTGGGAGAGAACCTTGCCCTGTAGGCTTCCAGATGGAGGTTGCAACGTGAGTGAGGTCCGGGGATCGGTCAGCTTGATGGATTGATGCCAACGAGCAACCTCGTTGGAGACTCTGAGCTGGGTAAGGAGCAGGTAGTTGCCACCCGTGAGGTTCTGAACTTTGAACTGGTTGGTATTGGAAACGGGAACGGCGATTTCTCCCCGCACCAGGGGGCGTCCGTCGGGTTCGATGGGGATGAGTTTTACGAAGGGGGAAAGAATGTTCCGGTTCGGAGGGGGAACGATTTGCCCCTCCAATTGCAGACCGCCTTCCAGGATGATTTCCACCGAGGCAACATCGTTGGCGGCGACGGTTTTTTCCTGAGATTTGGTGAGCGTTCCATCGCGATAAGATTTGGAGACGGAGATGTACACACTCCCCGCTTCCAATCCCCGCACGGTACTTCTTCCCGAAGCATCGGTGGAGGAGTTCCGAGCTTTTTCCACCCCCATTTCCCGAACGGAGATCTTGGCATTCGCCACAGGATCACGTTTGGAATCGAGCACACGAATCAGCAGAGTGGCTCCGGGTTGGAGCTTGGTTCGGCCGAGTTCAGTTTTCTTGTTTTCCCGCACCTGCACCAGATTGAGAACCGTTTTCTTGTAATCGGGGTGGGTAAACTCCACGTCTGTGATTCCCGCTTCCAAGGCGGCGATGCGATACTCGCCTTTCGAATTGGTTCGGGCGGTGCGTTTGTATTCTACGAGTTGAACGATGGCTCCGGAGACGGGTTGACCCGTTTGGGCATCGACCACAGTGCCGGTGACCTGCGCTCCGCTGTTGAGTAGGATTTTGCCGAGATTCCTCCAGCCTGGGGAACCGATGCGGAAGGGCTCAATTTTCTCGGGTATAAAGTTGGGGGCCGAAGCTGTTAGCGTGTACTCGCCCGGGGGGAGGGCCGTGAAGTCGAACTCTCCGGGGTTTTCCCCCATGCTAAAGGTGGCGCGGAAATCCCGCAGAACGCCGGGCTCCACCTCGTATTTCCCCTGAAGTGAGGCGGTACTATTGGGGATTGTGTTGAGGGTGGAGGACTCCAGAATTTGCCCCTGAACGCGCCCGCGAAGTGGAATGGTGATGGTGGCCTGAGTTTCACCGGAACGAACTCGACGGAGAATTCGGCGCACGGCATTTTTCCCAATGGGTGTGGCGCGGACGCCTTCCGCTTCCAGTGTAAATGTACCAGAACCGATTCCCTCAATGGTGAAGAATCCGTTTTGTTGAATGGTGGCGCGCCCACCGCCGAAAGAGCCTTGCTCGGCAGAAGCCTGAACCCAGCCTTCGGAGAAAGGAACGCCGGCATCATCCACCACACGCCCCACGATGGTGTTGGATTTGGCCAGAACGAAATCGATCCGGTCATCGGCCGGAAGAGCGACCTCGCGGGAATCGGAGAGGTAACCCTTTTTGGAAACCTGCACACGACCAACTCCAGCCGGGAGATCCATCAGCGTAACCTCGCCCATGGCCCCCGTTTTGGTGGACCATCCGGCGGGTTCGGGATCGCCGTGGAATTCTGCAGAAACGAATCGAACTTCGGCATCGCCCAATCCAAAGCCGTGCTCCCCTTCTACTCGAACCAGAAGAGGAGTTCCTGATTTCAGGAAGACGTTGGCGACTGTAGTGGGAAGAAACTCGGTGAGAATGAGCGGTTCGCTTTTCCCTTTGGCATAACCGGTGGCGGTTGCCGTCAGGATGAGATCGAGACGGGAATCCACCGGTATCCCCTGAATCAAGAAGGAACCCCCGGAATCGGTTTGTACGGTGAGTTTTCTAAGTACATCATCCGGTAGACGGTACTGTGCATCTGGTGCATTAATAACCTGTACCGAAGCCTTCGGGACGGGGGCGTTGTTATGACCAAGCACTTGCCCTTCGATACTGCCGCCACGGCGAAGGAGTAGTTCAACGGGTTCCTGGGATTGATTTTCCAGCAGGTGAACCTCGGCAGTTCCCTCGGGTCCGGGAATCTGACGATATCCTTCTGCAGTGGCCGAAAGCGTGTACAATCCGCAGGGGAGGTTTTGAAACACAAACTGGCCCGATTCATCTGTGCGGGCTTCGGCGGAGCCTTTTTCCAGAAACTGCGGTCCCACGCTGCTCTGTAAGGAGACCGTGGCGGCTACGATGCGCTCACCGGTGGCCTCGTCCAGCACGAGCCCTCGGATTTCCTGGCCGGGATAAACGGAGAAATCTATTTTATCCGTTCGCTTCCCAGAGGCGACGGTGACGCCCAGATGGGGTGTTGCCGTAAGCTTTTCGCTTTGCACTCGAACATCGTACTGCCCCGCGGGGAGTTCAGTAAATTCGTAGCGACCGCTGGAATCCGAAACCGTGCGTCGTTCAGTAAACTCCGACTCCCCCACTGAGGGAATGAGGAGAATGGCGATTCCGGATTCCGGGGCCTGAGTGGAGAAATTGCGGACCGTTCCGGAGATGGAACCACCGGCTTCCAGTTCGATGACAAGGTTTTCACGGCCAGCGGGAATATCGGTGAGTTTTTCCGGCAGGTATACTTTGAGGGAAACCTCCAAGGTAATAGTGTGGGAATCAGGATTGGAATTGAACAGGAATCGGCCGTTGGGGAGAGTGCCAACCTCGTGGGTAAATTTGGCGTTTTTCTCCGAGGTGAGTTGTAGTGTGGCGCCACCCCAGGGGAGGCCTTCGGTGGAACGAACCAGTCCACCCAGAACAGAGGCTGGTTCCAGAATGATCAACTCATTGGTACGGGAACTCAGAAGGGTGAACTCGCTCGAGTGGGGAACATA